>DBOM01000002.1:6680-8489 GCA_002299965.1 Caldiserica bacterium UBA646 | reverse complement strand
CAGTCAATGAATCTCATGTCTTACTTTTAGAAAGCAAGGCTTGGAGTTTGCCTTTGTTTATTTCTCTGGTTGTGTTTCCAAATCGTTCGTAGTAGCGGTTTTTATAGGAGACAAGAAAGCTCGAGTAAATTACCTTAAATGCTAAAATACGCCTTCTTTGTATGTTTATAGTTTCTATGTCAGGACAGAGAGACAGTTTGTTTACAATGCTATTGGTTAGCTCTTCAAGAAATTTAGAGGAAGAATCTACGCCTTTAATTTTATTTTTATTATCTACTCCAAGGAGAATTATACCGCCTCTGGTATTTGCAAAGGCAGCAATAGTTTTGTAAAACCCTTCGCAGAGAATTTCTTTAAACTCTAATGTTTCAGTTTCTCCTAAAATTAACAGTCTTTTAAGTTCTTTTTCATTCATTTTATCAACCCTCTTCTATTTATTTTATCACCCTTACAAATATCTCCAAATTTATTTTGGGGACATAGTAACTTTTCATAAATTCATTTGACTATAAAAAATTGTAGAGTATAAAATTATAAGGTGGTTTATGGGAATAGGAAAGAAAGAAGACGAAAAGTGTAAAAGGAATATATACTGCGGTATGGTTTACTCTATTTACCCCAATTGGCTTTTGCTGACTTTGCATTTTTGCGAGATTCATATCCTTAATCTTAAGAAGAGCACGATACAATGAATAATTTATTATTGATAGTATCTCTAATTTTTATTGGACAAATTTTAGGTTCAATAGTTGGATTAATAAAAAAGCCAGAGAAGAATATTTTGTATGGTTCTTTAGCATTTGCTGCTTCAATGATGCTTGGTATATCGTTTTTTCAATTGATACCTGAAAGCTTAAAAATTTCATCAATTTTATTAGTAATAACATCCTTTGTTTTTGGAATAGCAATAATGTGGATTGTTGATAAAATTTTGCCCCATATAAATCCCGAGTTAATGAAAAAAGAAAAACCATCTGTTAAAAGAAGCGTTACCATGCTTGTGGTCGGTATGGCTTTGCATAATATACCGGAAGGATTAGCAATTGGTGTTGGGTTTGTTCTATCACCTGCATTGGGAATTACGGTAGCTCTGGGAATTGCGATGCAGGATATACCGGAGAATATTGCAACAATTGTTCCGTTATATGGATTAACCAAAAAGAGAATGAAATCTTTTATTATAACGACAGGAACAATATTATTCGAACTGCTCGGCTTCATTTTTGGTTATTATTTTTTTAAAGAAGCAGCATTAGACTTATTGGGAGCATCACTTGCACTTGCAGCAGGTTTTATGACTTATATCTCAGTAGAAGAATTGATTCCAGCAGCACAAATAAAAGAAAATTTAAAAACAGGCATTATTAGCCTTGTTTTGGGAGCATTATGTGTTTTGTTAATTGTCCTTTTATTAGGCTAAAAATAATGAAAAAAAGAGTCTATCAGAAAGAAAAATTATGGGGACTATTAGGAAGTTGTCCGAGAGTTCACTTTGCCTAGAACCATTCTTTTTGACTTAAAATGCTTATTGCTAGCGTAAGACGGATTTTTGTTGAAATTGAAGGCCAGGCCTTGGAAGATAAGTTTTTAAACTTCTTTAGATTTGCTGCGCCATCTATATCTCCAAATTTATTTTTTAGAATTAATTGGATGTTTTAGTCTAAAAGAATTTTATGACAAGGAAAGAAGCGCAAAGACAAGAAAAGAATACAAGGACAAAGAGAGATTGTTTCACTCCGACTTGGTGTAATGCATACCAAAGAAAAGAGCGCAATGACGAATAAAAACAAAAAACAAAGATAAGATTCC
>DBOM01000002.1:5882-6362 GCA_002299965.1 Caldiserica bacterium UBA646 | reverse complement strand
CAAGCCCGGAATGACACATTTTTTTGTCACTGCGAGGAATGGAACGAAGTGGGGTGACGTGGCAGTCCCAGGATAATATTTTTAATTTGAGGGAACACATTTTCCTCAAGTCTCCCTTTAAAAAGATAAAAAGTGGTTAATTTTGTGCCAGGCACTATTTTAACCGTTTTGAGCGATCTACCGATTTATTTGTTCTCGCAGTGGAAAAGAAAAGAGCGCAATGACGAGGGAAAAAGCAAAAGAGTAAAGTCGGAGATTGCCACATCTTTCTTCGAGAGATTTGCAATGACAAAAAAAGAGCGCAATGACAGATCAGGAAAGAGGGCAATGACAAAAAAAGACAAAGAGGAGATTCCGGACCAAGTCCGGAATGACAAGTAAAAAACACAATGACTTTCTTTTTCTGTCACCCTGAATTTATTTCAGGGTCTCTTTACTTGTTGACTTTATCAGATTCTGATAAGATTCCGGACCAAGCCC
>DBOM01000002.1:0-5572 GCA_002299965.1 Caldiserica bacterium UBA646 | reverse complement strand
ACCAAGCCCGGAATGACACATTGGGGGAAAGAGCGTAATGACAAAAAAAGCAGGGCAAATGCCCTGCTTTAATGTATTTTTTGTTGAGTTATTATTTATGAGTCGTAAGGGTCAATTGTTTGTTTCCATTCTATTTCAAAGAGCATATTAAGCGTGTTTAAGATTTCCGGGTCGTCTACGATGACGCCGAGTTCTCTGTTCTGGTCCAGTGACGTTGAGGTGAAGTTATTTGAGCCGATGTAAGCGCTTTTCTTGTCTATGATAACTAATTTTGCATGGATGTACGGGTCCAGGAGCGAGCGGATATTATTCGTTCCTAACTCGCTTACGGCAGTGGAGTTGCCACTTGCCCTGTACAGGGAAGGTATAATTATCCTTACGGTTACGCCTTCTGCAATTTTTGCTTTGAGGGTTTCTATTATTTCATCGTCCTGCACTGACTGTTGCCATATATCGATAGAGCTTGTCGAGCTGTTTAAAAGATTTATTATTTTTTCTCTTCCGTCTATCGGGCTCAGTACAATCTCTGGGTTGCTGTTTTCTGTTAATGTTTCCCGGTTCCAATCTTTTTCGAATATTTCTTTTATCTTTTCTACTTTTGCAGCATCTTTTACAATAATGCCAAATTCCCTGTTTTTATGAACAAAGCTGTGAGTGAAGTTCCCCGTGAGTACCATTGCTTCTTTCCCGTCTATCACCATAAATTTTGCGTGCGTGAGGAAATATTCCGGGTTAGACCATTTTACAGGTATTCCGTAGTGCATAAGCTTGGTTTTTACGTCCCAATTTTCTGAATCTGCGCCTACGGGACTTTTTTCCATCATTACTTTGACGTCTACTCCTCTTAGCTCTGCATTGCCTAATTCTTCTGCAATGCCAAAGTGCGTAAATCCGTATATCTCAAGGTATATGGATTCTTTTGCGTTTTGTATCGCTTTGATGATTGGCGTTGTTCCTGAAAAAACTTCTATTATAAGCTCGGGAGCGTTTTCGTAAGGCAAACTTCTTCCGATCAGCGGAGTAAAGGAAGCAAGTATCAGTAAGGCACTTAAAATTATTGATATTAATATTTTTCTTTTTTTCATTTTCTTCTCCTACCCTCCGTATGTAATCGTTATCGTCCTTGTATCAGGGTCCCAGCCGACATCACAACCGAGATTTTCAGCGACAAACCTTAAGGGAAGCATTGTTCTATCGTTTACTATAATCGGCTTTACATTATGATTATCTGCATCTATCCATATTTCTGTCCCGTTTACCTTCGCCTTTGGATTGTCTATCCAGAGCTCAATTGTTGTGGTTTCAAAATTAATCGTGACTTTTCTTGTCTCATCTTCCCAGCTGATTGTTCCACCCAGTGCTTCAACTATTGCTCTGATCGGCACGACTGTTCTCCCCCATGCCGGGATAATAACGGGTTTAGTGCCCCTGCCAGGATCTATTTCCTGGTTCACGCCGTTTACGGTCATATAGGAATTGTCCGGCCAAAGTTCGATGATTGTTTTTTCCTTCTGATTCAGGATATAAAGGCCGCCTGATTCAGTTGCTACATACAGTGCCCCGCTCTTTTTGTATTGAAAGTCAGGGGTGAAATACACTTTATACACGTATCTGTTATCTTTGTTTCCCGTGATATTGCTCCAGTTATTGCCAGAATTAGTGCTGAGATATACACCGTCCCAGGAACCTGCAAATACGATGTGGTCTGCCGGGAAATTAGGAGAGAGCTGTACCCCGTCTACCCACATGTAGTTTTTTAAAAGTGCATCAGATATGTTTGCGAAATTCAGTCCGCCGTTTTTTGAGATAAAGATTCCCGATCCTGTTGTTCCCACGACAAGAGTATGGTCGGAGGCGTAATTGTTTGACAGTGAGATATCGGAGATGCTGTATGGCGGGATATCCCTGTCTCCGATTTTGCCCCAGCTTTCGCCGTAGTTTGTTGATTTGTACAGGCCTCCACCGTTTGTTCCGATGAAGATTGTGTCTCCGCTTCCTGCTATGCTTATTATATTCATATCAAAGGGTAAAATGCCGTTATTTGATTGGGTGAAGAAACTATCCTGGATCTTTGCGGTAAAAATTCCATTGTTTCCTGTTCCTACAATGAACGTCCTGTTATCTGTATAAAAAAGAGCAGAGATGTACTGTGTCGGTAGCACATTTAGTTTTTGAAAGGTCTTTCCATTATCTCCTGATAAAAATAATCCGTCTCCTTCTGTTCCTACATATACGGTTTGTGTTTCTGTGAAGTTATTTGTCGTGCAGATACTTGTAATGCTGTAGTGAGACGTGAAGGACGGGACATAGCTGAATGTTTTGCCAAAGTCGGTTGATTCATATAGGCCGTTGTTTTTTGTTCCTACGAATACGGTGCCATCTGTGCTATATGTAGAGGAGAATCCGACTGTAACGATAGATGTAGCCGTTATTCCGTAGCTTGACTTTGTGAACGTTGCCCCGGCATCATTTGAACGGAATATGCCTTTGCCTATTGTTCCTATAAATATTGTGTTGTCTGTTGCAAAATTGTTTGAAATTGTCATACATTTTACGGCAACGTCGTCTAACTTTGATATTGTTTTCCACTCCCCGTTTTTTACCATAAGGCCTTTGTCAATTGTTGCAACAAAAATTTTACCATTTTCTATTGCAAAGTCATTTATTTTTATGTCACTGAGCTCGTGGGCAAAATCTCCTTTGTTTCCTATAAACATTCCGTCGTAAAATGTAGATGCGTATATCGTGCCGTTATGTACTAAAAGCTTTGAGATGGGGCTTTCTGTGAGGTTTTTTGCTATTTCTTCCTTTTCTTTACTTAACGGGTTTATTTTATAAATTGTCCCTTCTTCGCATCCCGCATAGATGTAATTTTGAGATGCCGTGATAGTTGTAGCTGCAGGGTATATTTGCATTACCGTTTTCCAGTAGTCACTGTCTTCATTTCTTTGCATAATGGTTCCGTTGAACGAAAGCGCAAAAAGGTTTCCTTCCGAATCTTCGGCAAGATCTATTATATAGCTTTCTTTCATTCCCCGGTTAAATACCTGCCAGTATTTTCCTTTATTTTCAGAGATATAAACGCCGTTTTTTGTGCCTAAAACGATAGCGTTTTCCTGGAAAGTTTTGGATATGAGGACGATGTTTGCTCCTTCCGTGAAAGAAAATGGCACTTTGTCCCATGTTTTTCCTGTATCGCTTGAGACAAAGACAGCAGTGTCCGTTGAAGCATACACTGTTTTATCTGCACTGAAATTTTGAGAAAGAGCTATACTGTTTATGGTGCCTCCGTTTATATCTTTTACATTATCCCAGTTGATATCTTCTCCTGCTCTTGCGTACAGTGGAGTTAGCACTAAAACAATGGATAAAAATAAGATCAGCAATTTCTTCATTCGATGCCTCCTATTTCTCCCCTATATACGAATTTGGCTTCACCTGTGAGGAAACTTTTCTTGTTTTCGAATGTTACAAAGAGTTCCCCTCCTTCCATTTGTACTTTTATCCCGTTTTTTATGCTGAATAGATATTTTGCAACAAATGCAGATGCGACAGCTCCCGTACCGCAGGCAAGTGTTTCGTTCCAGACGCCTCTTTCAAAGGTTCTTACTTTGATGTCATTTCCTTGTCTCTCTATAAAATCTACGTTAGTTCCTTTTGGGAAAACTTCAAAATTATGTGCAATTGGCAGGGCTTCCTTCTCTATGTCTAATTGTTTTAAATTGTGTGTGAAGGCTACTGCATGTGGCTCTCCGGATGAGACTATATAAAAAGTTTTTTCGTTTATTTTCATATTTTCCATTATTTTGTTTTGTCCGGAAGCAATAAATTTTTTTATTGACTGCATCTCTCCCATATCTACGGTGAATAGATTGTCTTTTTTTGAAACTTTTTTTATTCCGGCTAATGTTTCGATAGTAACTTCTCTATCCTTTTCTTTTATTAGGTATGCTCCGACACATCGCACTCCATTGCCGCACATATCTGCTTCTGTTCCATCCGGTTCACAGACGTGCATTTTGATGTCGGCAATACTGCTTTCTTCAAGATAGAGAACGTCATCTGCTCCTATAGAAAAATGTCTTTTGCAAAGTTCTTTTGCTGCTGAGCAAGGATCTTTTAGAGGAAATTTTCTCCCGTCTATGATAATGAAATCATTTCCTGCACCGTGATATTTTTCAAATGTTATCATTTTTTCTTTCAATATGACCTCCCAATTTCTTTATTTTCTCTTCTATTTTTTCATATCCCCTGTCGACGTGAGAAATGTCAAGTATTTTGCTTGTTCCTTTTGCTGCAAGCGCTGCCGTTATGAGAGCTGCTCCTCCTCTTAGATCCGTGGCTGTTACATTTGCACTGTTTAGCCGTTCTGTTCCTGTTACTATGGCTGTATCGTGTTCTATTCGTATGGATGCTCCCATTTTTTGCAGTCCTTCTGCGGCTCTAAATCTGTTTTCAAATATGGTTTCTGTGATTATGCTTGTTCCTTTTGATACTGACATAAGAGACATTATTTGCGGTTGGGCATCTGTTGGAAAGCCTGGGAAGGGGAGCGTTTTTATATTTACGCTTTTGAACCTTCCGTCTGCAAATAGATGTACTTCATTATTATTTGTTTCTATCTCTGCACCCATTTCTTTTAATTTCATAATGACCGGTTCAAAATCTTGTGTTCTTACATCTTTGATTGTAATATCTCCGCGGGTTATCGCTCCCATTATGAGATATGTGGCTGCTTCTATGCGGTCCGGGATGAGAGTGAAATCTATAGGATGAAGCTTTTTCACGCCTTTGATATATATGACGCCTGGTCTTTTGGTCTGGATATTTGCGCCTGCTTTGTTCAGGAAATCTATAAGATTTTCTATTTCAGGCTCTCTTGCAGTGTTTTCTAATATTGTAGTGCCGTCAGCTTTTGTCGCTGCGATAATCAGATTTTCTGTGGCTCCAACACTTGGGAAATCGAGGTATATAGAGCTTCCTATAAGTTTCTTTGCTTTTGCGCGAAGATATCCTCCTTTCCAGCTTATTGTAGTTCCCAATTCTTTTAGTCCTTTAAGATGCAGGTCTATCGGGCGCGCTCCAATATTGCATCCTCCCAGAGATGGGAGTATTGCTTCTTTGTTTCTTCCCATAAGTGCTCCCAACAGTGTTTGGGTGCCTCTTAAGTTATGGTTTTTCTTATGGTCTATTTTTGATTTTATATTTCCGGTTGCGTCTATCGTAATCTCGCCTTTATTTTCTTCAATTTTAACGCCTAATCCTTTCAGGATATTGATAAAATTTATTACGTCTATTACTCCCGGGACTTTTTTAATGCGCGTTTTCCCGTCTATCAGCAGAGCTGCCGAAAGGATGGGGAACGTTGCATTTTTTGCTCCGGAAATTTTTACAATACCGTTAAGTGGTCTACCGCCTTCAATTTCAAAGTATTCCATATGTGTTCTCCTCTGTTAAAAAGTTTTTTACTATGGTTGCGATTCTTTTCCCGGATTTCCCATCTCCAAAAGGATTTTTTACATGTGACATCTTATTGTAAATCTCTTTGTTGTCAAGTAAGCTTTCTATGTTT
>DBOM01000075.1:3123-18364 GCA_002299965.1 Caldiserica bacterium UBA646 | reverse complement strand
AGCAATTCTTTATTTTTAAAGATTGATTATCATAAAATTTAAAAAATTAAGTTTGCATATAAAATGTTATCTGTTCTTATTGTATTCATGTTAACAAAAATTTTAGCATAACTTAAATTAAATGTCAATTAAGATATTGGTTGGCTAGTATTAGATGAATTGTCTATATATGATTTAATGAAAATGGGGAGCTCTGGGCTCCCCATATATAATTCTTTAAAGGAGGGTTAACTATATTACGGCGTGCATGTTCCTTTTCTTAATCTTCCATGCCCTGAAGTGCCAAATGCTCCGCTTCTTGGCCCTATTTCTGTTCTTTCCACCATTTCCGTTACTCTTTCAGAAAATGCATTTAACATTGTTTCGTATCTTGTCTGATCAATTATTCCTTCATCAAGAAATGCTTGCAACTGTTCTGTTCTACTGCTTGTGATAAAGTTTATCAGCCCTTCTTGAGTTACACCGTTTGCCTCTGCTATTTCTGTTAAACTTTTTCCGGCTTGTCTTTCTGCTTCCAGCCCGTCTTGAGTTATCCCGAGATATGTTGCGATCTTTTCCATTATATTTCTTGCAGAACCAGCAAACCCATATTCTCCTGCGCTGTTTCTTAATCCGTCTTCTCTAACGCCGCAAAGTTTATATTCTGCGCTGTTTGTTGCGGTTGGACGATTGGCATTTCTGCTGCCTGCAAAAACGACTCCTGCTCCTGTTAAAATTATTCCTCCGATTATTAATGCTACTAAAAATCCTTTAATTTTTTTGTTCATTTATTGCCTCCTATGTTTTATTTGTACTTCTGCTGTGAGTATAGTAATCAAATGTGATGAAAATATGAAAGAAGATTTGCAGGGGAAAAAATTTGTAATAAAATGACAAACAGGAGGGAAAAGCTATGCAAATAAAAGAAAAATATATTTATTTTAATGGCGAATTTGTACTCTGGGACGATGCAAAAATTCACGGCGAAAAGATCTGTTTAACTGGCTTGTTTATGTAAAATAAGTTGTAGCTTTTGTAAAATCTGGTAGAATAGTTTTGTGGAAAAATATGATGTTGTTGTAATAGGAGGAGGGCCTGCGGGTTCTACTGTTGCAAAAGAGCTTGTCGAACAAGGGAAAAAAGTCCTTGTTCTTGAAAAGAGAAAAGAGATTGGTTTTCCAAATCACTGTTCCGGGCTTGTGTCAGAAGAGTTTATTTCTTTTGCCGGAGTCGATAGTTCTCTTGTATTAAATAAAATAAAGGGGGCTTCTTTTTATTTACATTCAGACAAAATATTCTCGTTTAAGGACAACAAAACTCATGCAGTTGTAATAGATCGTACCGCTTTTGATAGGAAAGTGGCTGAAAGTGCCATGCAAAACGGCGCTGCATATCTTTTCAATTCTAATGTAAAAGGCATCGAGCGAGTAGGGGGAAAGCTTCATATTCATTATGAAAATCGTTCTATCCGAACTGTCGAGGCCCCTCTTCTTGTTATTGCTTCGGGTGCGCGTTCCAGCGTGCTGCGGCTTGCCGGTTTCAAAAGGGTGAGAGGAGAAACAATCCGCACTTTGCAGGTGGAAGGGACAGTATCTCTCCCCGACGAAGATGTTGCCTATTTGTATATAAATAATGAAATTTCTCCCAACTGGTTTGCATGGGCAATTCCATTGGGGGGCGGCAAAGCTCGTATTGGTCTTGGCAGTGACAGAGGTGAAAATTTACTCCCGCTTCTTGAGGCCCTTAAAAAAAGATGGACTCTTTTAAAAGGGAAAAAAATTAATATCGAAAGCAAAGTTGCCTGGCTTATTCCAATAGGATTTATGGATAGGCCTTTCAAGGAAAACATTGTTGTGGTTGGGGATGCAGCACGCGCAGTAAAGCCGTTTTCTGGGGGAGGGCTCCACACGGGGCTTATATCGGCACACATTGCCTCACAGGTGCTTTTGACTGCACTTAGCAAAAAGAACTATTCAGAAAAAATGCTTTCAAATTATGCACGACTGTGCGACATACCCGTGAGAAACGAAATTAAAAAAGGCATTATGTTGAGAAAGATTTACAGGTCAATGGACGATATTGAAAAGGAAAAATTTCTTTTAAGTCTTGATAATGAAAACGCAAAAAAGATAATATTTAATTCAGGGCATATTGACCATCCCTGGGAAGTGGGGTATAAGCTCTTAAAGTACATCAAAAGTCCTTTGTTTTATTATTTAAAGTCGCATTTATTCTGAAACTAAAATTTTCTATTGTTGCTTTATTCGCTGGATAATACGGATTAAATCGTCTTCACAGAAGTAATGTATCTCTATTTTTCCTTTTTTCTTTGTGCCCTGTATCTTTACTTTTGTGCCGAAACTTTGTATCAATAATTCTTCTATCTTTATAAGCGATTTCTCTCTTCTTGTTATCTGCTCTGTCTCTCTTACAGAAAGATTTTTGTCTAAAATATATTTTAACATTTGCTCGGCATCTTTTTCTTTTAGCGTTAGCAGGGTTTTTGCGTGCCCCATCGTTATTTCGTTTTCAATGAGTGCCTTTTTGATTGTGTGTGGTAAATTTAAGAGCCTTAAATAGTTTGTCACTTGCGATCTGCCCATATTGAGAAGCGCTCCGATTTTTTCATCCGTAAGGGCAAACTCTTTTTTTAATCGCTTTATCGATTCTGCTATTTCTATGGGATTGAGGTCTTCCCTTTCCATATTTTCCATAAAGGCCATTTGAAATGCTTCCAGGTCGGAAAGGTTTCTTACAATTGCAGGAATACTCTTCAGCCCTGCAATCTTTGCTGCTTCTACCCTTCTTTCTCCCGCTATCAGTTCAAAATAACCATTTTTTTTTCTTACTACAATAGGCTGTATCAGGCCTATTTCTTTGATAGATTTAGAGAGGTGCATTATTGATTCTTCATCAAATCGTTTTCTCGGCTGAAATGCTGATGGCGCAATTTGTTTAAGGGGTATTTTTACCGTGTTTTCCATTACAGCAGCGTCGCAAGAGTTTTGGAGTATTTCTTTACAGTTTTATCTCCGACAATTATCAGCTTGCTTCTTGCTCTTGTTAGAGCAATTTTTATGTCTTCCCTCTGCCGCATTTGAGAATTTTTTATGTTTTTGCTTACTAAAGAGACAAATACAATATCTTTTTCCATTGATTCGTCCGGGGTGGTTATGTAGATATCAGGGATTTTTGCATCTTCAAGCATTTTTATCAGGAGCATTTTTTGCCTTTCATGTGCGGTGATAACCTCTATATTGTTTCTTTCTACCCCGCTTTTTACAAGTTCTTTTATTGTTTCTACCGTAAATACTGCCTCTGCATTGTTCCATTTGTTTTTCCTTCCATATGATTTGCCCTGTACGCTTATAAATGCAACAAATTTTTCAGGATTTATAACATCTAAAAACGTCTCATCGATTGCTTCTTTGTTCACTATTTTTATTTCCTTGTCTGGTGTGCTTTTTAATTTTGACAAAAGGATAGGCTGTATAAAGTGAAGGATATGCTCGCCAAATCTATGTTCTGTGAGAAGCTCTACGGAATTTAAGGAAGCAAATTTTTCATTGAGGTGCTCCAGGAGCGGGTATGTTAGCGTGTCAGTGAAAATGATAACTTTTCTGGCTTTTGAGAAAAGAGAAAGTACCGTTTTTTCATCGATGCTTCTATCGATAAAGAGGAACAAATAGTCAAAGCCGGCTGGTGGCATAAGGTATAAATCTTTATCATCCAATTTTTTTAGTGTGACTAACGGTTGTGTTTTACCGTTTTTGTCTGCGGTATTAAGCAGATCTTTAAAAAATTGCTCGTGTTCTTTTTTACGCGAACCGGTTGCTATGAGTACCTTCCTGCCATCTTTTATTATGTTTTCGATTGTTTTTTTTGCAACAAACTTTTTTCCTGTGCCTCTTTCTCCCTGCACGATGCATAGATTATTCGTATTGAGAATGAGGTTTACCGCTTTGTTCTGTTCTGCATCGTTTTTTATATATGTATTTTCTTTAAAGGATTGAGATGTCGGCTTGCTTTTACCCCAAAAGATATTATTTAATTCCGAATCTTCATATATGAAATCAAACAGCCCGCTTTCTACAGGGATTTTTTTATTCAGGGGAATTATTCTGCCCGGCGAGGCAAGTTCATCTTTGCTTTTTACTTTTATGTCGTCAAATGTTTTTTCGATGATTTCTCCCTTTGCTTTTCTGGTTAACGGCAATTTTTCTGCGAGAATTACTTCCTCTCCTTGCTCAAGCATTGGTTCATTATGCTGGATTTTTAGCGGATAAATAAAATCATCTTTTCTTTGTTCTGTCGCTTTTGAGAACATATCAAGAGCACCTCTTAACGGGTGTGCGTTTTTGCTAAGTATCTTGCGAAGAATTTTCTTTTCTTTTGCTCTTTTTTCTAAAAATGACGAAAAGTATTTACTGAACATAGCAAACTCTTCTTGGTGCTCGCTTATTTTTTTGCAGTATTTATAGGCGGCACACTTTTCTTTATCGCACTTAAAATCTTCTTGCTTGATGTTTTTTTTAAGATACGGCAAAACCATCTTATTTCTTGCATCTAACAGATTTTGTTTTTCTTCTGCTGACACGGGCCTTTTTTCCAAGGTGCCTTTCTTGCCATTAATTTCTGCAAATTCATCCTGGGTTGACATTATGCTGAGCAGGATGCCTTTTGCCGAATCTTCCTCAAACACTAACGGGAGTTTGCCAAAGAACAATACATTTTCAGTGATTATCCCAAAATTATTAGAGAGAATGATAGGTTTGTATATGAATTTTCTTCTTATGTTTAACGGAAATTTGAGTGCTATTTGTGCAATTTCTGAATCAGCATCATTTATTCCTTTTATTGCATGGTAAAAAGTTCTTTCTTTTGCGTGGCTTTTGAATTCTGTTCCGGTAAAGCCCATTATGTGGTAAAAAATATTGCAGTGAGCAGATGCGTTTATTTCTATATCGCTAAGCGGCACAGTCGGGGAGAGGGATAAAAGGCTTTTCTCATCGGTGAGAAACGTTGTTTTGAATAAACCTCTTTTTTTGTGCAGATTTGTAATGGAAAGGGGCTGTTTCTTTTCTAAATATTCTTTCGGGTTTTTTGTTTGAACAGTGTACATTCCATTTTTTCCCTGGATTCTTATTAAAGAAAATTCTCCATTTTTGCTTATATTTGTTACTATTCCTCTTATTACGTGCATTCTCGCGTCCTCCTATTAGCTATTATATTTTTTTTGGGATGTTTTGCAACTTGACTTAATTGGTATTTTGGAATATAATTATTTGGTTTGATATTATGATTAAAAAGGGAGGTGGGTAGGTTGGAAAGATTTTATTCTAGAAAAGAGATGTTTGCAAAAATTACGCACAGACAGAGGGAGTTCTTGGAAGTTTTGTCAAATTTATACAAAGAAACTAATGAACCTGTTTCCTACAAGGATGTGGCAGCTAAATTGAATGTAACCAAGTGGACTGCTTATGATATTCTTCAAACACTTGTTAAAAAGGGCTTACTCGGGGTCAAATACAATCTTACACCCGGACCCGGGCGATCGGAGATCAAATTTATTCCAAAAAAAGTTGTTTTGAAGCGCCTTGGAGGGGAAGAAGATACGGGCGAACTTTCTCTGATTCACGATTGGATGAAGGAACGATTTAACCAGTATAAAAATGACAGCATTGTGAAATCAGCTACTGTCATCGCGCGAAAGGTGGAAAGAGAAAAAAACCCACTCTCTACCGTACTTTATGTGATCTTGCTTTTTGCGTTGTTTGCAAAGGAATTTAGACCCGATATTGAAAAAATTGTGAACATAGAAGGACTGTTTAAGTGTAAAATGAATCATACCGTGCTCCTTTCATTTTCTGGAGAGATAATGTTTGCGTTTGTCAAAGAAGAAAGATGGGCAGCAAGAAACCTGAGCAGTTTAAGCAGGATTACTGTGGAAAAGTTTAATGTAATTGAAGAGAAGTTTGTTGAAAGCATTCCTCTTACTACGGCAAACGAGCAGAAAAAAGTTTTAGCTGTTTTAAAAGAAGTATTGTGATTTTAAGAGAAAAATGTAATATAATACTAACTAGAAAAATTTATAGATGGGTAGCTAGCTTACTCTGAGAATAAAATTATTTAGGAGGTGAAAGCATGAGCTTAGGCGAAAGCACAAAAAAAGTAGTTCTTACAAAAGCGACAGAAAGCCTTGTATCTTATTTAAAAAAAGACCCGGAAAAGAGGATCAATCGGGCTGTGAACGCAATTGCTGGAATGGGGGAAAAATTTTCTTTTTTACCGGTATTTAAAGAACAGCTCAGCAATATAAAACGCATTACAGATTCAGATCATTCCGGTAAAAAACTTATTGTTAATCTCATAAAAGATACAAGGGAAGATGTGCTAAAACGGCTTGCCGTGAATTTTGCCGTAAATGCAAGCTGGATAGGCATTGCAAAAGAGCGTGCAATTACAGAGAAAGAAGGTTTCAATGTTCCTTATTTTATGCTGATTGACCCTACAGAGCGGTGTAACTATGACTGTAAAGGTTGCTGGGCGGGCTCTTACGAACAGGCAAAGGAAATGCCTCTTGAAACATTTAACAGAGTTCTTAACGAAGCAAAAGATTTAGGTATGTACTTTATTGTTGTTTCAGGTGGAGAGCCGACAGTTTATCCGCACCTTCTTGATGTTTTCAAAGAGCATAACGATATGGCATTTATGTTTTATACCAACGGGTCTCTCTTCACAAGAAAATTTGTGGAGAAGCTTGCCGATGCAGGAAATGCAATACCGTGTTTCAGTGTGGAAGGGTTTAAAGAAAAGACAGATGAACGAAGAGGCGAGGGTGCCTGGGACAGGATAATGAAAGCAATGGATAATATGAAAGAGGTAGGCGTTCCGTTTGGTTATTCTATAACAGAAATGCATGACAACTTAGAAGAAGTATTAAGTGACGAGTTTGTAGATTTTATGATTAACAAAGGTGCGAAAATTGCGTGGTATTTTCAATATATTCCTGTTGGGAGGACTCCTGATATAAGTATGATGCTGACTCCAGAGCAGCGTATGCGTTCTTATGACAGAATTCATGCCATCAGATCCAGTAAACCTTTATTTATAGCCGATTTCTGGAACGACGGCCCTTATACTGGCGGATGTCTTGCAGGCGGAAGAAGATACTTTCATATTACAGCAGATGGAAGCATAGAGCCCTGTGCATTTATACATTTGACCCAGGGGAATATTTACGATATGCCTTTAAAAGAAGCTTTGCAGCTCCCATTTTTTAAGGAAATACAGAAAATGCAGCCATATTCACCCAATTTGCTTATGCCATGCCTACTTGTTGATAATCCTGACTGTTTCCGCAAAATTTCTTTATTACCTGGTGTACGCAGCATGGATGGCACTGTCGAAAATATGAGCGGGGAAGTTGGCGAGCATCTTAATAAGCTGTCAAAGCAATGGGAATCGGTTTCAACACCCGTGTTTAATAAAGATTTCCCTGATGTAGCAAAAAAGACTAAAGAATATAAAGAAAAGAAAGAAAAAATTATTAAAGAAGGTGGCGGAAATATAGAGCAATTTTATGTTTCAGATGAAATAGAAAAGTAGGTTTTTATGGCAAAAGGCGAGAAAAAGGGAGGGATAGAGGACCTTGAAAAGAAGATTTCTCAAACCCTCCTTTTTCTTTTTCCAACAATTATTATCATTTTTTATTTTGTATTTAGAGAAACAGATTTCAGAATTTTATTTGCTACGCTGAACTATCGATATGTTTCCTTGCTTTTTGTCTTAATGATTGTTATTTGGCTGGTGAACGCATTAAGGTTTTCTTTAATTGTCCTTTTTTCGAAAAGCAAACTGTCGTTCAAAAAAAGTTTTAAAATTGTGCTTGCTTCTATTTTTGGTGCTAACATCACGCCATTTTATTCGGGCGGTGTTCCCACACAGGTTTACTTTTTATCAAAATTTTCTCAAACAATTGGAAGGGCTGTTGCAATAAGCGCTGTGTATATGATACTTACCCTTATCGTTTATCTTGTTTTTTCGCTTGTTTTGTTTTTTGCCCCGCGAGGGTTTATCACAGGACTTAAGCAAGATTTTTTTATGGGACTTGCGGCGTTTGTGTTCTTTCTTTCTTTTTTTGCGTTTTTCTTTATGCGTTATCCAAAGAAGGCAGAGAAAATCATAAATTGGGTATATCGGGCACTTCTCCATAAAAGTGGCCGGGCGGAAAGAATCAAAAAAGGGATTAGTGAATTTTCAGAAGGGCTGGATTTTTTTCTCTCCCAAAATAAATTTTCTATTGCTGTTACTATTTTGCTTACGCTTGGGGCACAGTGTCTCTTTTTCCTCATTACACCCGTCTCTTTTTTGGCGCTGGGCATACCTTTTTCTTTTTGGGAGGTTATACTCACGCAAATTGCAGTGCAGTTTACGACAAGCATTGGGGCATCTCCCGGAGGGATAGGCGTTATGGAGGGGGCATTTGCTGCTTTTTTCAGATCCATTGCCGGGGGAAAGGTCGCGCAAATTACCCTTTTGTGGCGTTCAGCAACCTTTTATATTCCTACACTTGTAGGGGCATTCTTTTTTTACCGACTCCTTCGCGAAAAGGAGTAATAAAAAAAGGGGAGGTATCTCCCCTTTTTTTATTTATGGACTATTGTGTTTAATGAATATATGTGATTATTACCATTCTGTTTACTGGATCCCATTCTACTGTACAACCTAAAGATTCTCCTATGAAACGGAGAGGAAGCATAGTCCTATCATTTATAATAATGGGTTTTACATCATGATTATCCTCGTCTATCCATTCTCCTATTCCGTTGACTTTTGCCATCGGATTGCCAATCCATAGCTCGATTTTCTGCGTGTTCAATGTGATAGTAACTTTTCTTTCAATTCCATCCCATTCCACTGTGGCTCCTAAAGCCTCTGCAATGGCACGAATTGGAACAACGGTTCTGCCCCATTCTGGTATGATAACAGGTTGTGTGCCACGCCCCGGGTCTATTTCTGTCAGGGCTTCGTTTATGTACATATAAGGATTGTCTATAATAAGTGCTATTACAATTTTTTCTTTACGCACTATTTCTGCCTTTTTTGTCGTTTCGTTTCCCGCTGTGTCTGTTGCTATTACTGTGAATGTATTTTTACCTATTTCTAATTGTACGGACAGACTGAATGTGCCATCTTCATTTACTGTTACAGCTTCATCATTGATTGTCACAAGGGCATCTTTTTCTGTTTCTCCGCTTATCTCTGCCGTTTTTTCTATCGTTGCTTCTTGCGCAGAAAGTGTGAGCTCCGGTGGGACTGTATCGAGTGTAATTTTCAATTCTACAGTCGTTTTATTTCCCGAAATATCTATTGCCTCAATTGGAATGTTGTTTTCTCCTTCCGTCAATGTGACTGGCTCTTTAAAAACGCCCAATTCGCTTATGTCAATTTCTGTGTTGTGTATGCGAACTTTTAGAATTCCTATATTATCTGTTGCTTTTCCCTCGATGTTAATGATTTTTTGATTTGTAATGCTGTTTTGCTTTGGTTGTGTAATTTCAATTTCTGGCGGCACAGCATCTGTTATTGTTTCTCGTGCTAAAATTTCAACCAGTGCTTCCTCGGATTCCGTATAGTCCTCATTGTATGTTTCTCCTCTTATAGCAAGCGTATTTGGCGAGTATTGTTCATCAAACGGAAGAGGGAGATTAAATTCAATTTTGAATTTGCCTGTATCTATTTCTGATACATAAAATAGTAGGCCGTAATTTTCGATTGGGTTGTTATTGTATGTGATCGACCACTTTACATTAGGATTGCTAAAAAGAGCGGTTATGTAAATTGGCTCTTTCAGGCCTGCAAGAAGTTCTTTTCGTGATGTTCCGCCCGGAGGGATTATCTCGTAGTCCGCGTAAAGCTTTTTGATGACGGGCTTAACTGTTATGGCGTTGTTTATAATTTCGCAGAGCGGATAAGTATCTTCTTTTTTTGTGAATACTTCAATGATGACTGAAGCTGGGCATTCGTTGCAGGATGTGATCCTTCTGAAAGAAACAGATTTAAACACGACATTACCGCTTGTCCAGATGACATCTAAATTGATATCGAAGTCAAACGATATGGGAAGCGTATCAATGTTCGTTCCGGCTACCTGACCCGGGTTGTACCATAAATCTGTAAGTATCTTTTTCTCATATCCGCCTTTGTATGATGCAGAAAATGCGTTTTCTATTTTTTCTCCTGTTGACGGGTTTACCATGTACACATGTACTATTACATTAGTGTTTCCGATGTACACTTTAAGGTCTTGTTCGTAATTTACCAGGGTTTCTTGCGGAGATATATTAATACTGCAGGTTGTGCTGTCTCCTGAAGTGAGGTAGAATGTGCTGGCTGGTTTCTTTACACAGCAGGCGTTCAGTGGATCTGGATCTGTTTCCTGCCAGGTAGGTGTTGTATTTTGATTTGCCCGTTTCCATATAATAGTGGATATATTTACTGAAACTCCGCTGCTTTTATTGACAAAGTAAATCGGCTTTGTGAAAGTGTTTGATGCGGGATCGTTCCATACATTGTCACTGTCAGGTCCTATTTTGTGCTGCGTGAGCGAGGAAGAAAAGCTTGTTTCCACTTTGTAGATATAATAATTGTCTTTCAAGGTGTATTGGCTATTCGAGGGATCAGGAATGTTTGGCACAGGATGGAGTCCTGCTGTTATCTCAAGAGAAGTACCCTCTGCAAGTGGCAGAAGGTCAAAAACTTCCTTTCCTGTTGTATAATCATAGTACGGCCCTGAACCGTAAGGTGCATTTGAATACTCTGTATCTATATCAATGTATGGGTTAAAGAATGTGAGTTTTTGGAGATTTAGAGTGATTATATTTGATCTGATCACCTCTTTTGCGTAAATTGCAATGGCGCTGCCTGTAAGTATTCCTCCATAAATTTTATATATGCCTGGTGATATTTCTTTCACCGTGTATCCGCTCCAGCCCATCCCTATGTAAAAATAGTTTTTTTTGCCGGTTAAGAAATTGTCGTCTTGATCTATAAGGCTGAGAACAAGGGACTGGTTCAATGTGCCTTCCTCATCGTTGTAAAGGAGCGGGTTTAAAACGATCGATTTTAATGTCCACGAGATATTGCTGTAATTTGGAATAGTCCTGTATACTATCGCGTCGTTATCGGGGGACACTGAAGGGTAGCCATCTGATATGTATATGTGATATTCCCACAGGTCGGCTGTCCCTGGAAAACTTAACGTAAATTGGCCTGACGAACTGGCTGGTATGCTGTAATAACAAGCTGTTTTTTTGTTTGGGTACACTACGTAAACTTCCACAGGCACAAGGACCGATTGTTCATTGCCTCTTGTAATCCACCCGGAGATTGTGTTTGTTTCCCCTGGGCATTGCGTAATAATCTCGTTATCTATTGACAAGTTGTATTTTATGTAAATGTATGTACTTGTAAGCCAGTTTGGAGTGCTTAATGAATCTGTTGCAACAATTTTGTATTTTCCATCTTTTGGCACATTGCCAGTGCTTATTGAGAACAGCTTTCCTCCGCTCATTGACACCTGATCTACAACATTTCCCGAAAGGTCTTCAAGTGCTATTGTCCATGTACTTCCCGGGTCTTCATCTAATTCTCCTTGTACGGTTTCTCCCATTGCATAGATGTACTGTCCGTCTAATTCATTGTTAGTGCCGGCACTGCTTATTGTTGGTTTGGGGTCGAAATAGTTTAACGTATCAGTAACTTTGTTTGTTATTGTAATAGAGGAAGGGCTCGTTGTTTTTGCTTTAACTGTGCAAAGTGAGGATGCCAGTAAAAAAATAATAATTAAAAAAGATAAAAACTTTTTCATTATTATCAACCTCCTTTTCTAAATTATACAATGTTTTTATTTTTTATAAAAGCAAATTTTTGCAAAAACTAAGGTTATAGAGACATTGTTGCGTTTAGTGAGAGTTTTTGATATTTATGGTATAATGATTTTGTTGTGAAAAATGGCAATTTTCACTGAGTTAATAGAAAAAAATTGACGCAGTTTATAAAGGAGTATTGCAAATTTTTAGCGTATTTATCATTTCGAAAGGAGTGAAAGATGTTTACTAAAACACAATTTATCATGTGCTGGCGCGTAAAATGTTTTTCATTTTATAATAAGAAAGAGTTTAATTTATGAAAAGAGGCGGGCAATGATTTTTTTCTTTACCCCTTCGGGCAGGACTATCCCCATTTCTCTCACCGGTACCCGTTGTGGGCTGATGTGCAGCCACTGCAATGCAGAATATCTCAAGGGAATGTTAACAAAGGAACATGCATTGAAACTCATCAAGGAAAAACCTCACTACTACACAAGTGCTTTGATAAGCGGCGGCTCGACAGCGGAAGGCAAAGTTCCCGTTATGCAGCATCTCCGTTTTATTAAGCAACTTAAGCAGATGGGATTAAAACTCAATTTTCATACGGGTTTTCTTGACAAATCGGAATTAATGAAACTAAAACCGTATGCCGACAGATTATCTTTTGATTTTATCTACGATGATGATGTTATCCATAATGTCTACCACCTTTTGGGCAAATCCAAAGAGGACTATGAAAAAACTTATCTTTTGATTCGGCGCGTTTTAGGAGGGAGGATCTACGATGCGCCTTATGGGTATCCTTCTACAAAAATGGTGCCTCATTTTACGATAGGGCTGAACGGCGGCAAAGTGGGAAAAGGCGATTTTGACACAATTGACGAGCTGGCATATTTACGTCCCACGCTCCTTGTGATCAACGTTTTTGTTCCCACACGCGGGACGGAATTTGAAAATTGTCCTGCTCCACATCTCAATGATGTACAAAAGGTGTTAAATAAGGCGCACAGGCGGCTCACACAAACGACGATGTTTTTGGGATGCATGCGGCCATTCGGCGAGTACAGGGAAAGGTTGGACCTGATGGCATATGAAGAAGGCGTGAAAGGTTTTGTGAAACCTGCAAAATCTCTGGTCGAGCGCGTAAAAAAAGATAGCGAACAAATCACTACTGTCGAGGAATGCTGCGCCCTCATTTAATTCTACGTTACACTGGTGCCAGGCACCAGTGTAACGTAGAATAAGGAGATGAAAAAATGGGAAGAGAAAAAAGAACTCAATTAGTAGGTGGTATCTATCATATTATTTCTAAAGGCAACACTGGCAAGAAAATTTTCATTGATGATATAGACAGAAAATTTTTCCTGAAAAATCTTGCTAAGAACAGTAATGATTTTGATACTACGATTTTTTCGTATGTAATGATGGGAAATCATTACCATATTCTTCTCAGGACAAACAAAAATAATCTTTCTGACTTTATGCATCGTTTGAACACTACATATTCTCATCGTTTTAATTATATGCATGGTCTAACAGGACATCTGTTCCATGATAGATATAAAAGTTTTCTTGTGGAAGACGACCAATATTTTGTTGCTGCAATGCGCTATATTGCAATAAATCCTGTTGTTGCAGGAATGGTAGATAAAGCTGAGAAATATGAGTGGGGAAGTTATAGGTATCTCTTTGAAAATAATCATTATTCATGGTTGCATATCGGGGAAGCTTTGTCTTTAGTCGATATGCCTGTAAGAGATTTTGTAAAGATTTCCGAGGAAAAATTAGATTCATTAGAATTTAAGAAATTTGAAGCAGGAAACGATGATATGGATTATAAAGAGATTATTCGTTATGTGGAAGTTGTCAGAGAGCACATAGGGGATCTTTCAGATAATACAGTTTTGCGAAATAGTTTAATTTATTTTTTATATCAAGCTGGTTTTGGTAAAAGCGACATAGGAAGAACTGTTGGAATTTCCCGCAGGGGAGTGTACTCGATTTCTGAAAAAGTATCTAACAGTATCGAGAAGGGGGATATGAGATATATAAACGCAATTACTAGGATAAAAAGTGTAATCGAACTGGTTTACTTCACACTGGTGCCAGGCACCAGTGTGAAGTAAAGTGGAGTAAAAAGGAAAGATGATGGAGCGAAAGATTAGAGCATCAATTGGGAGCCTTGGGGCGCTGGGGATGCGTGACATAAAATTGCCTGCGCCTCCCACCACGATTTATCTTATGGTTGGCGAGCGGTGTGTGTATGACTGTGCTTATTGTTCGCAGGCGGTAAATTCCAAAGGTTCTGTGGAGCAGCTTTCGCGCGTTGTCTGGCCGGCGGTGGAGTGGCAAGAATTAAAGGACGCCGTAAAAGATGCGCCGAGTTTTATAAAAAGGGTTTGTTTTCAGGTGGTAAACAGCCGCGGCTGCCTGGAAGATGTGCTGTTTTTTATTCGGGAGATAAAAGATGTTTCTTCTCTTCCTGTTTCTGTTTCTATTAGGGTTACCAGAATGGAAGATTTGGAAAAGCTTTTTGAAGCTGGCGTTGAGCGTGTAGGTGTTGCGTTGGATGTCGCAACTGAAACAACTTTCAGCAAGTATCGGGGAGGAGATTTCAAAAAAGCGGTTGATTTGATTCTTTACGCCGGGGAATTATTTAAGGGAAGGGTCACAACTCATATTATCGTTGGCATGGGGGAATCGGACAAAGAACTGCACGGCGTGATGAAAAAGATGTTTAATAATGGGATTACGGTGGGGCTTTTTGCATTTACGCCTATTAAAGGCACGTGTCTTGAGGGTGAAGCTCCGCCGTCTCTCAGACGGTACAGAAGGATTCAACTGATGAGATATCTACTCAGCAAAAGGGTTGAGTTTTTGCCGGAGTTTGATAGAAAAGGAAATCTTATTTCAATGGAAACAGCGAGAAGGGTTACACTGGTGCCTGGCACCAGTGTAACCCTATTGGGAGGATGGGCTGCCGGCGATATGGTTTTGACGTCGGGATGTGCAGGTTGTAACAGGCCTTACTACAATGAAAAGCCGCTCGGCCCGATGTTTAATTATCCGCTCCCGCCGAAAGAGGTAGCAGAAAAAATTATTGGCGCGTTTGTCGAGAGCGAGGAGGATATAGATAAGGAAAAAGTGAGAATAAGGTTTAAGGTGTAAGGGGATAGCGTGCAGCAGGAAAAAACGGAGTTACTTCACACTGGTGCCTGGCACCAGTGTGAAGTAAAAACAACAAAAAGGAGCGCAATGAAAGTGAAAAGAGGATTGTTCATCTGGTGCCAGGCACCAGATGAACAATGGCGAGGCTAAGTGCGAAGGATGAAACAAAAAAATTCGAGACTAAGTTTACAACTGAATTCGAAATCCAGTTCGCAGCCAAG
>DBOM01000075.1:0-2791 GCA_002299965.1 Caldiserica bacterium UBA646 | reverse complement strand
AAATTCGAAACCAAGTTCAAAACCAACTTTGCAGGCAGTGAACTCTAAAGTTTCGGTGGAGCAGCTTGAGGAGAGGTACAGGGATTTAATTCTCCTTGCCGAGATCGGCGCGTACCTGCACGATATAGGTAAGCTTTCATCATTTTTTGTGTTGTCAAAGGCAAAAGGAAAGACGGTAAGAGATTTTCACGGGCAGATTTTGTTTGTGGATAACGACAGCATCCCGAGCAATGTAAGGGAATTTCTTTTCGCGCCGCTCTCAAAAATTTTGGGTGTTGGAAGTGGGGCAAACATCGCAGCAAATACTTCAGCGAATAACAAAACAAACACCGCACTAAACACTGCTGCAAGCGCCACGATAAAAACCGACGCAACCAACGATGCAAACAACACAACAGATGCTATGCTAAACAGCACGGCAAAAGTCAACGCAACAAATGATACGCAAAACATCTCCCCAAATATCTCACCCAACACCCCGCTAAACAACGATGCAAATAATACGCTAAACACCGCAACAAAAACTACCGCAGCAGCTAACACGCCAACCACCACACCAAAAGGAATTGACCTTTCTATTTCTCTTTCACATTTTGTCTGTGCTCATCACGGTTGCTCGCGCTGCCTTTCGCCTGCCGAGTGTTCCTTTAAGGGCGCAATCCAAAAGCATCCGCTGATTGCCCTGTTAAAAACGGTGGATCACCTTGATGCGTCAAATCCTGCCAACAGCGGCAAGCAGCCCGCAATCCACACGGTGAGGGATAATTTCTTTTACCATGACACCAAAATCGATATTTCAAAGCTCAACGCGGCAAGAACATCGTTTTACAGTGATTTTGACGAGTTTTTGAAAAAAGGAAAAAGCATAGAAAAAATCAACAAATTCGTAAAAAAGAGAAGTAAAAAATATTTTGTAAAAGCGCTTTCCGAAACAAGACAGTACGGGAACGACATAACGCTTCTGGACCATGCAAAAAGTGTTTCTGCATATTTTAAGATGTATCTCTTTAATTATCTCGTTAGAAACAGGCCGCTGCCTAATTCTTTTTTTGACGCAAATTTCAGGATAATGAGTGTGGCAAGCGTTTCGCGTGAGGTTGAACAGTTCATTTCGTTTGACATCGCTTTTTCCAATTTAATACTGAGGAGCGACAATTTTTCCTATTTTCTTGTGCCTTGCATAAAAGAGAACAGCGCATTTTTCAGATACATTAAGCGCGAGGTAAAGAGTAAGTTCGGCGCTCGGTGTCTGCTGCACGGGGTGAATGATTTCTCTTGCTTGTTTACCGATTCTCTTTACGGCATGCAACTTAAAGACGTAGAGAAAAAGTTGTACCGTCTCGACATCAAGTGCCCTGAAGATATCAGAAATGGCTACACTAAGAAAGACGCAATGAACGACATTAAAAAAGTCGTGTTTTTTGCGCTGCTCAGAAAGAAGGAAAAGATATTTTTGAAAGCAAAGAGTACGACCAAGCACCTGAAAAATTTGGAAAAAGGGAGCGCGCGCGACAAGAAAAACATTGCGAGACTAACTAGAAAGGAAAACGAGATGAAAAAACTGTTAAAGCATCTCAACGCGGGGACGGATATAGAAACGATAAAGAAGCGCTATAGGTGGAGCAGCTCAAAAGACGGGGAAAGCGAAGTGTACGATTTTTTCAGGTTAGTGCTTTCGCCCATCCGTCCGCCTTCGCCCATCAAGATGAGCGAATATTTTTTGAAAGAGTACAAAAGGGTGCACTCTTTCAAAAAACTGTATGAAAGGTTTATCGCAAAGCGCCCCGTTGTTCTGGGCAGAATTCTTGCTCTTGCAAGAGTTTTAGGTGAGGTTGAAGAAACAAGATAAATTGCTACAATATATACAGAAGAAATATATAAAAGAAAAAATATTTTTTTGACGCAGGGTGAAAAACAAACAGTGAGCAAAGTAAATAGTGCGAAAAGCAAACAGCGCGGGGAAAGCGATGAAAAAAAGTTTAACAGAAATTATTGGAGGTAAATGGAAATATAATGAAAAGATACATTGCTTTGATGCTTGTTTTTATTTTTATTATAGCGGCCGCTCCTACGGTGCTCGCTGAAACGCAGTCCGAAAATGCCGGGGAAAAACTAAGAGAGATCGGTGTAGTACGGGGGTACAATGACGGCCTGCTTCATGAAAAAGCTTACATTACTCAAGGGGATTGCTTTGTTATTCTTTCCCGCGCTTTGAGGCATACTGTAAGTGTAAAACGCGGAAACATCGTAGAAGTATCCAACAAACTGGACCTGTTCATCAATAAAGTGTATCACGCGTACCTCATAGGTAAAAATAAAATGCTTGACGCTTATTATTATCTTGTTTCTATATTTCCCGGCTACGAAGTGATAGAGGGAGTGGGGAAAGACGATCCGATGTTTCAGGATTTTCTTTACCTGAAGAGGCACGGTTTCCAGTTTCCTGAGGAGTTTGAATCCTTGGCTTATGTTTCTCCCATTGAGATGTTGAGGTGGGAGATGCAGATTTTTGGCATAGGTGAGCAATATGAAAAAGTTGTCGGCGGCGATGCTTTGACTGAAGAAGAAAGCGTTAAACTGCTTTCTGTCCAGCATGGGCTGTTCCAGAACGGCTACGCCGAGAAAAAAGCTCTCAGCAGAGGCGATGCGTTCCTTATCGTTTTAAGTGCCGTGGAAGAAAAATAACGGCACCCTCTCCGCAAAGACGGTGCAGCACAAAAGACACCCTCTCTGTCACTGCGAGGAGCGGAACGACGAGAAAAAAGCAAAAGATGAGATTCCGGACCAAGCC
>DBOM01000076.1:972-18675 GCA_002299965.1 Caldiserica bacterium UBA646 | reverse complement strand
ATTAAAAGACTCCCTCTTTTTTTAAAGGCCAGAGATGTAATCGGACGGGTCAATAGAGAAGAGCATTACATCAGTAACATCGCTGTTTATCCGGAATACAGGGGAATGGGCATAGGAATAGATTTAATTGCTGAGGTTGAGATGAAGGCGAGAATAAACGGAGCAAAAAAAGTAGCATTGGATGTAGAGGCAGAAAATTTGAAAGCAGTTAATCTCTATAAGAAGCTTGGGTATACGATCGCTAAGAAATCCTCAATAAGGTTGCACCGGGAATTATTTAGCTTCTATAGAATGTGTAAGAAATTAAAGTGATATGTTGATTAATATGTATCATGGGATTTGTAAGCAGTCAAAACATTGGGCAAAGTGTTAGTGACTACGAGGTGGAAAAAATGATAGTAAAGTGTAAAATTATTGATACATTTCCAGAGTTCTTGGCTTTCTGGGAAAAGGCTAAGACGAAACCCGTCGATATGCAGATAAAGCTTTGGGAATCAGCATATATGTCACAATGGCCAGAACTTTTAGAGAAACAGCAGAAAGATTATTTTAGCGAGGGTCTTGATTGGAAGCAAATTGCACGGGAAAAGATATTTCCTTTTTTAGAAGAGAGACTTCCGGCGATGAGTGAGGCTCATACTAATTTATTAAAATTATGTGCTCCTGTTTATGAAAAAGCGCAAAAAGCATTAGAAGTAGAATTTAATATAATATTTGTGATTTATGTTGGTATCGGATGTGGTGCGGGATGGGCAGATTCATTTGATAACTTGCCAGCTGTACTCTTTGGTTTGGAGAATATCGCAGAGTGTGGCTGGAGTCAATCTCAAACACTTACTGGCTTGATTGCTCATGAAATAGGGCATGTTGTGCATCGTTTATTACGTGAAAAAGTTAGCAAGGTTGATGGTTCCGGTCCATTTTGGGATCTCTACTCTGAAGGTTTTGCGCAGCGGTGCGAACACGTGATTCTCGGTACGGATACATGGCATCAATCGGCAGGAAACGTTGAATGGCTTATCTGGTGTGAAAAGCATAAAGGCTGGTTAGCGACTGAGTTTTTAAGATTGGCAGATACAGGGGAGTCAGTTCGTCCTTTTTTTGGCTCGTGGTTTGATATCCTTGGTTACAAGCAATGCGGCTATTTCTTAGGGCATGAATTGATTAGAAACTTTGAAACGGCTACAAGTTTAAAAGAGATTGCATTGTGGGATAAAAGAGAGGTGGAGAATCGGATTAGACATGCCCTGAAAGATATTGCCGAGCGCATAATATAACGGAGATTATCTTTCTTTGCTTAATGTCTTTGCTTAATTTTATTGAAATTTCAAATGCCGAGAACGTTGAAAGATAATTAAGATTTTTATAAATTAAGTTGTATAAAAAGCGGGGAGAAAAATGATAAACATCTGCTATGCAAATGATAAAGATATAAGCTATATTGTTGAGACAGATTCTCATTTAAAAACTCCTGCAATCAAAGAAAAAGTGCGTCGAAAAGAAATTATTATCGTAAGAGACGAAAAGGACACGCCAATCGGACTTTTAAGATTTAATTTGTTCTGGGACGAAATACCGTTTATGAATTTAATAATCATTAACTCACGATACCGAAGAAAGGGCATCGGGAGAAAGCTTGTTGAATTTTGGGAAAAGGAAATGCGAAATCAAGGATATAAAAAAACAATGACATCAACATTATCAAATGAGCAAGCACAGCATTTTTATAGAAAGCTTGGATACAGGGATGCAGGTTCACTATTGTTGGATGAAGAACCGTTAGAAATTATTTTTGTGAAAGATATATGATTTGATTGTACGAAAAAATAGCGTATGGTACGGTGCGTTATAGTGGGTTGAAAGAAGATTTTACGTTGGCTCCCTGTGTAGGACTTGAACCTACAACCTAGTGGTTAACAGCCACCCGCTCTGCCAATTGAGCTAACAGGGAACCTGTTAGTACATAAATAAGATATTCAAAAATGCATTTTTGTCAAGAGGAGAAGAGGTTTTATATTCTTTGAAATGTTTATTTAATTCGATTTTACGCATGTAGATTATAATTTTTAATTTTCTGAAAACTATTATAATCAAACTGTGAAAATATATACTGAAAATTGTGCAATACAAATTGAGGGTTGATGATTAATGACATATAAAACAATTAAAAAGAAGGCTTCTGTTTCTCAGATTATCAAAAAATCTAAATTCTTGGGTTCTGCAGCACCAGTTCAAGACGTATTGCAGGCAAAAGCGTTTATAAAAGAAGTATCTAAAAACTTTAAAGATGCAAATCATAATGCATTTGCTTATTCGGTTGGCATAAAAAAAGAATTTTTTGCATTTAGTGATAACGGTGAGCCATCAAAGAGTGCCGGGTATCCTATATACTGCACGATAAAGGGTTTGGGTATTACAAATACAGTAGTTGTGGTGACAAGATATTTTGGCGGTATCAAATTAGGAATAGGTGGATTGATCCGTGCTTATAGTGATACTACAAAAATGGCGATTGAAGCTGCAGGTATTGTGGAAAAGAAGGTTTTTAAAAAAATTTCTTTAAGTTTTCCGTATAATGAATCCCGATTGGTAATGTATATGCTGGATAAATTCGGGGCAGAGGTACTGGAGAAAAAGTTCGGCGAAGAAACAGAAATGTATATTAGTATAGATGAAGATTTAGCAGAACGATTTATGAAAGAAGTTGCTTCTAAATCATATAAGATACGATTTAGAGATTTGTAGCAAAATAATGTATGATATTGTTAAGAAACGGATTTTTTTGTCTTTTTTTCAATTTGTGTCGGGCTGATAGTAGGAAGTTTTCTTAGTGAACGCTAAACCATTTAAGAAATAAAATAAGGTTATAAGTTGTTGATTAACAAATTAACTTTTTAAGCATAAATCAGATTAGAAGCGGAGTGGGAATAAAATTTATTACTCGGATAATTTTGGTGTTGCTTTGTAAAATTTTTCTCCTTTTAGGTCTATTTCTATAATTTTCTCTTCTCCTGTAAGAAGCTCAATATATTTTAAAATTTCATCTCTGTGAGCACCGAGTCCCTTTGCAAGATCATCAATTGTCTGTGGGCGAATTGCTATACTGTCAATAATTGCTTCTTCTAAATCTGCCCTGTATGCCTTATTTGTCTTTCTATCAAGTGGTTTTATAATTTCAGCATTGCTTTCGATAATCTTTCTTGCAAACTCTAATTCTTGATCTGTCAACGACTTAGCAAAACCAAAAGCAGATGGGCGAACTACGGTGTTTATTTGCACCTTGCCTGCTTTAATTCTTTTAAGTACTTTATGCAGTGCACGGTAATTTTCCTCTGTATCATTTACATCCCTTACCAGCATCACTTCAATTAAAAGCTTCCCTTTATACGCTTTACTGAATTTTATAATTCCACTTACAATACGCTGAATTGTAAGATATTGCTCGGGTTGATTGATTCTTTTAAAATACTTCTCTTCTGCGGCATCAAGCGTGCACTTTACAAGATCTGTGTTAAGAAGCTCATCCCTTACATCTTCCCGGTAAAGCAAAGATGCATTGGTCAAAATTGCTACAGGTATATTAGTAAACTTTTTTATTTTCTTTATCATATAGCCGATTTTTGAGTTCAATGTAGGTTCACCAGAGCCTGAAAAAGTAATATAATCAATATGTTGATTGGATTCCTTTAAAAAATTTTTCAATTCTAAAAGAATTTTCTCAGAAGAAATATACTCCTTTCTCTCTGTGGTAAGGAGGGTTGTCCTTGCTACTTCACAATAAATACAATTGAAACTGCAAACTTTTAAAGGAATAGGGTCGATACCCAAAGAAATACCCAATCTTCGTGAGGGCACAGGGCCATAAATATATTTATATTTCATTATTCTATACTTAACCTCTCATCTTCTATTTTAATTGTCCGACCAACACCATTTTGTATAAATCGCTCTTTGAACACATCTTTAAAAATCTTTTTTGCAGTTTCTCCCGTACAATGGGAAGGTGCGATATAATACACTTTTTCAAAAAGATTTTCTGCAATTCTCCGTATTTTCCACCTATTTCTCCCGAGTAAATGAAAGCCCCCTATAAGAAGAAAAATGGATTTTCCAAATTTATCAGTAACAAAATCTACAATATTTTGTATGCCTGGGTGGGAGCATCCCACAATAAGAATCAAGCCATTCGATTTTTGAAGCACAAGTGCCTGCTCATTAGCAACAGAACGGAAATGTAGCACTCCTGTAGAATAAACATTAGGATAAATTTCAAGGGTGTCCTTTATTTTTACAGAGTTTGCTCCTGCCTTCTGTAAGGTTTTGCTTAAATCAAAAGAGGAATACGGATAGTACACTACACTATCTTTTTTTAATATAGTGGTTAATCCTCCTGTATGATCTAAGTGAAAATGCGAAATGAAAATTTTGTTAGGAAAAGAGATAGAAAGGGCTTTTGCATTATGTAGAAGGATATTTCCGCTGGCTCCTGTATCAAAAAGAATCGAATAACCATCTTCTTGAACAAACAAAGAGAACCCCCAGTCTTCTTTTAAAGAAGATTGGGGGTTCAAAGAAACATTATCATAAAGAGTAGTAAGTATCATTTTTCTTCCAGCTTATTCATCCTCTCTATTAACTCTTTTACCTTTTCAACTAATTCCTTCAGATCATTCTTTATTACCTCTAAGTTCTCTCCTGAAATTGTTGTTTTCTGGGATGGGGCTTCTTGTTGGAATCCTCTTCTCATCCCGTACCCTGCTTGTGTTACACGACCGGTACTGTGTAATTCATTACTTTTGAATTTTGCTACTGCATCTTTTACAAGACCTGTAATTCCCGTAATCATTTCAATGCCTGCGCTTTGTAAAACTCCAGCAGAATTAGGACCAATATTTCCTGATATAACAGTCTTGGCGCCTTTATTTACAACAAATTGTGCTGCCTGAATACCTGCACCTCCTCCCATCGTTACCGCAGGATTAGATAATGCTTCATAGCTGTCTTTCTCTGTATCATAAAATATATAATAAGGACATCTTCCAAAAATTGGACTTATTACTCCATCTGTTGTAGTTTCGCTCGATGCTATGCAAATAATCATAAAAGGCCTCCTTATTTCTTTTCTAATTCTGTTATTCTTCTCTCAATTTCTGAGAGAGCATCTGAAATTTCTCCTAATGCGCTATGCATTGTTGCAGTCTCATCTTCTTTAGAGGGCGTGCCACCATATCCATAAGGGGCAAAATAATCTTCTCTATAATCAGGATAATTATAACCTGTAGCATAGTAAGGGTTTACGGGATTAGTGTAAGGATTACGTCTCCATCTCCGAACCCCAAAACCTCTACCAAAACCTCGACCTCTGCCATAACCTCTGCCCCATACAAAACTAGGATTAGCATAACCTACACAATATCCTAATCCTCTTCCAGTCATAGATCCTTGGCCTAATGGCCCTGTTCCGTCTCCACCTGGCATATTTCTCACCTCCTTTTTTGTGAAATTTCTTTAATTCTTTCTTGTTGTTCAGGTTTTAGCACTTTACATGCATCATAAGGTGCTTCCCACATTGCAATAGCACGAGCACAGTCCTGGCATGTAGGATAATCACATGCTCCACAATTTGTCTTTGGCAAAATTTCATAAATAGCATTTACCACTTCCCTATTCTCTGTATTCAAAGAACTACCAGTATTATTTTGAACTGGCGGAGCAATAGGAGAAATTCCTCTTCCCATTCCGCCACCACGTCCTCGTCCTGTTCCATCACCACGTCCTCGTCCTGTTCCACCACGGCCTCTTCCTACTCCACCACTTCTTCTTCCTGTCATTGGCCCTTCACCTAAAGGTCCTGTTCCATCTCCAAGTGGCATACTCTCACCTCCTTTTTGTTGTTTACCATACCTTCCAAATACTCTTATATCAAGAACGGAAGTGTCAAAAGCATATTTTTTTTTAAGAGTTTCTTTAAATTTTTCTATAGCTTTGTTAAATTCTCTATCCTGATCTGAAAAATCTACTATTTCGTTGCACTCAGTATGGATTAAATGAATTCTTGCAGGATGCATTTGTCTTTTCAATTGAAAACACCTTTTCCCCCAGCCTACGTTAAGCGTCTCGACAATACCTTGCTCTTCAAACAACTTTAAAATTCTATAAACAGAAGCAAAGCCAATCCCTGGATAGATTTTTCGCGCAGTATCAAATATTTGTTCAGCAGTAAGATGATCATTGCTGTTTTCTAAAACAGATAGTACAACTTCTCTCGGCTGCGTGCTTCTAAATCTTCTTTCCTTTTTCATTTTTCTTCCTCTTTGAGAATGATTTTCATTATCAATTAAATTATAACCAAATATTTTATTCTGTCAAGATATATTACACCTTTAATTCTTTTTAATTGGAATAAAAGGAGATTAAAAAAGAATGTTATTTATAGCATCACAAATAACGCCTGATCCAATTACTTGCAAACAGGCATATTCTTAGTTGTATAAATCAGGGATATCGGTTTAGTAGTAACAATTATTTCATATGTGTAATAAAAAATTAAAAAAAGAAAATTAAAAAATGATATAAATCAAGGAACAAAAAACAAAGCTTTTTTAAATAGTCTCTTGTTTGAAGTTAGATTTATTCAGATAAATATTTCAAAACATCATTAGATATTTTTTTTATCTCCTTTTTAACGGCTCCACAATTATCAGAATCGATAGGCGTAAGGTTCTTAGAGAGATTTTTTACAACACAACGGTCAAAGGGAATCTTACCCATTATTTCCAAACCATTTTTATTGGCAAATTGTTGGATCTTTTCCGTGTTACTTTGATTTATATCTGCCTTATTAATTATAATTTTTGTGTTCACATTAAATTGTTTACACGTAGCCAAAATTCTGTCGAGGTCATGAATCCCTGATAAAGTAGGCTCTGTGACGATTAAGGCGAGGGCCGCACCGGACAATGAAGAAATAACAGGACAACCAATACCCGGGGGGCCATCAACAATAATACTCTTCAGTCCTTTTTTCTTTGCAATAAGTTGAGCTTCGCGTTTTACTAATGCTACAAGATTCCCCGAATTCTCTGCGCCTGGTATAAGCCGCGCATGTACCATTGTACCGAAAGGCGTTTCCGATACATACCAATTACCTACAATTTGTGGATTCATCTTAATTGTATTAACAGGGCATACATATGTACAAAATTCACAGCCTTCGCACTTGTAAGAATCAACTACAAAGCTCCCTTCTTTGTTTCTACTAATTGCGTTAAAACGACACTTTTTTTCACATTCGCCGCATTGAATACATTTCTTCGTGTCAATACTTGCAATAGATCCACCCTTAAATTTATCTTGCCTTAAAAGATCGGGTTTAAGGAGAATAAAAAGGTCTGAAGCATCTACATCTGCATCAACAATTACCTTATCGGGAATAAGTTTTGAGAGGCTTGCAGCTAAAGTTGTTTTGCCTGTTCCTCCTTTTCCACTTAAAATTACTATTTCTTTTGCTCTATCCACTTGTATTAACTCCTTTCCGGATCTTTTCCATAATGTTAACAAAGAATTTTTCCCCATTAGGCAAAATGTCAACAACAGGTATTCCCTTAGAATAAGCCTCTGCTATTTCTCTACTGAATGGAATTTCCCCGAGGATAGTGATTTTCTCTTCTCTTGCATAATCTCTTATTAAACTGTTTCCTTCCTCGTGTTTATTCACCAGGATACCAAATGGAAGTTTCATTTCTCTTATCATCTCTATGGCGAGCTTTAAATCGTTTAATCCAAATGGTGTTGGCTCTGTTACCAGGAGTACAAAATCAGTATCTCCAACAGATTCTACTACAGGACAGCTTGTACCTGGCGAAGAATCAATAATTACATCTCTATCATCGTGGGGTATATATTTTTTCATACCTCTGATGAGTGGCGTGCCAGATGCTTCACCAACATTCAAAATCCCTTCAATAAATAACTGCCCGTTTTTTTCTCCTTTTCTTATCTTGCCTTTTTCTTTTGGAACTTCCTCTATGGCATTTTCTACAGGGCATACAAACGAACACAATCCACAACTATGACAAAGCTCAGGGAAAAATATTGCTTTTTTAACAGGTTTTAATATAGCAATTGCCTTATAAACACATGCATCAGCACATTTTCCACAAAAGGTACACTTATTTTGATTAATTAACGGAATAAGTTCCGTATAAGAAAATTCCTCTTTAATTACAGGTTTAATAAATAAGAAACCATTAGGTTCTTCTACATCTGCATCAACATATATCGTATTTTTATTAGACAAAGCAAGACTTACGGCAACTGTTGTCTTGCCGGTGCCACCTTTTCCACTTGCAACAGATATCCACATACACTATACTCCTTTCAATGATATTAGGTTTACCTAACTTTCATTGTTTTTATTATATCAAAATTTTTTTATTCTTCAAACCGAAGTATGATGATCTAATTTTTTATTTTTGATTGTTAGAGCAAGGATTGCACAGGGGCAGGAAAGCTGTTTTCCGTGATATGCAATGGCTAGGAAAAGACAACGCAACGACCACAAAAAAGAAAGAGATGTAATAACAAAATAAAAACAATGGTATCTTTTGTTAGTCTTGCATATAATTTAAGTGAGGCAATCAAATGAGTTTCGTATAGAAAATTATATGGTGCAATACTGAGAGATAAAATTTTTGGGAAGAATTTAGAGAGATTTTTAGAAAGTTCTACTTTTTGATTTAACTTGCGATGAATAGATTTTGTAACTATAAAATAATTGTTTATACTAAATATATGATGTTGCTGAGAAATGGAGTTTTTTTGTCTTTTTTTAGCTTCGTGTTGGGGTTAATAATAGGAAGCTTTATTAATGTTTTGGTGTATCGTGTGCCAAAAGGTGAATCCATTGTTTATCCTGCTTCGCATTGTCCTGAATGCAAACACTCTTTAAAGTGGTATGATTTAATACCCTTATTGAGCTACATTATGCTTCACGGCAAATGCCGTTATTGTGGGCATAAAATTCCCGTAAGGTATCCTGTTATAGAGCTGGTTACAGGACTTGCCTTTATGGGCGTTGCTTTGAAATACGGCTGGTCTTTTAATCTTTTAAAATATGTCGTATTTTCAGGTTTACTCATTACCGTTAGCTTTATCGATATATTTGACGGGGTTGTTCCGGATATCGTTGTGATACCCGGCGCAGCTATAGGGTTGATTTTTGCTATTATTCAGGGCAAAACAATGTTTTTAGATTCCTTGTACGGATTGCTTGTCATGGGCGGATTTTTTGTATTAATTATACTGGTTACGCGTGGAAGAGGAATGGGACAGGGTGATGCAACATTGGGGGCTATGATTGGTGCGTTTCTTGGATTGAAATTTTCTATTGCCGCATTGTTTATTTCGGTTATAATTGGAGGTATAGGAGGAGTAATTGCAATACTTTTTATGAGGAAAAAAAGAAGCGATACAATGCCATTTGGCCCATTTCTTGCAATTGCTGCATATATTATGCTGTTGTATGGTTTTGAATTTTTATCTTTTTATTTATCTTTTTTTAATTTTTAGAGAATTTAAAACTTGACATGGAAAAATTGAGTAATATAATGAAAACAATAGAGTTGCGATTTGCTTAATTGATATCTTGTGGGTTAAAGGGAATAAAGAGTTTATATCTTGACTGGATGTGGCTTTGTAAATATTTTTTGGAGGGGGATAGATGTGAGTGCATTTTTGAGACGTACAAACAGAACTTCACCAATTGGCATTGATTTAGGTTCAGGTAATATAAAAATGGCTCAATTCAAACAGATACCCAAAGGTCTTTCCCTTGTAAATTTTGGCATACTTCCTATGCCAGAAAATGCAATTCGAGAGGGAAAAATTGTTAATTCAAAGTTAATTGTCGAAGCATTGAAAGAACTTCTTAAATTTCATTCTTTTGTCGGACAAAGGATTGTTGCTTCAGTTCCCGGGCAGTTAGTTATAGTAAAGGAAATTTTAATTGAAGAACTTCCTGAGGATGAGCTGAGAGAAGCAATTAAATGGGAGATGGAAAAATTTTTTCCTTTTCCAATCGAAAAAACCACATTTGACTACAAGATTTTAAACAGGGTTATTTCAGAAAACGAATCTTCCGACAAAATAAATGTAGTGGTTGTTGCTGCACCATTAGATGCAGTTCAATCAATTGTCGATGTAACGAAAGAGGCAGGCCTTGAACCCATTGCCATTGAAGTAGAACCATTTTCGAAATTGAGACTACTTCAGTTTATACCTGATTTTGATTTTAAATCCGAGATTCTTTTTGTTATGTTAAATATTGGGCATACTTATACTTCTGTGAGTATGATTGACAAAGGGATGGTCAATTTTTTTAGAACTCTTCCTATCGGTGGGAAAAAGTTTACTGATGCGATAGCTCAATCTCTTGGCAAAGAGTTTAAAGAAGCCCAGGAAATTAAAGAAACAAAACTTAATCTTAATAACAGAAAAGATCCGGGAACTAAAGCTGTATTGCCTCTCCTGGATAACCTGCTGCTTGAGGTTAGAAGGTCGATAAATTACTATTTTAAGAAATTTAATGACGGAAAGTCGGTGGATACAGTGATTCTTGTGGAGGGTGGTAGTGCAAACTTGAAAGGGATAAATGAGTACATCGAAGAGAGCACTTCTTTTCCTGCCAGTACGGATCAATTGCTTGCTGATATAGCAGAAGTGAGTCCTGAATTATTTACAAAGGAATATTTACTTGAAATGGCTCCATTTTTTTCTGTTGCTACCGGGCTTGCTCTGCGAGAACATCGCGCAAGACCTGCTATAAAAGCAAAAAAAGCCAGGGAAGCCCAGAAGCAACAAAAAAAACCATTTTTTAAGTATAAAAAAGGGTGAGATATGAATGAAATCGTAGATATCAATTTATTACCAAGCAAGGCAAGGAGAAAACGACTTTCAAGGGAAGGCAAGCAAATTCTTTTTATCGGGATTACAGTTGTCCTTCTTCTAGTTGGAATATATGCGAGTAATGTATATACAAAGATTCAGAGGACAAATTATCTTGATAGTGTCAATGCCCAGATTGATGCATTGAAGAACGTACAAAAAATTTTAGATGAACGAGCTGCTTTAAGCGGCGATCTTCTTTATTATGAAACGACAATTCCTTCTCTTACTGGCCAGCAGGCCGTATGGAATGATTTAATTGATGAGCTTGCTTTGTTTATGCCAAAAGATGCCGTGTTAGATTCAATAGAATTTGACCGAAAAACAAATTTAGTCAAGATCACAGGATATGCGTTAGATTTTCAAAAGCTTGCGTGGACATTTAATGCTCTTTCGCAGAATGAGAATTTTATGCAATTAATGTTAGAAGATTACTCTATACCGTTTCCTAAAGAATCGGAACTTGCTAAGGATAAGGAAAAGGGGTACCCGACATTTACTATTTCCTTCCAATGGAAAGGGATGATGAAATGAGAGACGTTAATTTCAGTTTAAGCAATCCTAAAACTAAGTTTGTTTTGATGATAATAATCTATTTAATTATTGCATTTGCATTCTACTGGTTCCTATTAAAACCTCAATTTCAGGAAATAAACGATTTGAACGCTGAAATAGCTAAACGGGAACAGAAACTTTCTTTACTTAATCTCGCGAACAGAAAAATGAATCTTCTCGTAAACGATAATGATTTTATGGAAGACCGTATTTCGCAACTACAAGTAGTATTGCCTATTGAAAGAAATGATTTTATATTCGGGGAAGAATTCCTTGTGACAGGCACGATATGTGGCATAAATTATACCTCACTTGATTTTCCAAAAGCGGCCAAGGGGCAAGAAGCTTCTGCGAATACGGCACCGTTTACACTGAATTTTACTACTAAAAAGTTAGACAATGTGCGATATTTTCTCACGCATATATACCGATTTCCACAGATTGTTCGGGTGAATTCTCTTTCTATTAACAAAGTAAAACCGCGAACAACAGTGGCAGGTGCTGATTCTTATGATGTGGAATACAATGTGAGTATTAGTGGAGAGATTTATCTCTCCCAGAGAAAGTGAGGAGCTGCATATGGACGAGAAAATTGTGAATAAAAATGTAGTTACGAAAAAGAAAAGAAGAAGAAAATCTGTTGTTTCAAAAGGAACCTGGTTTACTATTTTTATTCTTGTTGCGGTGTTTCTTGCCTGGAATTTTTATCTTATGCCTAAGTTATTTGCTCCGAAAGAAGCTTTACCTGTTGTAGAGATACCAAAGATAACACGAGGAGATATAGAACTCGTGGATAAACAGCTACAGGATAGAGCCATTGTAATACCTTCGCTTGAGGCTCCGGAAGAAAAAATAGGAAAACAAAATCCATTTGAGTAGAAAGAGAGAAAATGCTAAAAAGACTGGATAATTTATTAGAGCAGTTTAATGGAAATAATATCGATGCTTTTTTAATTAATGCAGTTCCGAATATTCGTTATCTGACAAATTTTACAGGGGAAGATGCTTTTTTACTTGTAGCAAGTAAAAAATTGTTTTTGATTGTAGATTCCCGGTTTACCGTTCAGGCAGAAGGAGAAGTTTTTGAAGGAGTAGAAGTACTGGAATATAAAGCGCCATTTATTAATTATTTTAAAGACTTCCTTCTTAAAGAGAAAGTGCATTGGCTTGGAGTTGAGAAAAATCGAATGGCGCTCAATTTATATCTCTCACTTTCTTCTCTTTCATTTTTAAAGATCGTATTTTTAGACAATGTGGTTGAAGATCTGCGAATTGTAAAAGATTTGCAAGAAGTAGAAAAAATAAAGAAAGCTTGTGCGATTTCTTCAAAATCTTTTAGTGAAACACTTGCTGTTATAAAGGAAGGAATTACCGAGAGAGATATTGCAAGTGAGCTGGAATATAGATTTAAAAGAAATGGCGGGGCAAAACCGTCTTTTGATACTATTGTTGCGTCAGGTAAGAGAGGCGCTCTTCCTCATGGCCTTGCCTCTGACAAAAAGATAATTCCGCATGAACTTATTGTGATGGATTTTGGGGTATTTTTTGATGGATATGCTTCTGATACTACAAGAATGGTTTGTGTGGGAGAGCCGACAGGGGAAGAGAAAAAGGTATTTGAAGTAGTAAGAAAAGCTCAAGAGATTGGCAGGAATTTTGTGCAAAAAGGAATAAGTGCCTCAGAAGTCGATATGAAGGTAAGAAAATTTATTCAGGATGAAGGGTACGGAGATTATTTTATTCATGGTTTGGGGCATGGAGTAGGGCTTGAAATTCATGAATCTCCACGTTTGAATACTGATTCAAAAACTATTCTCGATGAGAATATGGTAATAACCGTTGAACCAGGTGTGTATTTGCCGGGAAAGTTTGGCATACGGGTGGAAGACACCATGCTTGTCGGTAAAGAAAGTAGCGTAATTTTAACAGAGCTTCCTCACGAGATATATATAGTTTAATTTTTAGTTGCTATAAATTAAGGAAAAACGATTTAAAAATTTCAGTCAGCACTGTCTTGAGCAGTACATTGATTATTTTAATTGTATAATATTTTTAGTCAAAAATGCAGTGTATCAAAAAATAAATACTTTTATCATAGCAAGCAATACGATTACTCCTGTTATATCCCCTATACTTGTTATTACCGGTATTACAACATTGCTTGGATCTATGCCAATCTTGAATGAGAAAAAAGAAATAAATATTGCAATTGCCGACATAAGAGTGGAAAGAATAAATAGAGATAGGAAAGCTACAAGAAATGTTTGAGGAAGTGGAGGGGCGTTAGCTTTAGTAATAAAAATGATTATAAGTGAAGCAATTCCTACAAGAGGCGCAACAACTAATCCCATTATCATACCTGCGGTAAAATTTTTTCTTACTTCTTTACCGAACTTAAATGGTTGTGCGCTTCCTAAATATAATGCAGTTGAGACTCTTGACCCTACTATTCCCCCAATTGATCCTCCTTGTGCGACTACTTGAGGGATCAGGGCAAGTAATGCCGGGTATATTAAAAAAATTTTCCCTGAATTCTGCAGAAATATACCTGATGTGATACCTATTGCAAAACAGAATATTAATATAGGCAAACTTTGTTTTATGATTGGAAAATAACGATATCTTTTTGGTAGTTTATTATTTCTTCTTTTGTTCTTTTTTGCAAACCCACTTACAAAAGGAAGAGCTGCAAACAGAACAAGGATAACGGGTTTTATGGGTAAAAGTTTCATTGTTAAAATGGCACCTATAAGAATTGCGGATACGGTGATGATGTCTCCTATTACAGGAAGCATAGGAGCGATAATATTATCCGGGTCTATGTGATGTCGAAAGGATGTAAAAACAAGTACAAAAACAAATGGTAGGAGTAATACGGAAGAAATAATTCCTGCTGTGGTAGAGATCATACTAAGCCTTATAACTCCTATGGTTTTTATTTGTAGCAGGTTAGAAAGGGCTGCCGCAGAAATACCTATCAAAAATGCTCCGGATACAGTCAAGGTAAAAGATGCAAGGATGTTGTGTTTTATGGCATTGTTCACTTTTAGAATTGGTTTTACAAGACCTAAATGCAGCATTGTACTGAGCCGCTCGCCGAATGCTGCTCCTACATTTCCTCTGAGATCTGTCATTGCTGGTACTAAGATAATAAGGCCCGGTAGTACCGAGAGTTTATTTTCCATTCCGGTAAGTATAAAACCAGTAACACTTTCTCCAATTACAGAAAGGAGTAATACAAAAAGCGATTGTGTGAGTATACTTTTAAGAGAATTTTGTGGAAAAGAAATTCGTTTACTTGAAGAGTGCCTTTGCTTGTTCGTTTTTGTTCTCAACGCCTTTTAATAGGACAATATCTTCTTCTTCTAGTTCAATTTCATCTAATTGATCCAGTAAATATTCGGCATCTTTTTTTATAAAGAGAGGGACAAATTCAAATTTTTCAATATTTAGTTGTTTCAAGTTTTTCCCAATTGCTTTACTTCCTTTTTCGATTTTTATCCTTATAACAAAACCTTCCATTCCATATATGGAGCGCAGAACCGGGTGAGCCCCTCCACCTCGTATTACAATATCTACAAGATCATCTATTCCGTCGCTTATTTCTTTAGCAGCAACGCCAACTTGCAGGAGTGAAGCGAGTTGAGGAATTTCTACTCTGCTGTCTCTTGCCGTTTTTGCGGCATATATCGTTGAAATTCGCATATCGTAACTTAATGCGCGGATTTTATCTTTTATGTATGTCGCTTCCATGGCAAGTTCAATATCATTTTGCAAAATTGCAGCGTATCCGAGCGTGACAACGAGCTCTGAAAATGTTTTAAGTGTGTATAAAACCTCTTTTACACTTTTCATATTTCTTCCTCCTATGGAAAACGTATTTTCCATTTTTTTATTTCTTTAAGCGCCGGATAGTTTGTCATGTCTGTTGACATTGGAGTTATGGCAATAAATCCATTTTTTACGGCTTCACTGTCAGTATTTTTTTCATTACTCTCAACTACTGTTCCTCCGATCCAGTAGTATGTTTTTCCGAATGGATCTTTCCCTTTAAACACGCGATCTTTGTAGCTTCTGTTTCCTTGTTTTACAAATTTGACCCCTTTTATTTCTTGTACGGGAAGATTTGGGATGTTAATGTTGAAATAGATATTCCTAATTTTTTTCTCCAACACCGTTTTTACAAAGAGATAAGAAAATTTGCTTGCAACATCAAAATTTAAGTTTTTGTAAGCAGCGAGAGATATAGCAATTGAAGGTATTCCATTTAGGAAACCCTCTCTTGCGCCTGCTACGGTACCAGAGTAAATTACATCACTTCCAATGTTTGGTCCGGTATTTATACCGGATACAACAAGGTCTACCTTTCCTTTTACCAATACGTCCACTGCAAGCAGCACACAATCGGCGGGGGAGCCTGATACGCTCATTGCTTTCTTTTCGCCAAGATTGAGCGAATATTCTTCTACTCGTACTGGTTTATGCAGGGTTGTTGAATGACTTCCTGCACTTTGAGGCGTTTTTGGGGCTACTACATAAACCTCTCCTAATTTTGAGATTGCTTTTGTAAGGCATTTAATGCCTTCTGCGTCAATACCATCATCGTTTGTTATAACTATTTTCATCTGCGCCCCTTTATATTTATTTATCTAATGATATACTTTAATTAACTTTTTTCAAGGAGGATATATGGGAAGATTTGCTCGACCAACCTGGGTGGAAATTGATTTAAATAAATTAAAGAGAAATTTTCATAGAATAGAACGAATCGTTGGCAAGCGAAAAATAATTGGAGCTGTAAAAGCAGACGCGTATGGACATGGTGCTGTAGAAGTTTCTAAAATACTTGAGAAAGAAGGAATCTATGCATTATCTGTCGCTTCTCTTGAAGAAGCATTAAAGCTCAGAGAAAATGGGATTAAAGCATCAATTCTTGTTCTTGGCTATGTGGTTCCATCTGCTTTGCCTGTTGCAGCAAAATTTAACATTCCAGTAACCCTTTTTGACAAACGCTTCATTAAAAGATTAAGGGAATATCGAGGAGATCGGGTACTGAATATCCATATAAATGTGGATACCGGAATGGGAAGGATAGGAGTGGCTCCGGAGGAAGTGCCTGAAATTATCGATGCGCTATCTGTTTTCCCTAATGTTGCTTTACAAGGAATATATACGCATTTATCCACGGCTGATTCAGATTCACGCTATGCAAAGGAACAGTTAAATATTTTTGAAAAGATATTAGATGAACTTAAGAAAAAAGGGGCATTGCCTCCCATTATTCATGCAGCAAATAGCGCTGCTATACTAAACTTGAAAAGAAGCTATTTTAATGCCGTGCGTCCCGGGCTGCTTTTATATGGCTTAACTCCGTTTGATGAACCAATTAGACAGTTTGAGCCGATTATGAGTTTTAAAACCAGGGCAATCTATTCCCGGTTGGTTCCTAAAGGAACTGCTATCAGTTACGGAAGGGCATATACGACAACAAAAGAAACTCTTATTGCAACATTGCCTGTTGGGTATGCGGATGGATATTCAAGATCTTTATCGAATATTGGCGAGGTATTAATTAAAAAGAGACGAGCGAGAATCATCGGCAATATTACAATGGATCAGATGATGATTGATGTTACCGGTTTTCCTTATATTCATCCCGGGAATGAGGTAGTTCTTATTGGGAAGCAAGGAAAAGAAGTAATAACGCCATATGAAATTGCCAAAAAGATAAACACAATAAATTATGAAATTGTTTCAAGAATTGGCGGGCGGATTCCACGTACTTTTATCTATAATAGCCATGTAAAGAAATATTGATCTTTGAAATTTTATTTTCTTGAGGTTTCTGTAATCGGATACTAACAGAATTTTTATCAATTTGCAGTAATTTTATTTATTTGATTTAAGCGAAACATATTGGATGAATGCATTTGTTTTGTATTTTTTGGAAGTGCAATTTTAGGCAGCATAGTTTTTAGGCGATGGTTTTATTTGGAGCTATTTGACAAAATAAAAAAAGCTATTTATACTTCACATAGTTATACGGAGGAAGGCGTTGACGTTTGAATTGAACCTGGTTGCCTTAATTCAAACAGAGCCAATGGCAAAACCGGTCTCTCCCTTTTTACAAAAAAGGAGGAAAAATATCATGAAGTGGGGAAAATTAGTAGCATTCGTTCTTAGCATCTCTGTTTTATTAATCAC
>DBOM01000076.1:0-753 GCA_002299965.1 Caldiserica bacterium UBA646 | reverse complement strand
AAATGGCATTAGTATGCAAAGAAAACAAATTTTAATGAAAAAGGAGGAAAAATATCATGAAGTGGGGAAAATTAGTAGCATTCGTTCTTAGCATCTCTGTTTTATTAATCACCCTCGTTGCACGCTTTAAATGGCATTAGTATGCAAAGATGAATTTTACAAAATGGAGGAAGGCGTTGAGGTTTGGATTGCATTTGGTTGCCTCAATCCAAACTGAGCCAATGGCAAAACCGATCCCCCCATTTTTTTAAAAAAGAAAAATTCTATCAAATAAACATAAGATTTCTTGCACTTTTTTTATTTTTCTTTATACTGGCCATAGGTAATGCGATGGAAAAACTTGGGAAAAGAGCAAGAATTTTTATAATTTTTATTTATCTACTGGCTATAACACTGTTTTCTTTTGCTTTTGTTTATATGCCATCCTTGTATCGTGTCGAGCAAAATATCTATACTGTTTTACCTTTATCTTTATTTTTTATTGTGTTGTTAATGGTTGCCGATCGATTCCCGATCGTGTACATTTTAAGAGGCAGCTCTAAGGCGGAAGTTAGCGTTGCAATGGCTTTGGACGTTGCAATAGCTTTTGTATTTACTCCGATTGTTGCAATGCTTGTCGTTGCGGTAGAGAATTTGATTGCAGATTCCGTTCATAGAAAGCCCTGGTATAAAAACTTTTTTAATGTTTCTCTTGCTGTAATTTCTGTGGTGTTAATGAGTATTATTTTGAATAAATTTTTTAATGTTTCTATC
>DBOM01000041.1:7804-9670 GCA_002299965.1 Caldiserica bacterium UBA646 | reverse complement strand
ATATCTCCAAATTTATTTTTTAGAATTAATTGGATATTTTTCTTGACTATAAAAAATTGTAAGGTATAAAACAATAAGGTGTTTTATGAAAATAGGAGGTAAAAGATGGATAACAAAAAGTATGAAGAAGCAAAGGAAAGGGTAGTAGAGTTAAAAGAATTTTATGAGCATCTTCTTTCCTACATCGGTGTTAACGTTATACTTGTCATCATCAATCTTGTTACATCTCCAAAGGAGCTCTGGTTCTACTGGGTTACAATTTTCTGGGGCATCGGGATTATTTGGCATGCAATACACGTATTTGGAAAACACAGGCTCCTCGGGAAAGAATGGGAAGAGCGAAAGATAAAGGAAATTATGGAAAAAAAAGATAAAAAACCTTATGATGCTGACAAATAAAAATAAAGGCAGGTGAATTCAGATGGATGCTATATACGTAGAAAACTTGACCAAAAAGTATGGAGATATAGAGGTTCTCAAGGGGATAAACTTGAGAATAGAAGAAGGTGAGTTCTACAGTCTTATGAGTCCTAATGGCTCTGGAAAAATAACGCTTGTTTCTATTATAGCATCTGTAAGGTTACCTAACAGTGGAAAAATAGAAATCTATAGAAAGAAACCCGGGGAGGCAAAGAAGCTCATTAGTTACGTCCCGCAAGAAAATTTCTCATCGAAACTCCTCACTGGTAGGGAAAATTTACTTTACTTTGCTGGACTACTGGCTATTCAGGGAACAAAGCAGAAAAGTTAGTTAATATTGAGGGGTTTCAATTATGAATATGAGAAAAAGTGTAATTATTATCATTATTATTGCAGGAATTGTTAGTGGGTTTTTCATTGTCAAAAATATTTATTCTGGTGGATTATCTGCTCCTGTTTTTCCTCATACAATAAAACTCAGTGGTTTTCAATATGATAAAGATTTTAATGCTATAAGCAATGCTGAAATTACGTTCAAAAACATTGAAATTCAAGCTCTTCCTGCAGATACGTATGTAAACGGCGAGAAAAAAACTGAACCGTTTTATTCCATTAGCTGTGATGTAGTGGTTAATACAGGAAAAGAAGAGATTCCACTCCATTTTAAGGGTTCAAGCCGCTACCTGATAAAACCCGAAAAAATTAATACAGAGCTGACATTAGCTCAGGTTCAAACTCTTATTTCAGGGGCATTTTTAAAGGAAGAAAACGGCAAGGCAAAAATGATAGGTGATTATTACCTTGACATTGCTCCAGATTTTTCATTTGCAGACTTTTTAATCACTAAAAATGGAACTGGATCCATGATATACAGCTATATACAGATTACAAATCATAATTGGATAGGCGTTATTCCTCTAAGGCAATTTTCACACGGAGAAACCTCGGATATGAATGCAGGAAATGTAGAAGCATTCTTTTTTTCAGACGCAGTTACACCAGCAGAGTATAAAAAGGCAGCTGACGAAGGTTCATTTGTTACTGTGATGGAAAAGAAGCTCGGAAGGCACCCTACAGGAAAAGAAGTAGAAGAATATATCAAGGAAAAGTTAAGCAGACCGTAAATATAGCTGCCCCCTAAGGAAAATACAATGAAAATTAAAGGTTCTTAGAGATAAATATAAGAAGAATCTCACAGAGAACTGCCTTAAATTTGAACGAAAAGTTTCGGTAGGAAAAATTATATCATCTCACCCTGACTTTTGCGAATTCATACCAATTCAGGAAACACTGCGAAATTTGATAAGTTAGAAAAGTTTTTTAAAAATTCTTCCGAAAAAGTGTAACATTTTTTACAAATCCGAAGTCTTATATATAGAGGAAGATAAATCTTCTGAGAAGAGCGAAGATTCCAGAAGAGTAAAAAACCTCTTGCAAAAAAAAAAA
>DBOM01000041.1:0-7457 GCA_002299965.1 Caldiserica bacterium UBA646 | reverse complement strand
GAAAAAATTTAACCCTTTGAAGGGAGGTGCAAGGTGAATAAAGAAAGATATAAATGAAAAGAAAGGATAAGCAAAAAAGAAAACAGAGAAAAGTAAAGTTTTTTAGTGAGTTACATTAAAAAAATTGGAAATTTAATGGTATAATGCTAAAATTTTAAAGGAGGCAGCCTATGCATAGAAGTAGTAAGATAATAAAAAAGATTTTCTTTTTAGTGCTATCTGACTCTTTATCAGATAATTAATGAAATGAAAAAGCGAATCATATTTTTAAGTATTTTAATTATCATAATTGCTGTAGTTTCATCTTTAATATCAGTTAAACTAAAGCAGCACACTGGCGCAATAAACCAGCCAGACGAGTCTTTAAATCCTCAGCAATCTGAGAGTGACTTGCCTGCTAATTACGACAAATATATTAATAAACCAAATCCTTATTATGATTCTCTTACCTATGAACAGAAACAGAAAATTTTGTCATTATCTCCTGAGAAGATTATTGATCTTTACGAAAACACCAATGATTATAAAATTGCATTAGCACTTCTATCTCCATATAGCTTGAGCAGATTAAATGATCCCGAAGAATCAATAAAAAACGAGATTAAATCCAGGAATCATCGAGAAATTGCTTCATGCAAGGATATAACCAAAGAAAGGAACCAAAACATGGGCATTCCGCCTTTGCCGCCTGATGTATTTGAATTTGAAGTATCCTTTAGAAGTAAAGAATGGCCAGACTTACTGTTCTTTACTTTGACTAAAAGTCCTGACGATACCCATTGGCAAATCGTTGGATTTGGCACTTGTCCCTAAATGCTAAAACTAAAATAAATTAATTTAGAAGGATTTATTTCAAAAAAGGAAACAAAAATGAAGAAAACAAACTCCTGGGATGGATATACCCCGAGTTTGTTTCTAGGTCTCGAGAAGAATAATTTAGTAAATCCTTAGATCATGAACAAAGCGATAGTTATCATCATTTCAACTACACCAATTCCAACGAAGATAGTGGTGTAGACTATAATGATTATTACCCACCGCAATAGGAGGTGTGTAAAGTGAAAAAAAAATACATAATATTAATTTTAGCTACATTAATTGTTGTATCTTCTTTTGGTATTGTTATGAAGACACATCCGAAGATTTCCCGTTCATCAGAAGTAGTTGATATGAGTTCCATTAAGCTCCCAGCGTATCCTTTGCCTAAAGGATATATAACAAAACAGCAGGCAATAAACATTGCAATGGGAGCGGCAAAAAGCAATTTACATCACGGACAAGTACCTAAAAATCCGCAGTGCGTATTACTACCAAGGGGAATTGGAGAAGAATTATTGTATCGTAATCCACAGCCATCAATGGATGAGTTAGATGAGATAAAAAAAGAGATGCCAAAATACGGGCTTAAGATACCTCCAGATTATGAAGAATACAAAAAGAGATACGGAGAATATCAAGAAAGACTCTTATACTTTGTTATCATTGATGTGAACAGATATCCTGACGAAACCTGGATACGTATTCCTCCTTTCTCACCCCCTCCAAAACTGATTGATGGTAAATGGCTTACCACTCAGGACACCTATGAAATTGATGCAGCAACTGGCGAGATTGTAGGACACGGTTATTATGGCACAGTAAAACATATCTACCCAAGACAATAATAAATTAGTATTCTATGCAGGAATAGAGTCTACAGTTTGTAGCTCCCCTATGAAAATTAAAAGCCTCCCAAATGGGAGGCTTTTTTTGTCTTGATAAGATCATTAAGGGGACAGGTCTTGAAATATAAGGAAAACTTGATAAAAACGTGGTATATGAATTTGTTTGCATTAAACTTAACTTTATCACATCCAAAATAAGAAATCCAATATTAATCAGTATTTTACAGCAATTGATGTTAAAACGTATTCGCTAAATTTCTGAGGGGTATATTATTTTAACAAAATAAACAATACTTTATGCAAACCAAAGTATATTTTTCTGCTTTATTTAAGGGGAAAAATTAAAATTGATAAAAACAAGTTAAAAATTCTTTCAAAAATATGAAAATTTTGCAAGTTTATGAGTCTTATATATAGAAGAGCAAATTTTTAAAGAAGATGCTAAAAAATAGTAGGAAATTCTTATGAAAAATATAAAAAATTTGCAAGTTTATAGGTCTTATATATAGAGAAGCAAATTTTTTGATAGGAGGCTCAGCAAAAAGAAATGCAGAAAAGGTAGTCATTGCGCTCTTCCCCCTTTGTCTTTGCGAGGAGCGTAGCGACGAAGCAATCCCAGCCTTAACAAAACGACATTATTTTAAGAAAACTTTATTTGAGGGAGGTGGCACAAATGAATGTAAAAATATTGGATAAAAAGATAACTGTGAAAGTTATTCAAAGAATAACGGTTTAAAGAGACATTTATGAGAATAACAGAAAAAAGTCTGAAAATTCTCTCAAAAAAGTGTAACATTTTTTGAAAAACTTGAGTCTGATATATAGAGAATAAAAATTTCTTGGAAAGGAGGTGATACAATATGAGAGTCATAAGCTGATGAATAAAAGGCAAATGGAAGATTATTTCGTACAGCAGGTAACAACTGAGCAGAAATTGTGCAAGGAGGAAAAAGGTATAAAATATAGATAAAGTTTCAGAAAAAAATAGAAATTAAGCTGAAATAAGAGAGTTACATTAATTGCCTGAAAAGGCAAAAAGAAATAAAAAATTATAGGAGGACAAAGATGAAAAATAAGATGTTAGTTTTAGTAATTATTTCGTTATTGCTAATAGGTTTAGCTCCTTTTGGCGGATTAGTTAAAGCAGGTGAAGGGTATGGTTTAGATAACCCAAATTTCCAGAAAGGTCCTCAACCTTTTGTCCCATTAACAGCTAAAGAGAAGAAGTTAAAAGAAGAAAAACTTCAAAAATATAGAGAGTGGCTTTCCAAACAACCTGAGGATATTAATCCTCTTGACATACCTCTAAAAACAAATAGATATAGCGTTTCTTCGTTGTCTATTGAAGAAGGAGAGATTTCTATCCCGGTAAGAACTCAAGAAAGGTCTTATTGGTGCGGACCAGCTGCAGCTCAAGAAGTTCTTGATTATGATTGGGGATATCTATCAACTGTAAGTAAATACTCTCAATCATTTTTAGCCGATGAAATGGGTACTTCTGCAACTGAAGGAACGTATGTTTATAAATTGACAAATGCATTAAATCAATATAAACAATCAAGTTTTTACTGGACGTACACTCAAGTTTCTTCAGATGAAACTAATGCAGCTAATGAGATTTATAACAAAACTAAAGGGGATATATCTGATTATGAGGGATTGATTTATCATGTGGATACTTATCCATGTTATGGATACGATACATGGGGAGAGCGGCACGGATTAATCGGTTATTATGACCCCTATAGTCAAGCGGGGCATAGCACAGGTCATTACGTAGTTGGATGTGGTTACATTCAATACAATAGTGGAAAACACTCAATTCGTTATATAGACAGCAATAGTTACAATTATGGTTGGGGATCTCCTCTAGGTAGGCATACTGTTAGCGCAAGAGTTATGGCAACCTGTGTCATCGGCAATCAAAGATATATTATTTGGTAGAGAGGGTAAAATGAAATCTAAAAAACTAATTATTTTTTCAATTCTACTTGTTTTTATATTGCTCTTCTCTTCCTGTAAAAATAATATACCAAAATATCCAGAAAATGCACCACAGTATCTTAAAGATGTTTACAATGACATTATCGAAAATGGAATTAAGGTACATTATAACCCTGAGGCCTTGGAAGAAATTCCTGAACCACAAAAGCCATATACTTTTGCAATGAAAAGAAATATACCAGATGACTGGATTATTGGAGAATTGGAATGGCCTATGCATAAAACTCCTTCAATGCCTTATGGAGTAATTTCTTTTTGTGGGATGTATGGAGACTACTTGCTTGAACAAGTTCCAAAGGAGGAATATACACCACCTGTCTCTCACCCAAATGCAGAGAAGCCTATCCTTAAACTCTACAGGAGAAAGAATCCGGCAAAGCCACTTCCTAAAAAACTCTCAAAGTTAGATTATGTACTCGTAAAAGTGCTCGATGAAGCACCAGAGAATGGTACCCGGCCACAAAACCAGGATTATACTTTTTCAGACCGATTTGTTGTTTGGACGGCTTCTTCAAATGAGTCTTGCAGTGACTGGCAAACATGGGGATACGATATAAAGAAAGACAAACTTTTCCCTATTTGTTCCTATAAAGATTTTAAAATTCCTTATAGAGGCGACTCCAGCGATAAGCCATTTTATGTATTGATGAAAGGAAGGGGTATTCTTATTGCAACTCTCGTATCACAAGATTCTAACGGCAAATTGAGCGGTAAAATAATCATTTATGACCTTGCAAATGAAAAAGTTACTAAACTGATAAGTAGTGAAAAGTACATATATAGTTCTGCGGCCATGGTAGATAATTATTTGTATGTTGATAGAACTAAGCTTTATCAAGATATTAAAGACAGGCCTTCGCATACCCCCTATAGCATTGTAAGGATAAATCTCGCAACCGACAAAGAGGAAGTTGTTATTCCGGATGCGGATTTTTATATCAGTGGAGCTTTTCATGAAAAAATAGGTTTAATTCCTCTTTGCCCGGAATATCATTTTCAGGATGTCTGGATATTAAACACAAAGACAAATGAAATGACTTGCTATATGAAAATACCAATCGAAGAAAATCCACTATCATCAGGAATAGTTCTTATGGAAAATGGATTCCTCGTTGCAGCTGCGCAGCCAGGTGGCAGAGAAGCGCATTATTTTTATCGCTACAGCGATGGTAAGATTTTCTGCACTGGTCCTACTATAAGCCGACCTGATAATCTTGGACGATTTACTGTAATGAAAACAGAATACGATCTTTTTTATCCACCTCCACCTTTTGATTATCCTGGAAAGAAAAAAAGAATGGAAGGATACAATACATTTTTAATCATCAAGCCGAAATAGCGTAACCCAAGCTTGACAGAAGTAGTAAGAGACAGTACTATCATCACCCCTCTATGCAAAATAGAGGGGTCTCTTATATACTATTTAATAAATTGTAGTATCTTCAAGTAGTGTTTATTACATATTATATTATGGTTAGGATCTCTGATAAAATAAAATTTCAAAAAGGTAGTCATTGTTCGCTCTTTTCCTTCGTCATTGCGCTCTTTTCCTCGGCATGCATTACGCTAAGTGAAGCGAAGCGACTGTGGCAATCCCCGTACAATGTAAATAGTATGAATAACGACATTATTTTAAGGGAAACTTTATTTGAAGGAGGTGGTGCAATATGAGAGCAATAAACTGATGAACAAAAGGCAAATGAAGGATTATTCGTACAGAAGCAGGTAACAACTGAGTGGAAATTGTGCAAGGAGGAAAAAGGTATAAAATATTGATAAAGTTTCAGAAAAAAATAGAAATTGAGCTGAAATAAGAGAGTTAAATTAAAAAATTTATTTAAGGAGGTTCAGAATGAGTAAAAATTTTAACAAGGAGGTAAAAATGAAGAAGACACGATTGAGCAAAGCAGTTTTATCTATCGCACTTCTCTTTGCAGTTCTTCTGGCACCCTATTCTGTATCTTTTGCAGATACGTTGTATTGTGGTTTTGATGGGATAAATGCTTACTCAAGTCTATGGCATCCAGATTGTGCATATGGAGACAGGGCTGGAGCAAGTTATGTCAACAATTTATACAACGCCATCAAAACTAAATTCAGCTTAAGCTTCAAATATCTTAATAGTGCTGCAAATGAATCTCATCTAAGGACAGATTCAATAGTTAATTCTGTTGATTTTTATGCTTTTTCAGGACATTGTCTTAATTCACCTTACCCATTAGAATCTTCTATGCATTTCTACGCAAGAAGTTCAGGCGAAGCATGGCACGGAAGTGATATGGAAAACTATGACACGGTAAATGCAAGGACAAACGAAGTAAGGTTTGGCCACGGCACTTTAAAATGGATAACAGTGTATAGTTGTAATTGGCTTACAAATAACGGAAATGCAACAAAACAGGATAACATCTTCAAAACTTTTGAAGGAGCAACTCTCACAATGGGATTTGCTTCCAGAATGTTTCTTGACAGTCGAGAGGGAACATTATATGGCCAGTATTTAGTTGATGGATATAGTTTTATGAATGCTTTTTTCTACGCTGCTGACTATTATCAACCGCAGTGCGGTGAGACAGTAATAGCGAGAGTTGAGGGATACACTCCTGCAAAGTATGATTGGATAAGTGCGTACTATCCCGTAAGACCAGTGTATGAATGGTATAAAAATTCGCCTTCTTTCTATAGCATAATTCAAGATCATTTGATTTACCCAAATTAGGAGGGAAATCATGAAGCATAAAATTTTTTTAAGCATAGTATTTGTTATACTTGCAAGTATTATAATATTTTTCGTAAATAAACAGAGTTATCCTGACCTTTGTTTGCCGATGCCTGGAGAAAAAGTTCCTCATGTTACATACACTTTAAAGACCGACGCTTCTAACCTTCCAAAGCAAATCCTTGTTTATAAATTCGTGGGACCGGGCGATCCTTCAACCGAAACAAGTAAAATATCAAACATTTTTGGGATAGAGGGGGAAATAAAAGAGCAGAATGTAATAAAAGGTTATTTTGTAAAAGAAGAAAATAAAAACCTTCAATATTATAGTGAATCTGGTAAATGGGATGTTTGTTTAGATGAAGCAGAAGAAGGCTACCCAACAGAAGAATGTACAATTTCAAAAGAAGAAGCAATAAAAATATCTAAAAATTTTCTGACCAAGTATAATCTACTGCTTCCAGAATTTAACACTGTAGTTGCAAGCGAAAGATCACAGGGTTCTAAATTAACAGGAGACTACAAACTGATTGGCTATGGAGTATACTTTTATCCTAAAGTAAACGGCCTAAAGGTCTATGGTGTATCAAGGATTATTGTCGAAGTTAGAGGAGAAGGCAAAGTAGTAAGAGTTTGTAAGTATTATAAGGAGGTAGAACCGTATAAAATTGCTAAGCTCAAACCTGTTCGGGATGCCCTTAGTGAATTAACCAATAACAAGGCTCTTGTTAACATACCATCAGAAGCAACGAGTGCAAGCATTGAAAAAATTGAATTAGCATACTGGGAAGACGCAGGTTCCATAGAAGAACAGCCTTATTTACAACCTGTATATGTATTCACTGGGACTACAATAATTGATGGTAAAGTTTGCACCTTTAACGCCTTCGTTCCTGCTATAGAGGGGGTTTCAGTGAGATAAAAATTCTTGTTTGGATAAATCTTGAGATATAAAATTTCTGTTAACAAATAAAAACTATGCCAGCATTTATAACAACTGAACTTCGGCACATATCAACAGATCAAATAAACGCTATCCTTGGACAATTACCTGTATTGGTTCTTACAGT
>DBOM01000055.1 GCA_002299965.1 Caldiserica bacterium UBA646 | reverse complement strand
TCATAAGCTGATGAATAAAAGGCAAATGGAGAATTATTTCGTGTAGAAGCAGGCAACAACTGAGCGAAAATTGTGCAAGGAGGAAAAAGGTGTAAAATATTGATAAAGTTTCAGAAAAAAATAGAAATTGAGTCGAAGATAAGATTATGAAGTATTTTTAGAGAGAAGTAGAATATTTTTAAAAGCTTATTAAAAATTTAAAGAAAAGAGAAATATTATGAAAGAATTTTACAAGGTTTTGTTGATTGCTGTTATCATCGTAACAATAACAGTAGGTTTTTCTGTAAGGAATTTTGCAAATGCAAATATTCCTTATGATACAAAAGCACTCTCTCAAGAACTTTCAAATGCCTTAAAGGAGTGGTATAGTAGTATTCGTGCAACTGATTATAAAAACATAACTGTTAAGACCTTATTGGCAGATGATATTCAGCCTGTAAAAATTGGAGATGGAAAGGCTGAAGCAGTTTTTTGTATAAAAACAACAATGATTCCAAAAGCAACATTAGAAGAAGCATCACAATTTCCTTTCTTAAAAGGTATGCAAAGGTATCTGAATGAAAATAGAAAAAAGCTTACTCCTGCTCAAATTAAAACTGTAGAATTGGCAATTAAAGCGAGAAGCGATTCTTTTAAAGACATAGTTGGTAAATTGCATGAAGAGAACGGGATTTTTAAAGTTGTATGTAACCTTGCTTCCGATGGAACAATAGATAAAAATAGTATAAAGATTTTCTATGATGTTTCTGTTACAGGTAGACCAACTTGGGAGAATGCAAACAATTTGTTTACTTCTACTATAACTAACTCTAATGAAGAGGAGGAAAGAGGTTACAAGGAAGTCAAAGATTTGATTGAGAGACTATATTCCCAAAATACTTTTGCAAATCAGATTTCTCCTGACAGTCTTTATCAAAATTTATATCATGGTCTTAATGCTGCATATTATGCTGATGACTACACAAGTGAGGCTCCTCAGAGCAAAACGATTACTTGCTGGATAGATAATAATCCAGTAGTTTCTAATTATACAGATACAGGTTATTGGAATAATGCACAATACCATTTAACACAATATTCTAATGGCTACTACGAACAGTTAGCTTGTAATAACTGTGCTGATTTTGTTTCCCAGGCAATGTATTATGGAGGGATGCAAACCGATTCTTATTGGAACCCCCAAAATAGAAAGACATCGGTAGGTGGTAAGTGGTATTGGGTCAACGTTGGCGACCTTACATACTATATGTGGAAGGAAAGAGGAGACTGGAACGACAGTTCATACAGTAGTTTGGCATTTGGCGATGTTGCAGTCCACTGGGGATATGATTGGTATGGAAATATTGTTAGAGACCATATTGTTATAGTCGATTACCCCAATTATTATGGATACTACCTCTTTGCAGGTCACACAAAAGATGTGGAACTTCATTATTATCCTCAAACTTCTCAATGGTTTTATTATAATGTCAGCTGTTGGAGATTTGGACCATGATGATAAAAAAGACAATTATTCTGTTTTTAATTATCTCTGTTTTATTTGTATCTGTTCTGGGATGCAATAATAAGATAGAGGTTCCTTCCGAAAATTCTTCTGAAAATTCCGTTAATAAAATAGAAGCGCCCTCCAGTAACTCTATTCCATTTTTGACGTTCTCAGTTAATCAAAAAGAAGATTATGTAGAGGCGTATCTAAATTACTGGGATATTGCAAGAGGAAAGATTATACAGACAGACAAAGTTATGTATATAGTGACGACTCCGCCAAACCGTACTAGTAAACCTGGAGTTTGGGATTGGAGTTTGCCAGTTCATTATTTCGGATCTCCATTATCTTGGGATGGAGAAAGTTATCTTTATCTTTCAAGTAGAGTTCACGAGCCTAAAAATATTCCAGATTACTTTAAATTAAAAATGTTTGATGACCCAATAAGTCTCGCTAAATTCGTTTCTGGCAAGATAATTGAAGATTATGACTTCTTATCTTATTCAAAGAACATTCAGGTGCAAATGAAGAATGTTGGAGGGATCAATTATCTAAAGGAGGAATGTAGTGATTTTACCTATCGAGTGTTTGATGACAACAATAATAGAATAATTGAAAAAAACATTAGAATTTCACTCTATAACGATGTGTTTCATGGAGGTGTGGATATAGGAGAAGCTTGTCTTTATGATAAGGATAAAAAAGAGATCAAACAACTTCTACTCTACTACGACAACAAAGGAATGGGACATTTTCTCATATGTACAATCAATTTAAATGAAAGTACATATGAATGGAACGAAGTGACAGGAATTAAGGGTTGTATTCCAACCATGGATCAAATGGATATATCAATTATTGATGGCAAATTCTACGTTCCTCTCTGTGGTAGCTATATAGGAGTGGTAGATCCAGACAACTATACATGCAAATCTCTTAATATAGAAGAAATATTCAAACCTCTCTCTTTTTATAATGCACCTGTTTATTGGCAAAAAGATATGCCGTTTGATGAGTATAAGGACTTTCTTATCATTAATGGCGTTGTAGTATATGGAAAGAATGAAGAAGAAATTCTATCTGGAAACTATAGGTATCTCTGGATTATATATAACACTAAAACAAACGAGATTTCTCAAATACTTGAGTGGGACTCTGATGACTCTCAATTCATCATAGTAAGGGACGTGAATGGAAAGGAGCTATCAAAAGTAGAAACTGATAAATTGGTAAAAGATATTAGCAAAGTTTATACTGCTAATGGAGATTCATATATTAAGGGCCATTTTGTCATGGAAAATTTTATTAGATTCCCGCATAAAAATGGGGGCTAATGAAGTTTCACTAACCTTTCATAAATTTTCCAAGGAATGAAGAGGAAGGTAAGCGCCTCCCTCAGATTGTATTCCAGAATTTAAAGCTAACAATCTCATAAACGCTTTTTGTATATATTCTTAAGCATGCCTGCGCTGTTTGTCTTTGCTAAATTAGTAGAAAAATCACTTAATTCTATGCCTTCCGCACCTAAAACGCCTTTAAAATGCTTCAAATTTTATGAGAAACTCTCAAAGGATATTAATAAAAAATCATCCAAGGTGCCCTTCTTTTAAAAATTCTCTCAAAAAAGTGTAACATTTTTTGAAAAACTTGAGTCTTATATATAGAGAGGAAAAAAATTTTAAAAATTCTTTCAAAATGGTGGAACTTTTTTACTAGTTAGGTGTAAAATATATGAAGAGAAAAAATTTTTAAAAGTAAAATATAATAAAGAAGAGAGAAGCAAAGATGAATAGAAAAATTATAAAGTTTGTAAAGATATTCCTTCTATTGAGCTTAATTTTCTCTTCTCTATTTCTCTTTAACTACTCATATTTAAAGGGAAACGACGGGTTGTTCCTTTTGGATGCTCTCGATGCTTCAGCAGAGAAAAACACCCGCCTTTCATTCAGTGTTGATAGTCTCACATGGATTCTATTTAGGGCACATCTTAAGAGATATGACCATCTCGGAATTATGATAGCTGAGTATAAATACAGAATACCTGATGTTGAACAAAAACCAGATAAAAAAGGAGGTTTTTTATTTTTCTCCTTCTTCAAGGTTGAAGATTGTTTAATGACACTTGAAAAGAACACCTACAGTGGAGGAAATATAATCGCGGAAGCAAAATTACACTACATTGAGCCTTACCCAAGATCAAATTCTGCTATTGTCTTTTTTAAAAGTATCGGAGAGAGTTTAACTCCTGACGATTATAAAATCATTGATATTTTTCAAAATACAAAAAGAATTCCCTATCTAAAATCCATTGCTCTGCAGATAAAAACCATGCCATTCTTCCTTGAATCCGAACTTAACTATATAAAAACCGACCAGCACATTCTCTCAGAAATACCTGTATTGGTTCTTACAGTCTTATTCTCTATTCCTTA
>DBOM01000082.1 GCA_002299965.1 Caldiserica bacterium UBA646 | reverse complement strand
GTTCTGTTTCCGTATTTAAGCAAAATTGATTTATCTTCTTTGTTATATTCTACAATTCCTCCAGCGCTTTCTAACGTTGCCCTGAGTGGTATTAGAAAAACATTATTTTTTATGAAAGGTTTGTACGGCAGCATAAAGTTATTGTTTAATGTATCTCTGATATATATAGAATCTGTTGAGCAATTGAATTGGTAGCTTGAGGTAGAAGTGGTTGGCAGTGAAATAAATATCATTGATATGATTAGAATAACAAAAACTGATTTTTTAATCGCTTTCATATTCGATCTCCTTAGGGGGAATTATAGCAAGTTTCATTCTTATTTCAAACATTACGCATTAAATTAAGGAGATGTAGAGGTGATGCCTATTTAAAAATGAATGCGAAATTGTCAAGCCAAAGCAGTGAAAGAAAAATGCAACTTGACTTTTTTCTAAAGGCCTTATAATTTAGTTAGAGAAGGTAATTGATCTGCATGCATTAAATAGGAGGTTTCATTATGCCAAAAATGGGCTATGAAGCTCGTAAAAAAATGCCTGTTCTAAAAATAGGCGATTTGACTGCTACCGTCCCGATTGTTCAGGGAGGGATGAGCGTTGGCATATCTCTCTCGAATCTTGTTTCTGCAGTTGCAAACGAGGGGGGAATAGGGGTAATCGGCGCGGCAGGAATTGGCATGCTGGAACCCGATTTCAGAAACAATTTTGAAGAAGCAAATAAAAGAGCGTTGAAAAGAGAAATTAGAAAAGCAAAAAAGAGGACAAAAGGCATTATCGGTGTTAATATAATGGTAGCTCTTTCGGATTTTTTTAGTCTTGTCCGTGTTGCAGTGGAAGAGGGCGCGGATTTAATTTTTGCAGGGGCAGGGCTCCCTCTAAAAAGCCTCAAGGCAATAATGAATACCACAAAAGAGGTTAAAACTAAATTTGTTCCTATAGTATCCTCCTCAAGAGCTGCCGAGCTCATATTTAACTATTGGGCAAAACATTATAACGAAGTGCCAGATGCAGTAGTTGTTGAAGGGCCAATGGCCGGCGGCCACCTTGGTTTTGCAAAGAAGCAGATCAATGACAAAAATTATAGCCTTGAAAAGATATTTCCGGAAGTGATTTCCGTGGTGAAATCTTTTGCGAAGCGTTTTAATAAAGATATACCTGTCATTGCAGCAGGGGGAATATACACTGGTGCTGATATCCATAAATTTATGCAGTTAGGAGCAGACGGTGTCCAGATGGCTACAAGGTTTGTTGGCACTCATGAATGTGATGCTTCGGATGAATTTAAAGAGGCATATATAAAGTGCAAAAAAGAAGATATCATAATTATTGATAGTCCTGTAGGTTTGCCGGGAAGAGCAATTAGAAACAGATTTCTTGAAGATGTTGCAATGGGGAAGAAGCAACCTTTTACATGTACTTATAAATGTTTAAAAACATGTGATTATAAAAAAGTTCCATACTGCATTGCTTTTGCGTTAACAAATGCCAAGAAAGGTTTTCTTGAAAATGGCTTTGCTTTTTCCGGAGCCAATGCCTGGAGGGTGAACAAAATTGTATCGGTTAAAGAACTTTTCGATTCATTAATAAAAGAATATCAAGAAGCTGCTGCACAATAGTTATCCAGCGTTATGTTTGTTCAGTTTATCTTTCTTGAGAGAGCAATAAAGTAAATATTTGATTTCGTTTTTCTTGCGATTGTTTTTGTGATTTCAGTTGCAGTATTTCCTGTGGTGTAGACGTCATCTATGATCATTACGTTTCCTTCTATTTTATCGGTCATTTTAAATGCGTTTTTTAGATTTTCTTTTCTTTCTCTTTTGCTTAATCCAACCTGTTTTTTAGTTTCCTTTGTTTTCTTCAATCCGTTCAAAATGGGAATTTTATTTGTTTTAGAAACTTCTTTTGCCAACAGATATGTTTGATTGAATCCCCTTTCTCTTGTCTCGGGATGAGTCATAGGCACAAATCCTATGTGTGTAAACTGTATCTTTTCTTTACTTACGAAATCAATTATTATATTGGCTAAATCTTTTGTAATGATTTTTCTTTTTCTGAATTTTAATATTTTAATTGATTTTTCCATTATTCCTTTGTATTCTGTGATCGCATAAAAATAGATGTTTTTCTTATGTTCAATTAAGGGGTATTCAAGGTATTTTATTTTTTCTTTGCAATTATTGCATATATTTTCTCCATCTGTATTTTTTCCGCATACCAGACAGTGTGAAGGGAGCAAGAGGCTCAATGGATTAAATTTATTGGCCAAATGTTTTATTGAATAGGTCAAAATTTTCCTCTGCCCTTTCTTCGAGGGTAGTTAATTTTTCTTTGAGTTTTTCCTGTATTGTTTCCCGTTCCGCGAAATTTTTGTTAAATACATTTTTAAAATCGTTTATCGATAAATTTTCATAGCTTTCTATTCCATCTATTTCTAATTCTTCCATGAGGGAGCGAACCTTCGGGTCGTAGGATAGGCCTACAAATGCTTTTTCTTTCAGGGCTGAAAGGAGAATTGCGTGGTACCGCATTCCGACGACAAATTCACTTTTTTCTATTATGTAGGGGTATTGTTCAATATACTCCGGTATAACTAACGGGCTTTCTAAAATTGCTGATAGATTTCTTGCAATTTCTCCATCTCTTTCCGGGTAGAACGGGAGGATAATTATCGGAAGGCCTGTGCTTTTTTTAATATAGTTTCCAACATCTGCAAGCACTATTAATGGGGGCATTTTCCTGGCTTTTCCTGTTGAGTAGACAATGAAACGGTCAAACGGAATAGGTATACTCCTTTGCTCTTTGTAAAGAAAGGCTAAATCGCTTGTGAGATTGATTTTTTTTGTGACGCCTATGTCTCTTAGTATATTTTGTGAATGGATATCTCTTACTGTTATAAGATCTGTTTTGCTAAGGGCTTTTTTTACTGCAATTTTATTTGTCTGTTTATTTAGCGGGCCTATGCCTTGCGCGAATACGGCGACCTTTTTATGCAGCAATTTTGCAATTTTTATAATAAATAGGTAGTAGTACAAACTTTTTGAGCTTGTTTTATCTTGTAGAATCCCTCCGCCTCCATTGACTACGACATCACTTTTTCTAATGGCAGAGTAAATTGCTTTTATGCTGTTTCTCTTGAATTCATTTATATTTTTGGGATTTTTTGTAAGTGAATATACGCAATGTCCTTCGTTTTCGAATTTTGTTTTCATAACATGAAAGATCATTTCGTCCCCCGCATTTCCAAAGCCAAAGTATCCTGTTAGCAGAATTTTCATATTTTCCTTCTCTCTGTCATTACTCTAAAAGCAAACGTGATAACATTTCCCATTCTTATAATCCTTTTGGGTTGTATGATGATGCGATACAGCCATTCTAATCCAGTTCGTTGAATAAAATTAGGGGCTCTTTTTACTTCACCGCTCCAGACATCTAATGACCCCCCTACTCCTATGTTAAGCGGTGTATTTAATTCATCCTTGTGGCGCCATATCCATTTTTCCTGTTTTCCGCCTCCCATTCCGACAAGGAGTATCTGAGTGTTGTTTTTCTTTATCTCATTTATGATATTTTTCTCTTCTCCTTCGTTAAAATAGCCCGAATGAAAGCCAACTATATTGACAGAAGGGAAGGTATCCTTTATATTCTTGACTGCTTTTTTTAACACTTTTTCTTTGGCTCCTAGCAGGTATACTTTGTAGCCTTTTTTATTTGCAAGCTCTAAGAGGTGCCATGTGAACTCTACTCCAGGTATTCTGTGCAAGACTCGCTCTCCCTGCATCTTGGCTCCCCATACAATACCTATTCCGTCTGGAATGACCAGGTCGCTTTTTTTGACAATATCAAAAAATGCTTTATCTTTAAAAACTTTTCCAGCCATTTCTCCGTTTAATGTTACAATAAGATGAAATTCCCCCGACTTGATGAACTGTTCTGTGATATGTAATGTATTTCTCATATTTCGATTGGATATTGCTATGTTGAAAAAATTTATCTCTTCTTTTTTTCTTTCAGGGTACCAGGTAAGCAAAAAGATAAACTTTGGAAGCGAAAGAATTCTTGGCAATCTTTTTGGATTCAGGATGAATCTATAAAACCATTCTAACCCCAATTTTTGGACAATTTGTGGTGCCCTTTTGAATTCACCGGACAGCACGTTAAAGCTTCCTCCTACTCCCATGGCGAATTTTACATTTAGTTTGTCTAAATTGTTATAGATAAACTTTTCCTGTTTCGGACTTCCCATGCCAACAAATAGTATATCTGTATTGCTGTTTTTTATGTCGGTGACGACTTTTTCTTCGTCTTCAAAATACCCATTATGAAATCCGGCTATTTCTATTTGCGGGTGAGTGTTTTTGATTACGGTTATAGCTTTTTTTATTGTTTCTTCTTTTGACCCAAGTAGATAAACTCTGTATTTATTTTCGGCTGAAAGCTTTAAAACGGACATAAACAGGTCTATCCCTGCAATGCGTTCTTTGATTTTCTTTTTGTATAATATTTTTGATCCCCAAACTATTCCAATTCCATCGACAAAGTTCAAATCGCTTTTTTTCAAAATCTCTTCTAATTCGTCATCTTTTTTTGCTTTAAGAACTTTTTCTGGGTTTATTGCTACGGCAAAACGCGGCGTTTTATTATGTAGAAAGGTTTTTATTTTATCGATTGCTTCTTCTATTGTGATGTTGTCAACGGGGATGTCGGCAATGTTTATCCTCATATCCTCATATATATAAATCCCGATTTTTTTGCTTTCTCTTTATCAACGAGTCTTCTTGCGTCAAATATAATAGCGTTTTTTTTGGTTAAATTTTTCCATTTGTTGGGTTCTATCTCGATGTTGTCCTGTTTTATTCCGAGAATAATAACATCGGCGTCTTTGACAGTTTCCTGAATACTATTTCTTTTTAACGGGAAATTTCCGGTTACATTGGGGTCAAACCAATTGACTTCTCCACCGCTTTGCAGTATGAGTTCTTTTAATCGCATTGCCGGGCTTTCTGAAATATCAGGGGAGTTATCTTTCATTGCCATTCCAAGGATTGCAAATTTACTGTGTTCAACTTCTTTGCCTATTTTTTTTAATGCACTTTCTAAACAATTTAAGATGTTTCTTGGTCTTTGTTGATTTACTTCTCTTGCTGTATGTAAAATTTCCATCGGTAATTTCATTTTATCTGTTTTATCGAAGATGTAGAGGGAGGAATATGGGATACAGTGTCCTCCTACTCCGATTCCAGGTTTGAGCAGATGTACACGCTTGTGTGTATTTGCTACATTTATTACTTCTACCGTATCAATGTCCATTTTTTCTGTGAGTGAAGCAAGTTCATTTGAAAGAGCAATGTTTACATCTCTTGAGCTATTTTCAATGAGTTTTGCTATTTCGACAACTTCTGGTTCTGTTGCGACTATTATATTTTCCTTATTTATTATTTTTAGCAGTTTATATGCTTTGTTTGTACTTTTTTTATCTATTCCTGCAACTGCTACTGGCATCGTTTGAAATTCTTCAAATGCTTTTCCTTCTGCAATGCGTTCCGAAGAGTATGCTAAATAAAAATCTTTTGAGCACTTTAGTTTGCTTTCCTTTTCAAGGATAGGCAGTACCACCTCCCTTGTAGTACCGGGCGGTACGGTAGAGCGAATAAGCACGAGGTCTCCTTTTTTGAGGTTTTTTCCTACTGATTTTATTGCAGCATTAAAGATTTCTTTTTGCAGCGTACCATTTGTAATAGGAATTCCTACGGTGACAATAATTTTATCCGCATTTTTGAGGCCTTCCTTGACTGAGTTTGTAGGGACAAAAAGGCCTTTTTTTATTGTATCTTCTAAAATCTCTTCTATTGTTTCGCCTTTGTATTTTTCAATGATGTGGGTTTTGTATTTTTTAAGGTTTTCGACATATTTGCTGTTTATATCAATGCCGTATACTTTTTCCCCATGCATTGCATATGTGAGCGATAACGGTAATCCTACAAAACCTAATCCTAATACTGCTATATTTTTCATATTTCCCTCCGCGAAAACATTGCCAATTAATTGTAATTTTACAAAAGGAAAAAATATTTGCAACTACTACTGAGGTCAGATACTGTGATAAAGTAAATTTTCTCCATTCCAGGCAGGAATTTTGAGATTATATTCGGTATGTATATTCTATGGATTTATCCTATAATATATAAGATGGAAATAGATGAAAACGATTTAATAGACAAAGCATTGAAGAGCAGAGAAGCGTTTGAGAAATTCGTACATCTCTATTATGGAGAAGTGCTCAATTATATATATAGAAGGACTTTTGACAGAAACGTTTCGGAAGATCTTACTCAGGAAACTTTTTTAAAAGTGTTCAATAATCTCCACTCTTTCAAAAGGAAATGTCCTTTAATCTTCTGGATATTAAGGATTGCAACAAATGTTGTAAATAATTATTATAGAAAAGAGATACGAAACATAAAGCAAAAAGAAAAATTGAAAAATAATTTGCCCGTGGAAGATATTACCCAGGAAGAGTCTTCTTATAAAATACTGCATGAGCATATAAAAAATCTTAAGCCTGCTTATCAAACTGTGATTATTTTAAGATTCTTCAGTAATGCATCCAATGAAGAAATAGCTGCAGTTCTTAATAAAACACCTGTTGCAGCAAGAAGAACATTTTATCGAGCATTAGATGCTTTGAAAAAAGATATTGAAGAAAGTGTCACAGATTTGGAAATTTTGCGTCTTATATATGGAGATAAAAATGAAAAAGGATGAATTGATAAAAATGCTTGAAAAAGTAAAAGCACCATGCTTACCTGGAAAAGAGGTTTTGCGGTGCGAGAGGAGGTTTATAGATAATAACTTCCCAAAACTTGTCCATGTGCAAAGTCAACACCGGAAAAGGAAATTTGCATTCGCTCTTGTAAGTATAGCAATAGTTTTCTTTATTGTTTTTGGGAGTGCCGCGCTTAATGGTTATGTAAAGGGTGCACCTCCATTTTTGAGCGTATTCGGAAAATATATCTATTTTGCAAAGATGAACGATACGGTTGTTGCAAGAGTGAATGGTGTACCTATTTATCTTTCCAATGTAGCGAATGAGTACTTCTTAAAAAAGGCTTCTTATGAGTTTCATGAAAAGTACTATGGAGAACAATTTGTAGGAACTCCACCAGATCCCGTAGATATACTGAACGATATGATAAATAAAGCACTCTTTGCTCAATATATGCGTAGAAAGGGTTACGAGCTTGATATAATTTTTATACCACAAAAGGAATGGTTCGATTATGAAGTTCAAGGCGATATTCCACAGGGTATTCACCTGGATCCTATTGCACACAAATATTTTAAAGAAAAGAGCAAAATCATAAGAGATGCAGTGAGCCACAGTAATCTTACCGAAGATGAATTTTTTGACAAAATCATAGTACCTCAATTGAAAACTGACGAGTATACCCGCGCACTTAAGGAAGACATTGAAGATAGCATAACTGTTCCCGATGTAACTGAAGAGGAAATAAACCATTATATAGCAACGCATGGCAAAGGGCTTATTACATTTGCGGAGGTTACCTTTCCCTCAAAAGAGGAAGCAGATAAAGCTTTTGCTTTATTTGAAGCAAAATATAATCCTTGTTATGTTATGCTTGACGAGATTACCCAAAAAACTTCCCAGGGTGCTTTGACTAATTTAACATTTACAGATTTTAATGATTTTCCGGGTTATCTTAAGAAAGCTTTTCAAAAAAATAAAGAACTTCCTTACCTTTCCGAAGTGAAGGACAATGACGAGTATCATCTTGTTTGCATTTTTAATTACGAAGCGCCGCGTGCTATCTCCAGAGGGGAAGCTGCATTTTTGGTGAAACAATCAAAGAAAAAAGTAGAAGCAGAAAAGGTGATTTCCAAATTAGAATTAAAGCTTGCTAAAGAAGCAAGGATAGAAATTATCAACAAAAAAGCAGTAGAAGATCTTGCAAATATACATTGAATTCTTAAGAATTCTTGAAGCATTTAAAATCTGAAAAAGATTTTTGTCATTCATTAAAAAATTCTCCTTAAAAAAGTGTCACATTTTTGCAAGTTTATGCGTCTTATATATAGAAGAGTAAATTTTTAGTAGGAGATGCAGCGGAAAGAAACGAAGAAAAGGTTGATATTGCGACTTCTTTTCTTTGTCTTTACGAACCTCGAAGGGGTGAAGCAATCTCAGTCTTAACAGATGGGTATTATTTTAAGAAACATTTTATTTGAAGGAGATGGTGCAATATGAATGCATATGAGACAAAAAAATGGAGCGAGCCAAAGAGATAATGAGAGATCTGTTGTTCTGGAATATGTTAAAGCAGAGGAAAAAGGTAAAAATTATCGATAAAGGTTCAGGAAAAGATTGAAATTAAACTGAAAATAAAGATTATGAAGTATTTTTAGAGAGAAGTAAGTATTTTTAAAAGTTTATTAAAATTAAAAGAAAGGAGAAACATTATGAGAAAATTTTACAAGGTTTTATTGATTGCTGTTATCATTACAGCAATGGCAGCAGGTTTTTCTGTAAGGAATTTTGCAAACGCAAATATTCCTTATGATGCAAAAGCACTCTCTCAAGAGCTTTCAGATGCATTACAAAACTGGATTATTAGCAACTATTCGCAGTATTACAAAAATATTAGTGTTGATCTATCACTTAAACCTGATTCCGTAACATTAAGAAATGGAGTTGCAAGTGCTGTTTTTGATGCAAAAATTGATTTAACGCTAAAAGCCGAGAGAATCGAAGATCTTCCGTTTATGAAAGGTATGCTAAATTATTTAAACTCTAAAAGAGCAGTTGCTTCCAAAGCCCAAATTGAAGCAGCAAATAACTTAATAAATGATTGGAAATTGGAACTAAAGGATTACATAGGTAAACCCGAACCTACAACTTATGCAACGTATAAGATTGCAGCAAATCTGGAAAATGATGGTACTGTAGAAAAAGACAGTGTGAAATTGTATATCAGTGAGCCATCCTCAACAAACAAAGGAGATGATTTCTATCCAGTTCCTTCACCAATACTTGAAACTGCTGAAAAGATGGAAAGGAATGGTGAAGAAGCAATGGAAGAGACATTTAAGAAAGTGAGCGGTGGGAAGTAATTGTGATAAATTGCTATACTATTTTATAGGAGGAAATAATGAAGTCAAAAATTATAATTTTGATTTTAGTTGTTTTTGTAATTAGCACAACTCTTCTTGGATGTGGTAAGACAGGTAACATTAATAAACCAGGGCAATCTATCAATATTGAGACACCAGACGGATCTATTCCTTTTATTACCTTAGTACCGGGAAGTGTTAACAATGAAAACGTTAAAAAAGCTTACCTTAACTTCTGGGACTTAAAGAATGGGAAGATTATCCAAACTGACAAAGTTGTTTATACTGTAACGCAAACAACTGACATAAAAAGCGAACAGGCAAGCTACGAGAGATATAACGGCGATAGACCCTTGTATTGGGACGGGAAGGATTGCATTATTCTTCCTTCATTTTCATTTTTCAAGATCCCAAAGCAAATATACAAGAGAACAGAGACTGTTGATATATCTAAAGAAATGCTAAATGGTTTTCTAGTTATAGACAGATTAATTTTTGGGAAAGATGTAGAGATGAAAAGAATTGCAACTGGGGATGAACGTGATTATAAATACACTGTAAAACTATGGGACGGCGAAAAGTATGTTGAAAAAGAACTTAATCTTAATTATGAATTTCAAGATACAAATTCTCAACCCTCTTATCCAATTGCGATTGGCAATGATGGGACCAATCTAAATATTCTTGTTTCTGGTGGCTATAATCCTCAAACAGGAATGGACTTGTTTCTCTGCACTGTGGATAAAGGAAACTGGGCAATCAAATGGAACAAGATTTCTGTTGAAGAGGATGCAGGTCTTTCCCCTGGTAAATCTTCCGACTCCACCACCTCTGTTTATTTTGACGGAAGTTTTTATGTACCCAGTGGTTGCTGTAGTATAGCAACAAAAATTGATACAAAAAAGTTTATTTGCAGTAGGTGGAAGAAAATAGTAGCATCTGAACGAAGCGAAGAGGATATTGGATATTACGCTTCTATTTTGGGTAGCTTTAATGATATGATTATTGCTCAATTTATTATTCTTAAAGGTGCAGGTAATGACCACTATATATATGCCTTTAAAAATGAAGAAAAGGTGGGGATGATGCATCTTGTAAATGGCAACGTGGAAATAATGGACAAAGATGGAAATGTTCTTTCAACTACAACTTTGAATAAAAACTCATCTATCGTATTTCCTAAATGACTGGAGGAATGTAAAAGGGCAAATTATTAACTCAAATCAGAGATGCAGCATTTTGGGAGGGGGATTGTCGCCCTCCTTTTTATTTTCGCTGACAATATGCCAGAGGCTAAAAGCCTCCAATCTTTCAATTGCAAAAATGATAGATTCTATGTTTTTAAAAAAGATTTTATCGAACACAACATTAAACCAATCTGATTTTTATAATGTCTTGCCTAACAATTAATTAAGATTTTTAAAAATTCTTTTAAAAAGTGCGAAAAATTTTGCCAGTTAGGGATCTAATATATGGGAGAATAAATTTTTAATAGGAGGCGCAGCAAAAAGAAATGCAGAAAAGGAAAATTTTATTTAAAGGAGGCGGTGCAATTGTGAATGTAAAAATGTTGAATATAAAAAGATAAATGTAAAAGTTATTCAAAGAATAGCGGTTTAAAGAGTCATTTATGAGAATAATAGAAAAAAGTCTGAAAATTCTTTCAAAAAGTGTGGAAAATTTTGCCAGTTAGGTATCTAATATATAGAGAGGATAAAAATCTCTCGGA
>DBOM01000032.1 GCA_002299965.1 Caldiserica bacterium UBA646 | reverse complement strand
TGAATTTCTTTCTCATTAGCAATGTACTTCAGTACAAAAGGAGCGATAAGTGCCGCGGCAAACCACACAGTCATTCGTATTGTTATAACGCCTTGAATTGAATTTATCTTCATATCCCAAGCTCATCTGCAACCCGATTAAGTAAATCCAATGTTTTATCAAGATTTTCTTCTTGCCTATGTGCCATCTCAATCTCTCTTTCAACTCTCTTTGTGGCACTCTCTAAAAGTTTTACTGCCCTATCTTCTTTTTCATTGTCTTTAAGCTTTTCAGCAGTTTCTTTGACCCTGTCTGTCTTATTAAGTGAGAGTTTCAAGCTAAAAGGCAAAACGTTTCCAATCTTTTTCCTCAAATTATGTGTTTCTTTTAAAAGGTTTTCCATCTCTTCTTTACTTGCGTTACTTTCTTTCATTTCTCTAATCTCTTCCATCTTTTCATTTAGCTGGCCTGAAAGTGTTTTTGCATAGTAAAACCGTGCTTCTCTTATATCCTTGAGCCGTTCTGCCGATTTTTTGATCTCTATAAGTTTTTTGATAAGCGGTTTTACTTCTTCATTAATCTCTTCTCCATTATCCTTCTTTTCTTTTAGCACTGCAAATATCTCTTTTTGTTTTTCTCTCACCTGCGTCATTTTCTCGTTTAAAATAATCAGTTCAGAATTAGCTTGTTCAATTTTCGCATTATACACATTTAATGCTGTTTCATAATCGTTCCCTTCTGCAAGGCCTAATTTTGGTGCAATAAAGAGTGTTGCAGCAAATACTGTAACTAACAAAACTACTAAAAATTTTTTAGCCATCTCATACCTCCTTTTTTTGAATATCATATATTAGATACTCCTAAGAAGAAAAAGGTTCACATAAATTATAAAATACTGTATAATAATTAAAAGCGCTAATATTAAAATAGCTCGGTAACACAATTTAAACAAAAGGCGCAGAGAAAGGAAATACATATGAAAAGCGGATTTATTGTCATTTTGGGCAGGCCAAATGTAGGAAAATCTACATTACTCAATTATCTTGTGGGTACAAAGATTTCTATCATTTCGCCAAAACCACAGACCACGCGCTTCAAAATCTTGGGAGTAAAAAACCTTCCTGATGCGCAATTAGTATTTATAGACACTCCCGGAGTACATAATGCTAGAAGTGCATTAAATAAATATATGGTAGAAACTGCCATAAAAAGTATAAAAGGAGTCGATCTTGTATATCTTATGATAGAACCCGAAGATTTTCCCGGAGAAGAATACCCGAAAATAATGGAAAAACTCAGGAAAATAGATATTCCGGTATTTCTTGTAATGAATAAAATAGACCGACACAGTGAAGACCAAATTAAAGCCACTGAGCAAGAATTTAGAAAGCTATTCCCATTCAAAGAAGTGGTAAAAATCGCTGCATTAACAGGGAAAAATGTTGATTTGCTCGTTACTAAAACGAAAAAATATCTTCACGAGGGACCAGAATACTTTCCAAAAGATATGTTAACAGATAGACCACTGCCACTTTTAATCTCTGAGGCAATAAGAGAAAAATTATTTCTTCGCCTTGGAAAAGAGCTCCCTTACTCTGCCGCTGTAAATATAGAAGAAATGAAAGAAAGGAAGAACGGGGTGCTGTATGTCCGCGCTGTAATTTCTGTCGCAAGAGAATCTCAAAAAGGCATCGTAATAGGGAAAAAAGGCAAAATGCTCAAAAGAATTGGGACAGAGGCACGTTTTGATATACAACAAATCGTGAACAAACCCGTTTATCTGGATATTTTTGTGCGCACAGAAAAAGATTGGCCAAAATTCGAAGAAAAAGTAAAAAAATTAGGTTATAGAGTCTCTGATTAGATTTTATTTATAGATAACACAATAAAATATGAAGAGAGGTAATAATGACAGTAGAAAAACGTTTAGAAGAGCTTGGGATTATTCTGCCACCACCTTCTGAAAGCCTGGGATCGTATGTCCCTGCTATTTTCGTAGAAAACGTTGTTTATCTTTCAGGCGTTGTGCCTGTACGTAACAAAAAGGTTGTAACAGGAAAATTCGGAAAAGATCTCAACTTCGAAAATGGTAAGGACATTGCGGAGCTATGCGCGCTACAACTCATTTCAAACTTAAAAAAAGTCATAGGAGACCTAGACAAAGTAAAACAAATTGTTAAAATCGAAGGCTTCATAAATTCAACGGCTGAATTTACAGAACAATCCAGAGTAATGAATGTAGTATCCGATTTTGTAGCCACAATTTTTAATAATAATGAAAAAGGCAAACATTCAAGAACAGCAATCGGCGTAGTCAGCCTACCTGTCGGAGCTGCAATGGAAATAAGCGCAATAGTAGAATTATATTAAGTTCAGGCTATTTAGATGGCACTACAAGCACAGGAATTGATGACCTCTGTAATACGTTCAATGCAGTGCTTCCCAAAAAAAATGAACCAACAGCACCCCTTCCCTGTGCGCCCATTACAATGATATCCGCCTTATACTCCAATGCTTTTTTAATGATCACATTGGATGGTGTACCAAATTCCACGCACGTTGTCACACTAAAACCTATTTTTTCAAACCTTTCCTTAAGGGGCTGAAGTCTAAGATTAATTTTTTTCTGAAACCTTTTCAATTCCAATTCTTTGTATAACACGTGCTTAAAAACTTCATTATACTCCACTACATAAATGATAATAACTTCTTTTCCCCCTATACTCTTAAATTTTTCGATATAAGGAATTGCCTTTTCTCCATATTCAGAAAAATCGTATGGAAAAATTATTTTTCCAAACATTTTAATCCCTCCTTTCTTCATTATAAATTAAGTAAATATAAATCCAACAACACCGAGTGTTATACAGTACAAAGCAAAATAATAAAACTTTGCTTTTCTAATAACCATGAAAAAGAATTTTATCGACAAGAAACCAAAAATAAACGAAGCAAAAAACCCTGCTAAAAGTGCACTGAAAGAAACCCCGGAGATGGATACGTTCAAAGCACTCTTCAATTCAAGAAGGCCTGCTCCTCCAATGATGGGAATGGAAAGGAGAAAAGAAAATTTTGCCGCATCTTCTCTATTCATTCCGGAAAAAATTCCACCCGCAATAGTAGAACCCGAACGAGAAATACCAGGAAACAGTGCAATAATCTGAAGAAAACCCACAGATAATGCGTGCTTTAAAGAAATATGTTTCAGAGTGGCACGCTCCCCATGAAAATTAACGCTTGATGCAATAAGAATAGCCGCAGTAATAAACAAAAATATAGAAACAATATGTGGCTGCGCAAATACTTCGCCAATTCTATCCGAAAAAAGTAGGCCCACAATACTGGCGGGAAGTAGAGCTACAAAAAGAAGCCAGAACAACCGAACATAAAAGCTTTCTTCGTCTGTCTTGTTGCTTCTAAACGTGTGAAAAAAAGCCACAATAAGCTTCTTCACGTCTTTTAAATAGTATAAAAGAACGGCAAAAAGTGTTCCCAGGTGCAGGGCCATTGCAAAAGAAAGCGTCGGCGTGCCCCACCCAAAAATTGCAGGATAAATAACAAGATTGCCCGAACTGCTGACAGGTAAAAATTCTGTTAATCCCTGGATAGCGCCTAAAACAATTGCCTTGAATATATTCATCTCATCTCCTTAAATATTTTCGAGTTCATTTTCTGTATCTAAAGGTTATTCTTGCCTTTTAAAAACCTTTCTTCCAAGAAAGCCAATATATCCACTCCAATTTTCGTTGTTATTATTTGCTACTTCAATAAAACTTTCAACCCTGCTATCCAACAGATCGGCATAAGCCAGTGCAGCTGCCTCTACGGTGGAAGGAATTTTGGGAGATCCATATTCATATTCGCCATGATGTGAAAGAATAAGATGCAATAGTTCCATTTTAAGATCGTCAGGAAAAGATTGCATCTTTTCAATCTCTTTGCTTATAAATACCATTTCAAGCGCAATGTGTCCCAACAATTTACCACTGTCTGTGTGTTCAATTATTTTGCTGTAGTTATACTCTTCAATCTTCCCGATATCATGCAAAAGCGCCCCGGTTATTAGTAAATCTCGATCCACCACTGGATACATAGATGCTACTGTTTCACATATTTTTACGACATTCAAAGTATGTTCAAGCAGGCCTCCCACATAACCATGATGTATAGAGACACTTGCAGGAGCGTTCTTTATGCCATCGATAATTCGTCTATTAGCAAATATACTTTTTAAAAGAGATTTAAGGTACGGATTTTGAACGCTTTCCGCTATCTCTAAAAGATTTTTAAGTAAAACATCTCTATCCTTTTCTGTAACTGGTAAAAAATCAGCACTATCTATTTCCTCTTCGCTGCATCTTCGCAAGGTTTCCACGCGAATCTGAGGTGTTTCCTTGTAGGTTGTAATATTACCTGAGATCTCGACGATATCTCCTTTTTTGAACAATTTACCAAGTTCCGTGGCATTATCCCATATTTTTCCATATATTCTCCCTGTCTTATCTGCAAGAATAAGTGAAATATACTCCTTTTTGTCCTTTGTAAGCGCCTTTTCTTCTTCTGCGACAATAAAAATGCTCTTCACAAAAACGCCTGGCTTCAAATCCTTAACAAACTGTTTTTTCATTGTCTATTCACCCCTTTTTAACAATGCAACGGCTAGCGCAGCAATGCCTTCTTTTCTGCCAATAAAGCCCATCCCTTCATTCGTTGTTGCTTTTACGTTAATTTTGTTCAAATTAATATCAATAATTTTAGAAAGATTCTCATTTATTTCCTGAATAAATGGCATTAATTGCGGTTCCTCCGCAATAACAGTAGCATCAATGTTTTCAATATTCCATCCATCATTATGCACACGTTTTAATGCCTCTTCAAGCAGAATACTGCTCCTTATATTTTGATATTTTTCTTCAGTATCCGGGAATAGTGTACCTATATCACCTAATGCTGCTGCCCCAAGAAGTGCATCAATAAGAGCATGTATCAATACATCTGCATCTGAATGGCCTTCCAATCCAAATTTATAGGGTATCTTGACTCCTCCAATATACAAAGCTCTTGATTCGCTAAATCTATGAGAATCATACCCGATGCCTACTCTTTGCTCCATTTTTTTAACACTCCCTCCATTAAAATTAAGTCAAAAGGCGTTGTAATCTTGAGATTCTCTTCCATTCCAACTACAACTCTTACTTTTCCATTCGTCTTTTCTATTAACATCGCCTCATCAGTTATTCCGATGAGGCTACTCCCTCTATACGCATCCAACAATGCTTTTTTCCTGAAGAGTTGAGGCGTCTGAACGATAACTAACCTTTTCCGATCAACGGTTTTCTCCACAAAAGAATTCTCATCAATATATTTTACTGTTGATTTTACTGGTATTACCGGTATTACAGCGTCCACTCCTGAGGCCATACCCGCAAAGATTCTGTCCAAAAGCTCTTCAGTGACAAAGGGACGCGCAGCATCATGTATTAGAACAAATTCTTCCTTTGCCTTTAGCACGCCGTTTCGCACGCTTTCAGCACGTGTATCACCGCCAAGTACCGCTGTTAATGTTAATTTATCGGGCATCAGCAATGCTTTCCCTTCTTTAATATTTTTGCTATTCAGCACAACTATAATTTCCCTAACAAATTTATATTGAGATAAACAATTAAAAGAATAAGAAATAATAGGCTTCCCGTTCAAGTTCACAAAACTCTTGTCTAATCCGCCTATTCTTTTCCCTTTGCCTGCTGCAACAATAATTGCAGAAACTGAAAAGTTCATCTTAGAAAAGAATTTCCTTAACGTCTTTTATATTATCCACAAAATTAAGGTCTATTCCTGCAATTTTAATTTTATCCTTAAAAAAAGACGGGAGTATAAAGTTCTTAAATCCAAGTCTCTTTCCATACATTACTTTCCGCTCTGCTCCAATTGTGGGCCTTATTTCCCCACCTAAACCTAACTCACCAAACACTACTGTTTTCTCGGAAATACTCTTTTCGTAAATATTGGACATAATTGATACAGCAATAGAAAGATCGATAGCTCTATCCTGCGTCTTGAAACCTCCAACTGTATTTGCATATATGTCAAAACTGCCTAATTTATTAAGATGTAACCGCTTTTCTAAAATAGCAATAATCAATAAAAGTCTGTTATAATCCACGCCACTGACAACTCTTCGTGGTATCGGAAAATATGTTGGCGTTGCGAGCGCTTGAACTTCTATAAAAATTGGAAGACTGCCTTCGAATGTAGCAGTTATAACAGAACCAATTGGAAACTCATTTTCCCCTGAAATAAAAGTGAGCATTGGATTTTCAGCTTCGATAAGCCCTTTTTCCTGCATTTCAAAAATGCCAACTTCATTTGTTGTACCAAATCTATTTTTGACTCCCCGTAATATTCTTTTTATATCTGTTCTCTCGCCTTCAAGATAAAAAACACCGTCCACAAGATGCTCGATTGTCTTAGGCCCTGCTATTATCCCACCTTTCGTCACATGTCCTACAAGCATAATGGGTATGCCATTTTTTTTAGCAATATCAGTAACAATTCTTGTGCATTCTTTTACCTGGGTAACACTACCTGCCGAGCCTTCCAAATGCGGAGAAAACATTGTCTGTACAGAGTCGATAACTACAAGTACAGGATCTTCTTGCAATATTGTATTCCCAATAAGCTCTATATTCTGCTCTATGAGAAGGTATAAATTATCTAATTCCGTTCCAAGTCGTTTAGCCCGCATTCTGATCTGAAGATAAGATTCTTCTCCTGAAACATATAGTACTTTGCCTTTTTTTGCAAAAATACTCGCTATTTGAAGTAAAAGAGTAGATTTCCCTATGCCGGGTTCTCCGCCAACGAGAATAATGGATCCTCTTACGATACCCCCGCCCAGAACTCTGTCGAACTCGCCGTTGCCAGTCTTTATCCGCTCTTCATATAATTTTATTGTGTCAGATGTAATAGAAATTGGAATGATAGTTTCTTTGTTACTTTCACTTATTTCTATAAAACTATTCCATGCATCACATTCAGGACATTTACCCAATCTAATTGGAGACCTGTACCCACAACTAGTACAAACATATTCTTTACTCTTTTTCTTCCTCATCCGTTTTTGTCTTAAGCTGCGGAAAAAGAATAACCTCTCTGATAGATTCTTTCCCCGTAAGAAGCATTATCAGTCTATCAATTCCTATGCCTAATCCACCAGTGGGAGGAAGACCATACTCCATTGCCTCTATATAATCTGTATCCATCATATGTGTCTCTTCTCCGCCCTCATCCTTTGCCTCAAGCTGATCTTTAAATCTTTCGTATTGATCAATTGGATCATTAAGCTCTGAAAAAGCATTTGCAATTTCCATGCCGCCTATAAACAATTCAAAGCGTTCAACTGTATGAGGGTCATTATTCTTTCGTTTTGCAAGAGGTGAAATTTCTAAGGGATAATCATACACAAATGTTGGCTGCACAAAATGCGTTTCAACTCTTTTATCAAAAATCTCATTTATGACATTGCCAAATGTAAGAGGTTTATTCATCTTTATCTTCAATGTCTCAAGCACTTTTTTAGCTCTTTCAGTATCTCTTAACTCGTCTACATCTACATCTGTATATTTCTTAAAAACTTCTGTGAAACTAACTCTACTAAACGGAGGAGAGAGATTAATGTCATCTCCTTTAAATTGTATGTTTTCCTTTCCCATAGCTTCCTTTGCCGTTGCATATATGAGCTCCTCGGTAAGAGTCATCATCTCTTTATACTCTGCATAAGCCCAATACACTTCCATCATCGTAAATTCAGGGTTATGCTTGGTAGAAATACCCTCATTTCGGAAATTCCTGTTGAGCTCGAATACTTTTTCGAATCCACCAATAATAAGACGCTTGAGATAGAGCTCCGGTGCGATTCTTAAGTACATATCTTGATCAAGAGCATTATAATAAGTAGTAAATGGTTTAGCCACAGCTCCTCCTGCAACAGATTGGAGCATGGGCGTTTCAACCTCGAGAAAACCTTTATTTTTTAAAAATGTACGGATTGCATCAACAATTTCACTTCTTTTCACGAACAGATCTAATACTTCTCGGCTGGCAATAAGGTCTAAATATCTTTTTCTATACCTTATTTCAGAATCTTTTAATCCGTGCCACTTTTCGGGAAGCAAACGTATCGACTTGGATAAAAGAATAAAATCTTTTACCTCAACAGTAATTTCCTCCGTATGCGTTTTAAAAAGTGTCCCTTTTACCCCTATAATGTCTCCAACATCTACAACTTTTTTAAAAAATTTATATTTTTCCTCGCCAAGATTATCAAAGCGAAAATATAATTGTATATCCGACGAAAAATCTCGCACAACAACAAATGATGCCTTACCATGCCCTCTTATTGCAATTACCCTACCTTTTGCTTCTGTCTCCTCGTTGCCATATTTATCGAATCTTTCCTTTAATTCTTTATTTGTATACAAAGTAATAAATTTTTCGCCAAATGGGTTAATACCCATTGAACGAAGGTACAATATAAGCTCTTTTCTTTTCCTCTCTACTTCATTTAGATTACTATTAGTCATTAACCTTCGCCTTTTTCAATCTTTACAATTTTGTATTTTACAACACCTTTAGGAACTTTTATGGCAACAGTATCATTAACTTTATGGTCAATCAACCCTTCGCCAATAGGAGAAGCCCAGGATATTTTGTGATTTTCAGGATCTGATTCCAATCTCCCCGTAATGATAAAAGTAGATGTTTTTTTAGAGTTTGAGTCCTTTACAGTAACTTTAGTCCCTACTTTTACAGTGTCCGAAGAAACGTTTTCTATAATCTCAGCGTGAGACAACTCTAATTCAAGATTTTCAATCTCACTTTCTAAAAAAGCCTGCTCATCTTTCGCCGTGTTATATTCAGCATTGTCGGTAATGTCTCCAAAAGCAATGGCTTGCCTTATTTTTTCTGAAACCTCTTGCCTTTTTACTCTCTTGAAATAGTCCAGCTTCCGCATCAATTCTTCAAAACCTTTTTTAGTAAGAAAAAACTTCTCTTCTCCCATACTACCTTCATTAATCATTGTAAACCTCCTCATATGTTGAACAAATATCCTCTACAATCCTGTAAAGGTCATCTTTGTCCCGTACTTTATTGATCATATTTCTAAAATAAGCTGCTTTTCTGTTGCCTTTTATATAAAAAGGTAAAAGTTTTCGCATTTCTTTAACTCCTCTTTCTCCTTTTTCTTCTACCACTAAATTTATATGTCTCATTATTATATATTTTTTTTCTTTTAAAGAAAATTTAATTTTTGTTCCTTTTTCAACAAATTGGGCGGATGATGCTATAAACCACGGAGCTCCCAGAACTGCTCGCCCCACCATTACCCCATCTACGCCAGTTTTTTCAAACATCCCTTTCACGTCTTCTTCTGTTTTTATCCCACCATTTCCTATAATTGGTATTCGCACGGATTTTTTTAAATCTTTGATAGAATTCCAATCCTCCGCTTCTCTATTAAAACTCTCTCTCGCAGTAATCCCATGGATGGTAATAGCGTCTACGCCTTCTCCTTCAGCAATATTCCCGATTTCTTTTGCTACATCTTCTCCTCTGTTGAACCCTTTTCTTATCTTTATGGTAAGTGGGATCTTTATCGCAGCCCTTGTCTTACGCAAAATCATCATAATCTGTTCTTTATTTTTGAGAAGAGCTCCTCCTGTGCCATTTTTTATCACTTTAAGCGCAGGACAACCCATATTTATATCTATTGTATCGAATCCTCTATCTTCCAAAAATGCTGCAGCGTATGCAATTTTTTCAGGGTCGCTGCCAAAAATTTGTGCCCCAATTGGCTTCTCTAATTCAGTATAACGCGCAATATCCAGTGTTTTTTTATCCTTATAAAAAATACCCATACTGCTTATCATTTCGGTGTATACCAGGCCTGCCCCAAAACTCTTCACCATTTGCCTGAATGACGAATCGGTAAAACCTGCAAGTGGTGCAAGCACGACAGGTGGATACACCTTAAGATTGCCAATTTCAAACGCCTTTAAAGTGTTCATATATATAATAAATTCCTTTCAAGGTCAACTGATCATCAAATTTTTCTATTCGTTGAGTTACTCCAGCCATTACATGAGCAATCCCGCCAGTAGCAATAACGCGCAAAGGTTCATTTAACTCTTGTTCAATTTTTTCAATGAGCCTATCGACCATTCCGCCCAATCCCACTACTACTCCTGACTGCATCTCTTCCACAGTATTTCTACCTATCACACTTTGTGGAACATTTAATGCTATCCGCGGTAATTTGGCAGTCTCCACAAAAAGAGCATTAGCTGCCGCAATTACCCCAACCGCGATTGGCCCACCAATAAAACGCTTATCCTTTGTTAAAATATTAAATACTGTTGCCGTACCAAAATCAACTACGCAAATATTTTCTTGCGGAAAGATTGTAGCTGCCCCAGCCACATCACAAATTCTATCACTTCCCACAAGATGAGGTTCTTCAACATCAATTTTTATTCCCAAATCCATATTATTTAAAATAGTTATGGATTTTTTGCAAATAATTTTTTCTGATACACTCTGGAAAATTGGCGTAAGCGGAGGTACAACAGAAGATATGACAAAATCTTTAATATCACCTTTATCTATCTCCTCTTCTTTAATAAATGAAATTAGGAGAAGTTTGTACTCATCAGAAGTCCTTCCCCTGTCGGTAGCAATTCTGAGAACTTTTTCCGCTTTGCCGTTTTTCATAAAACCTATAACAATATTAGTGTTGCCTATATCGGCTGCTATAATCATGTCAACCCTCCAAAAGTCCTTTTAACTTTTTAATTTCTTTTTCCATATCTTCTTCACCTTTCATTATACACTCTTCATTTCTTGAAAAATCCAATGTTTCTAAATCAAGCCCTGTTCTTATAACTATATCACAGCTCTTAAGTTCTTTCTCGTATATGTGATTCTGAGCAATTCTAGCTACGCGCCGGGCAGTATCAAAAGGAGTTCTGAAAGCTTCCTTCTTCCTTCTCCTAATATCTCCAATTACATCTACTGCCAATACAATGTCTGCCCCAATTTTTCGCGCTATATCAACAGGTGCATTGCTTACAATTCCTCCATCTACAAGAAGCATTCCATTATACTCAAAAGGCTCAAAAACAAAAGGCAAGGAAATTGTAGCACGAATCGCTCTATAAAGCTTGCCACTATTCAAAACAACTTCTTTTCCACTTACAAGATCTGCAGCAACACATGCAAATGGAATACGCAATTCAGAAAAATCTTTTCCCCTTGTAACTTTATTAAGAAAATATTCAATTTTTCTCCCGCTATCCAATGCATTCTTTTTACCTAAGGCAACTAAAGAAGCTCCTATGCTAAAATATTTTGCAAGTTTGGCTTTTTTTGATTTTCTTTCCTCAAAAAGATAGAGGGGATATTTAGCATCAAGCATTTTGCCAAATACAAGTTCCTTTGAAAAATCCTCCATTTGCGAGGGTGTAATCCCAGCCGCATAAAGGCCACCTACAATTCCACCCATAGAAGTCCCGGTAATAATATTCGGGATTAAATTATATTTCTCAAGCACTTTTAATACTCCTATCTCCGCAAGTCCTCGTGCACCTCCGCCAGCTAATACTAAACCAAATTTTTTCACCTCAAACCTCCTGCAACTACTTTCATTTTTACGCGTTAAAATATATACTATAAAGGAGAGATGTCAAATGAGTGATATTATTATAAATGACCCGCGAAAAATTTATCAATATAAAAAAGACGACAGATGCCCAATATTTAATGTCGTCGAAGAGAATAATCTATATTCTGAATATAAATTGTGTTTCGAAAGCCACGTAAAACTCCCGCAAAATGAAACAAATATCGCTTATGGACATTACTTTAAGGCAAAGAAGGATAGTGGCAAACTTATCATTATTTTGCATGGCTATGGACACAATGCAAAGCAATGCATGTTTTATTTCCCCCCGCAGTTTGCAAAACAAGGTATATCATCGCTTATACTAACCCTTCCTTTTCATGGTGAAAGGAAAAAATACGGAAAAAATGATGGCGAAGACTTTTTTGTACTGGACCCCACCACTATGCTCTCTCGTTTCAGGCAAATCGTAGTAGACATACGAACTCTCATTGATTTTACAGAAAATGGTAGTATTCAAAACGTAAAAGAAATCAGCATATTTGGACTAAGCCTGGGCGGAATGAGCGCAGTCATTGCCATGGGAGTTGATAAACGCATCAAGAAAGGCATATTTGTACTTGCAGGCGGAAACATTGCCGAAATATTCTGGAAAAGTATAGCGACCTTTCCTTTAAGGAGCTACGTATATGCAATAAAGCAAGGCCATGACATCTCACAAAAAGAAAAAGAGTACACTGAAATTTCCTTGTTATACGATCCTTTAACATTTGCAAAGTTTATAAAAAACCGAAAAGTTATAATGATTAATGGCATTCAAGACCCAGTTATTCCAAGAAGTTCAACAAACGAACTGCGTAAATTGTTGGGGAACCCACCAATAACATATTTACCCGGAGGACACAGCAGTATAATGCTTTTCAGAAAACTCGTCGCTAAAAAAATATGCCGATTTTTACTTGAAAAGTAACAATTAACTTTTTGCTATCTTGCGTAAAGCAAAATTCAGCACATAAAACCCGTACCAATTGCAAAATATAAAACAGGTAATATCGACTCTAACTATTTCAAAATAAAATTTTAAATATACCTTTTAATAGCTTCTACGGCCTCCTCGCATATTAAATCCTTATCAAAATCCATCGTTGCAACATGATAAGAGTTTTCTAACCATACAATTTCTTTGTCTTTAGAAGATATTCTTTCAACCGTATATTTTGGATTATCTAACGGGACAACATGGTCTTCCTTTGATTTAAAAATAAGGACAGGTTGAGTAACTTTGTGCAGATTGCTCCGCGTAATTTTTAACAATTTAGCCATTTCGCCTGCTCCTGCTGTTGGAGTCCTATCGTATGCCAATTCTTTCTTCGATGGATCCTTTATGTCCGAACCTATCGCCGGTGTCGATTTAATAAAATATTTAATCAAAGGTATAAAAGGCAGTCGAGGGTCATGCAATAAAACAACATGGTTTACAAGGATTACACCTAGAATATCAGGATGATTTTCTGCAAGATACAACGCAAGCGTACCACCCATAGATAAACCGCTAACAAAAACCTTTTGCGCTCTTTGTTTAAGAACCGCCAATCCTTCCTCCACATCATTAATCCAATCGGTATATCTTACCTTATTTAGATCTTCCCATCTAGTCCCGTGTCCAGTAAGGCGAGGACCTTCAACATTAAAGCCAGCCTTATCTGCAAGGTATTTTGCGGGATAGATAACACTACTTGTAGTTCCCGTAAAACCTTGCAATACCAAAACACCTACATCAGAATCGCTTTTAAAAGAAAACGGTTCAGCACCTTTTAATAATTCCATACTTGCCTCCTTATTTTTCCCAATTTTTAACACGTTCGACAGCTTTTAGATATCTTTCATAAGTCGCTTCTCGTTTTATATTATTCCCTAAAGGATTAAATACCTTTTCTACGGTAAAACAATTTTCAATTTCTTCTTCCTGTAAAACACCAGCCCCGATAGCCGCTAACAAAGCAGCCCCTCTTGCGGTAGATTCTTTACATACAGGCCTTATTATTTTAATGTGAGACATATCCGATTGAAGCTGCATAATATAATCATTTTTTGCTACGCCTCCGTCTACCCGCATCTCAGATATCTCCGGGCATTTTTCTTTTATAAATCTTAATAGCTCTTCTGTCTGCAGAGCAATAGAATAAATTGCCCCCTTCACTATATCTTCTCTTTTAGTTCCTCTGGTTAAACCAAATATCCCTCCTCTTGCATATGGGTCCCAATGAGGCGCACCCAATCCCGTAAAAGCAGGAACAAAATATATATCTGGTTCAATACCGTTTGACAAAATATCATTTAGTTCGTCAAAACTTTTTAACAAGCCAATGTCCAGCAACCAATCTATTAAAGCCCCAACAATAAATATACTGCCTTCTATAGCATATTGAGTTTTGCCTTTAATTTTCGATGCAATAGTGGTAAGAATCCCTTTGTCAAAAAATTGTGGCTTATCGCCCGTATTTAAAAGCAAAAAACTACCAGTCCCGTAAGTATTCTTAACGATACCTTTTTTAACTCCTCCATGACCAAAAAGTGCAGCCTGCTGGTCTCCCATAACACCCATAATAGGGATTCCATCCGGGAGAACATCGATACCGGATGTTGTACCAAACATATCTACGCTCTCTACCACTTCTGGAAGCATCTCTTCATTAACTTTAAAAAGATGCAAGAGTTCCTTATCATACTGCAAGTTATTTATATTAAAAAGCAAAGTTCTTGAAGCATTTGTTATATCCGTTTTAAAAAATTTGCCTCCGCTAAGTTTATATACAAGAAATGCATCAATTGTACCAAATAATGTCTTTTTATTGACTACTTGAGGAACATTTTCCAGCAACCAGCGGATTTTTGTTCCGGAAAAATATGGATCAAGAAATAACCCTGTTTTCTCATGAACAACCTTTCCCATTCCTTGTTCCTTCAAAGCTTCGGATAGCTGTGTAGTCCTTCTGCATTGCCATACAATAGCATTATGCAAAGGTTTTCCGCTATCTCTTTCAAATGGTACAACTGTTTCGCGTTGATTGGTTATTCCGATGGCTAAAATGTCTTTTGAATCTATTTTCCCTTTTTGTAAAGCCCCTTGGATCGATTCTAATACCTTTTCAAATATTTCTTCAGCATCCTGCTCTACCCAACCAGGTTTTGGAAAATACTGATTAAACTTTTTTTGAAAGGATGAAACTTCTCTCATCTTTTCATCAAAGATTATTGTCCTCGTGCTTGTTGTCCCCTCGTCAATGACCAGAATGTAGTGTGCCATATATCCTCCTTAAAAAATTTATGCACAGCATTAAACAGATACTTTTCCAAAACTCAGGTCAACTCAAAAAATTAAATTAACCCAAATGCATACTACTCCCACTCAATAGTAGCTGGAGGCTTCGAGCTGATATCATAAGTAACTCTGTTCACACCTGCTACTTCATTGATAATACGCGATGATACTTTTTTCAAAAAATCAAATGGGACCTTAGCCCAATCAGCTGTCATACCATCACTACTTTGAACAATTCTTATAACAATCACTGAATCGTATGTTCTTTTATCGCCCATAACACCGACTGTTTTCACCGGAAGAAAAACACAAAAGGCCTGCCATACTTTATCATATAAACCTGCCTTGCGCAGTTCTTCTAAAAGTATATAGTCCGCTTCTCTCAAAATGTTCAATCTCTCTTCGGTAACTTCTCCAATAATTCTAATAGCAAGCCCGGGTCCCGGAAATGGATGGCGTGCTAAAATTTTCTCTGGGATACCCAGTTCTTTTCCGAGCACACGCACTTCATCTTTAAACAATTCTCTAAGCGGCTCAATAAGAATAAACTTCATATTCTTTGGAAGGCCTCCAACATTATGATGCGACTTAATTTTTGCAGAATATTTCCCTCCCTTTTTCGATTCAATAACATCCGGATAAAGCGTACCTTGAACAAGGTACTTGATATCACCTTCATCTTTAGCAATCTTCTCAAATACTTTTATAAATTCCCGTCCTATTATTTTTCTTTTTTTCTCCGGCAAAGAAACTCCTTTTAAATTATCAAGAAACTGTTTCTTTGCATCTACAAATTGTACTTTAAGCCCCAAGTCCCTGCGAAAAACATTACTAAGCTCAATGGCTTCGTTTTTTCTCAAAAGGCCAGTGTCAACAAAAACAGGAATTAAATTTTTACCAAGCGCCTTTGAGACAAGAATAGTTGCTACTGATGAATCCACCCCGCCGCTAAGCCCCGATATAACTTTGCCATCCTTTGCGGTTTCTCTAATTTCATTGATTTTAGCAACTGCAAAACCAGAAATACTCCAGGAAGGAGAAACCTTGCATATTTTAAATAAAAAATTGGAAATCATCTCTTTACCAAATTCAGTATGGTCAACTTCCGGATGAAACTGTATGCCAAAAATATTGTCTTTCTCAATTGACGCAATAAAACCATTTTCGCTCATTGAAGTGCCATTAAATCCGGCTGGCACTTTATCTACATAATCGCCATGACTCATCCATACAATGCTTTTTTTAGGAATAGAATCAAATAAAAGAGATTTTTGAACAACTTTTATCTCATTTCTTCCAAATTCTCCAAGTACCCCCCTCGCAACTCTTCCGCCAAACATTTTGACAATAAGCTGGAAACCGTAACATATGCCAAGCACAGGGATGCCTAACTTAAAAATTTCTTTGTGAGGAAAAAGGGCATCTTCCTCGTAGACACTGCAAGGACCACCTGATAATATTATTCCTTTTGGTTTTAAAGAAACAATCTCGTTAATCTTAGTTTCGGGTGAAACAATCTCAGAATAAACTCCAAGCCCTCGCACCTTTTTTGTTATAAGATGCGTATATTGTGAGCCAAAATCAATTATTACAATGTTTTCCTTAAAGTTTTTTAACATCATGCGCTCGACTCTCATTAAGACCCATTCCAGTAATCTGGTAAAATCTTGCTTTTTTTCTCAGTTCTTCGATATTTTTTGCCCCTGCATATCCCATACCAGAGCGAAGCCCCCATACTAATTTGAACATAACATCCTTAAGTGCGCCAGTGTATAACGTTAAAGCTTCAATTCCTTCGGCGACCATTTTAACTCTCACGCCTCCGCCATATCTATCACTGCTTCCCTTTTTTAATGCAGGAATCGACCCCATTCCTCTAAAATATTTATACTTCACTCCTTCTTTTTCCACTAGTTTTGAGGAACTTTCATCACAACCCGCAAAAATGTTTCCCATCATGACAGAATTTGCTCCCAGTCCAATAGCTTTAACAATATCCCCGGAAGTTTTTATACCCCCATCAGCTATCATAGGAATGCCTTCCTCCTGACATGCTAAACGAACATTCATAATAGCAGAAGCCTGTGGAACCCCAGCGCCAGAAATTATACGAGTAGTACATATTGATCCCGGGCCAATTCCCACTTTGACGGCATCGCTCCCTGCCTTAATCAGAAAAAAAGCACCATCTTCAGTTGCCACATTTCCTGCAATTACATCTGTATCAGGAAATTTATCCTTTACATGCTTAACAAAATCTCCAACTCGTTGTGAGTGCCCATGAGAAGTATCTATAACAATAAAATCGCATCCAACCTCTACCAAACACTTTACTCTGTTAATTTCCCCGTCAGCAACTCCTACTGCACCGCCAACAAGCAATCTACCATCTTTGCCGAGTGCACTATTTTTAGTAACTTTCGTTTCTTTCACTTTTTTTATTTGAAGCGCTTCTTCCTCTTTTTTCATATTTCTATGTATAACCCCGACCCCGCCAAGTCTTGCCATTTCTATAGCCATTTTACTTTCAGTTACTGTGTCCATAGGAGCCGAAATGAAAGGAATTTTCAAATCAATATTTCTTGTTAACTTCGCGCATGTATCCACGTCCTGGGGTAATACATCAGAATATAGGGGAACAATTAAAATGTCATCAAAAGTAAGTGCTAAACCGATAATTTTTGGTGTATCTTTCATTTGCTATTCCTCCTCCAAATATTCATATCACAGCACTTGTAAAAAATATTGCGCATATCCAATTTATAAATATCATATTACCTTTTTCTTAAGAATAATCAAGATTTTATAATTAAATACTAAATAATCTTGAGAAAATTAAATTAACTAATTAGTAGATTTTATAAAAATAAAAAATATACGTATAATAGATAAAAGTTTAAAGAGGACAAAAAACTTTATGGCTAAAAATAAAGGAAACAAATTAACTAAGGCTATTGTTTCAACCCCAATTTATGAATATTTTCATGTTAAAAACCTCGGTAGACATAATATAACGTTGTTGCCAGATAAAAATAAAGCAATAAAACAACACAATGAATTAAAGAAAACAATGCAAAATTTTGGATGCCATATTGTTGATGTCAAAGAATTAAAGGGACATCCGAACTCGGTATTTGTGAAAGACGCAGCAATTTGTACATCAAATGGATACATTAAATTACGAATGGGATTAATCAGCAGGAGAGGAGAAGAACAATGGATTTCAAAAACATTGGAATCTCTAAATATACCGCTTATTGCATCTCTTAAAGAACCTGCTACTGCGGAAGGTGGTGATATAATACTTACAGGAAAGGTTGCATTTATTGGGTACTCGTCAAGAACAAACAAAGAAGGAACAACAGCAATTAGTCGTATCCTATCAAATATGGGATATAAAATAAGAATAGCCAACGTACCTTTACCCTTTTTGCACATCGGTGGAGCAATGACTGTGTTAGATAATAACTACATCGTACATTGCAAACAGGTATTTCCAGATGACTTCTTTAAAGATTTTAAAGAAATAGAAATCCCCTGTAATACATTTATCAGTGGTAATGTTATTAATCTTGGGAAAAACGAAGTAATAGCAGAGGTATCCAACACACCACTTATCAGAACACTTCAGGAAAATGGTTTTATTGTTCACTCAATAGATTTATCAGAATTTGTAAAAGGAACAGGTGGACCAAGTTGCCTTGTTCTACCTGTAAAGAGGGGATGATTATCGGCCAGACTATTCGTTATAAGTAACTGTTACAGTTCGTGTAGTACCGTTCCAATCAACTATACATCCCAGATTCTCTGCAACAAATCGAAGAGGAACAAATGTTCTATCATTCACAATAATGGGAGCCACATTGTGGTTATTCACATCTATCCATACGGGGACATCGTTCACCAATGCTTTTGGATTATCAATCCAGAGATATATAAAAATAGTGTCAAGTTGAACAGTAACCTTTCTTTCTTTCTCATCCCATTGAATCGTACCGCCCAGAGCTTCTATAATTGCACGTATCGGCACAACGGTTCTATCCCAGCCATGTACAATCACGGGAATTGTGCCTCTCCCCGGATCTATTTCTTGCTCAACCCCATTTACCAGCATATATGGATTGCCTATCTGCAATTCTATAACTATATTCAACTCTCCTTTAAAGAAAACGATTTTTGTAATTGTAGTTTCTTCTCCACTTACGTAAACTGCAACCGCAGTAATCATATTTTGTTGGGCAAACAGTAAAACAGTTGCATCAAAAGTTCCATCTGCTTTCACATTTATTTTTTTACCGTTAATCGTAAGAGAAGACCCTATTGATACCCTGCCTGTGAAAGAAAAAGTCGAATCAGAGACAGTAATTCCATCTGTAAAATTAAGGGACAGGTAAGGTTTTACTGTAAAGACACCTTTTTCAATTAAAATTTCTAAGCGTTCATTCAAAACGTTCTCCACAATTACATCCTGCAATTGAAGAGTATTTGTAGAAATTTTTTTACCTTTTACTGTAACAAAAGCTACATTGCCGCCTCCTGAAACAGCAGTTTTACCTTTTACAGAAACAGCAACAAGAATTTTCCCACTGCTAACTTTATGGACAATTAACCCATCCTTAAATAACGCACCTTTCTCTACATTAATAATGGAAATATTATTACTATTATACGTAATAATAAAAGACAATCCCCTCATATCGCTTACCCCTGTTATATCTATCGGGATAGTAGTCGTTTCGCCCTCCATTACATCGCTATTGCCAATAGATAGCTTAGCAGGAAGATGCGTAGATATCATTACCGTGACAACGACAAATCTAGTTAAATTATGAGAAGACATCAACTCCAATGTAATGCTTGCACTATCCCCGTCCTTTGCTGTAACTGGCACCGTAATAGTAAGATTGATTTTTTTTGATTCATTAGCTGCCAAAAAGAAGGAATTGTTAAACACACTTACATCCCAATCTTTTGGTGCTTCCTTTACCAAAACATTATAGCTATCACCATTAGAACCTATATTCATAACACTCACAGTAATATTTACTTTCTCTCCGGGACGCGCTGTCACTTCTTTAGGGTTTGCTGAAAAATAAGCATCATAAGGTGTACTGCTTATGTCCTCGAAAAGAACACGTACAATATTGTGAAAACAATCTGTTACAAGAAAATTTCCATTTTCTACCTCGATAGATGCTATTTCATAAAATATTCGCTCACTTTGGTATAGAAGGTCTCCTTGCGTACTAAAAACAGATATTCTCCCATTCTCCGTATCGGCAACTACTAAATTCCCGGCTTTATCCATTGCTACATCCTCAGGTATATAGAATTGCATTGTTCCTCTGCCTCCACCTTCTCCAATAGTGCGCTGCTCTGTAAATGTATTATCGAAACAATGAATTTTGTTATCATAAATTGAGGCAATATAGTAATTGCCATCTTTGTCCTGCGTTATCCCTGAAGGAAATTTACACACAGAACGAATCTGAATGATATTCCCAAGATAATCAAACTTTACCACGCTATTTTTGTCAAACAAAGTTGCATAAAAATAGTTGTCAATTCCCTTTATGATTTTTCCCACCTTGCCGAGTCGCTCATCATATAAAACATTCTTTACGCTGCCATTACTGCCATAAATTGCAATCCCCCCGTACAAACCTACGAAAATATTGCCTGCCTTGTCCGATAGTACGCTGTATGCGGAAGGAAACGCACCTCCGTTCAGTTTGTCAATACGCCGTACCAATGACCCTGAAGGAGAAAATTGCACAAGCTCGCTTGTTGTAAACCCACCATAATTTACAACCCAGATATTCCCATTCTCATCAAGAGTTGCGCCAATTGGATTTACAAGTCTTCCATCTATATCTTTGGGAGACTCCTTTTTTGACAAAAATATACCTGATTCACTGAATACACTAAGCCGTGATCCCATAGAATGCCCAAAAGGCGCATCAGAATTTACATCCCAATAATAATAACCTGCATCCATTACATATATATTTCCAAGCATATCCGCGGCAATGCCAGCAGGAGTTAATAATGCACCATCCTGCTGAAAATAGTAGTTTTCTGCCGTTTTTCCAATTTTCTTTATATATTTTCCGCTGCTCGAATATTGAACAATTCTACCGTTTATAGCTCCACCTTGTGAAAGGCCCCTGTCGGATACGAAGATATTGCCACCAATTCCTATAGCCACATCAGATGGAAACAAAAGTTCCTCTCCAATCACCACTAATAGTATGTTCAAATCTGTATCAAACTTGTATACATTTTTCCCGCTCATACTCACAGCATAAACATTGCCAGCAGCATCCGAAGTAAGTCCACCGGGATAATTAATATTTACAGTCTTTTTGATGTTTCCATTCATATCCAATTTATAAATAGTATTCTCAAAATAATCGGAAACAAACAGATATCCTTTTGACACAGTAACCCCTGTAGGCGTATTTAGAAAACCAGCATCTAAAGTTTTTATAAACACACCATCATTACGGAAGAATTGCACTTTCCCACCAAGTGCATCTGATACATAAAAAATGCCTTCCTTATAGTCAATATCTGTAGGATAAATGAGAGTGCTCAATGAGCCGAATGTAAGAATATCGTCCAGGAAACCATCTAAAATATGCACTCTGCCATAAGAATTGTCTATTACAGCAATCCTTCCTGTTCCGGCAGTACAAATGCCCTGCATCGGAAAAAGGTATTTTGAATTATAATCATCTTCGTACAAATTCGCTTCTGCAAGGGATATTGAACCAATAAAATCATCACCTGGAACTGCTATATTTTGAATTACACTAATATTTTTAACAGAATCTGCCTCGACTAACCGTGTCGGTAGTCCCAGTAACAGAATTAAAACAATAGCTATAGTTATTGTTTTTCTCATCACCGTCTCCTATGGATACAATTCCCCGTAGTGTCCTGTCAAAATCAGAAAATCTTTCCCGTCTACAATACCGTCTCGATTAAAATCACACATTGAGTTAAAATTAGTCTCATTTTTGTTCAAGCCAAAACTTTTTCTGAATATTTCTACATCAAGACCGTCAACCTTTTTATCGTTATTTACATCCCACACTCGAGAATAATCAGATATTTTATACTTTAAGGATTTTAAAATAAAATATTCCTTCGGCAAAGCAGATACATATCCGGGGTAAATAAAATCAATACCGTTTTCAATTGCCTTAAAATGTATTCTTGCCACAACCCCGGTTTTTCCAATTTCACCGGAAAGCGTAATATAGACAGTACCTGACTGTACAGAATCAATGAAATTTACGTTATCATTCAGAGCTACTTCTCCTTGCTCTATTTCTAAAATCTTAAGTAAAAATTGATCGTACTTGTAGGAGATAAATAATGTTGTTAAAGATTGGCCTGCTTTGAAAGAAAAATCCACCCAGAAATCTTCTCCTTTCTTGAGTAAGGGAGTTTTACCTCCTTCCAGGTCAATGTTAATATAGCTTGTCCGGCTGTTTAAAACGTTAAAGCTGCCGCTCTTTTCGTCCCTCGATACCACAGGCTGTATATCTATTGTGCTTTCATTCCTATTTGCCTCAAGATATGAAATTTTGTAATAATATTTTCCATCCTTTAAAAAATAATTAGCAAAGAGATCTCTGCCATTTAAATTAACACTGTAATCACCAATATAAACTGAAGATTCATCAAATATCGTATCAATAAACCTTCCATTTGTATCGTATATATCCACCCTTATCTCGCCTGCTTTATTTTCTCTATACGGCTCTTGAGAAGTATCGTCTTCAATGCCCAACCCAACAGTAAAATTTATTTCAATATTATTATCAGCAGTCAAGGTATCTCTACTTTGAAAAACATTCTCAATGTAGTGCCTGTCTCCTAGGGAGGGGAGATACACAAATGGAATATGGAGAGTTGTGCCCTCTCCCTCCAAATATATAAATCCGTACACTTCTCCTTGTGTACTCTCATCTGCCTTAAAATTTACTGTAAAACTCTTCACGGCAAATGGCGCAACATAAATATTTTCCGGGTAAGTAAGATTCACTGTTTCATTTGAATAAGTAGAACATGAAATAGAAAAAAACAAACTAATGTTTGATAAATTTTTGACAGTAAATTTGCCTATCCCTTCCTTTCCATCGTTACCAAAAATAAATGAAGCAGGCCTGACAAGAGCAGTTGAGTTAATGGCACTTTGTGCATCTACTCTCCCGGAACCTTGCATCAATGGCGAATACGGTTCACCGGATACAGGATTCTCTAATATGTAAGCCGTATTCATAAGAAGAGATTTAATCTCATCTGGTTTAAGCAATTTCTGTGCTTGTTTTATCAATGCGACACTCCC
>DBOM01000010.1 GCA_002299965.1 Caldiserica bacterium UBA646 | reverse complement strand
CCAATATTCGCCTGCTGTCCATGTGCCATTATGAACGGCTTCCAATACTTGTTTGTAATAGATGCCCCAGTGCCAAATACGTGATGTGAGTACAGCAGCTGGTGCAAAACTAGCCATATCCATGTCATAACCTATTCCGTATTTTCCTGCCTTTTCTGCTGCCTGAAGTGCTGCAGGGGAATCAACTCCGCTTGCTATAATATCAGCACCGTTTGCAAGGAATGTTTCTGCTGCACTTGATTCTAACGCCGGGTCAAACCAGGAATTTATCCAGATGACATGCACTTCTGCATCGGGATTTACTTCTCTTACTCCAATGGTAAAAGTATCAATTTCTCTTACGACTTCCGGGATTGAAAATGGGGCAACAAATCCGATATAATTGGATTCTGTCATCATTCCAGCGACAAGTCCTGCTAGATAATCTGGCTCGTACATTCTGCCAAAATAATTTCCCATATTCTCTGCTGTTTTAAATCCCGAGCAGTGTTCAAAAACTACATCAGGGTAATCTGCTGCGACATTAAGTGTGGGATCCATAAATCCAAAACTCGTTGTGAAGATAACATCATAGCCTTCGTTGCAATAATCTCTTATAACCTTTTCACAGGGTGCTCCTTCTGGCACGTTTTCCGTATATGCAGTTTCTACATAGGGGAGTTGTTGTTCCAGATACAATCTTCCTTCATCATGTGATTGACTCCATCCCCCATCATTTTTTGGTCCTACATAGATGAATGCTACTTTAATTGTTTCCTCTTCCACAGGTGCTTCTTCTTTTGGCGCGCAGCCTGTAAATACACCTACTAACACGATGAGCAACAAAATTACTACCAATGGCCTAATGCGTTTCATAATCTTTCCTCCTTGTTTTTTTGTGTTTGTTATTTCTAAATATTTGTTTCTTTACACCACCTCCCTTTTAGAATTATTTTAAGTATAATATATTCTTTTCTTTTTTTTGCTCGTCAAATATTTAAGAATAGTTCATTTTCAAATTATACTATTATTAATAAAAGAATTCAATCTCTTGTAAATTTAATTACCATTTTTTATTTAAAAAGAGCTTTCATAATACGAAAGCTCTTTTTTCAAATCACATATTATTGTTAATTAAAGAACGATAAATATTCAACTTATGGGTGTATATGCGTACCTGTTTCACCTTTCAACGCCCTTTCTAAAGATTCAGGTTTTGTAACGATGGCTTCTTTTCCGCCTGCTTCGAGGAATCGCACGATTGCCTGAATTTTTGGGAGCATACTTCCTTTTGCAAAATGTCCCTCTGCAATGTATTTTTTTGCATCTGCAACGCTTATGTTGTCAAGGGCAACTTGGTCGGCTTTACCAAAGTTTAGGTATACTTTTTCAACGGCAGTGGAAATAATAAATACGTCTGCTTTAATATTTATTGCCAGCAAACTTGACGCATTATCCTTATCAATCACTGCAGGAGACCCTTCCAACTCACCATTTTCGTTGTAAACTACAGGGATACCGCCGCCGCCTACGCCAACAACGCTAAAACCATTTTTTACAAGCAGCTCAATCGCATCTTGCTCTACAATCTCTATAGGCATCGGTGAAGGTACTACTCTTCTGTAGCCTCTTCCTGCATCGTCAATGATTACCCAGTCCGGATGTTCTTTCTGCAGCTCTTCTGACCGTTCTTTTGTGTAAAATGTACCGATTGGTTTTGCCGGGTTTTTAAATGCATCATCGTTTTTATCCACGACGACCTGTGTTACTACAGTTGCCGCTTTTTTTGTAATATTTCTTCTTTTAAATTCATTGTCAAGTGCCTGCTGTATTTGATAGCCAATTGCGCCTTGTGTGTCAGCTCCACAGTTTACTAATGGTACAGGGTGCATTCCTGCGGTGTCATGTGCAATTTCTGAACGTCGTAATATGAATCCAACTTGTGGTCCATTTCCATGTGTAATTACTACATCAAAACCTTGCTCTACCATTCCTGCAATGTGTTTGGCAGTTTCACGTACTGCATCATATTGGTCTTCTACGCTTTCGTGTTGCTTGTCTTTAATTAGAGAATTACCTCCAATTGCTAGTATTGCTAATTTACTCATTACGTTACCTCCATCCTTTTGCCATCGTAAGTGCCATAATGGCTTTTTGTGTGTGTAATCTATTTTCTGCAATATCATAAATAATCGAGCGTGGGCTATCTGCCACTTCATCATCTACCTCATTGCCTCTATCGACGGGCATTGGGTGGATATAATATGCATTGTCAGTAAGATCATGAAGCTCTTTTGTTAATCTCCAATCTTTGTATTTCAGGGACAGTTCTCTATCTGCATCTTTTCCGTTAACGTATCTTAACGGATTCATCCAGTGTCGTGCATAGACAACTTGGGCATCTTTTACTGCTTCAAATCTGTCATGTGTAATTTCAAATGTTGCTCCTGCTGTTTCTGCATTTTCCTTTGCCTTACTTATTACTTCCGGATCTAAGTCAAATCCTTCCGGGTAGGCGAGTGTGAAGTTCATTCCGTAACGCGGCATGAGCAGGATATCTTCCTGAACAGAACTCCAGGAGCGCACCATCGATGAGTACCCCCACATGAGTGTAATTTTTTTGCCTTTAACATCTCCCATATGTTCCTGGAGGCCCATTAAATCAGAAAGTCCCTGGCATGGGTGGTATTTATCGTGAGCCATTGAGATAACGGGGATCGTTCCGTATTTTGCATATTCTCTCAGGAGTTCGTCTCCTTGCCCGTATTCTTCAATTGCGTCTTCAAGCATTCTAATTCCAAGGCCTACTCCATATCTGCTCATTACGTTTGCTGCATCTTCTATTGTTTCGCCTGCTTTTCCTTTAGATTTTAGTCTCATAGATTTTGGCTCAAGAAATTGCGCATGTCCTCCGAGCTCTGTTGCAGCTGCTTCGAACGATTGTCTTGTTCTTACTGATGGATTGTAGAAAAACATCAAGAATGTTTTGTTCCTTAGTAGCTCTGTGTACGGTTTTTCATACCGATGCTTTTTCATATCTTTTGCTACTTCAAGTACTTCATCGAGCCATTCTTTTTCCCAATCCTGTGTAGTAATTAAAGATTTTCCAAAAAGGTCTGCCATCATTCCCTCCTATTTCATCGATAATGCAAGAATTGCTTTTTCCGTATGAAGTCTATTTTCTGCCTCGTCGTATACTACGGACATTGGACCATCGATTATCTCGTCTGTTACTTCAAGGTTCCTATCTGCCGGGAGACAGTGCATAAAGATTGCTTGTTTTTTTGCAAGGTCAAAATGTTTCCTGGAGATCTTCCAATCTTCCTTGAACTGTTTTCTGTATTCTGTATCTTCTTCTTTAGTCATCAAAAAACTACCCCAGCTTTTTGCGTAAATAACATCAGCATCTTTTGCCGCATCAAAAACATCATGCACTATATTGATTTTGGCTCCGCTTTTTTCTGCTGCGTTATTTGCAAATGCCATGTACTCCGGATCTACATCATATTTTTCAGGATATGCTAGTGTCAGGTTCATACCGAGAAGCGAGGCTGCTATTGCCATTGTTTGTGGAACTCCTGCCGATTTTACTCTTCCGGAGTATGCCCAGCTCATTACAATTTTTTTGCTTTTCCAGTTTGGACCAAGTTTTTCGATCATTGTCATAATATCTGCCATAATTTGGAAAGGATGTTCTTTATCATCAAGTGCATTGAAAAGAGGGATATTTGCATTAGCCGACATGAGTTTTAAAATCTCTCTTGCTTGTCCGTATTTTTCCAGGCCGTACATACGAATCATAATACCGTCAACATAACGATCGAGAACTCTTGCAGTGTCAATCCAGGTTTCGTGATGTGCAATTTGCATAACTTCAGGAGTATGAAACTGTGCATGTCCTCCAAGTTGTGTCATTGCCGCTTCAAAAGAAGTTCTTGTTCTTGTTGAAGGGTTAGCGAAAATCATTGCAAGCGTTTTGTTCTTAAGAAGATTATCTTGTGGTTCTCCCAATGCTACTTTTCTTTTGAGATTAAAAGCTACATCAAAAATTGTTTCTAGTTCTTCTTTGTTAAAATCCATCAAGCTGATAAAATCTCTGCCTTTAAGTGCTTTTGTCAACATTTTTACTCTACCTCCTTGTAGAATGTGATATTTTATATAACTAAATTCTCTTAGGCAAGGTTGCCAAGAGCGATGAATAGTAGATATTATTCTTTTATTATATTGTAACTCTTTAACCTTAAAAAAATATAATATCTAAATTTTAAAGTAAGTCAAGCGGAATTAAAAATTGAATTCAGATGAAACTTCCGTGAAAATAGCTCTTTTGCCAATTTTTTTAACAAACTCCATTCCGGGGAGAATCCCCGTGCAATGGGATATAGCGACGAACTTTGGATTCATACTGGCAATTAATTGTACAGTTCGCTTTATTCTTTTATTCGACGCGTTTTTAAGGTGCATTCCTCCTATTATTCCGTGCAGCTTGTTTATTCCTGTAATTTCCATTCCGTACTGAATGATATTGATAATGCCCGAGTGAGCACAGCCCGTTAAGACAACCAGGCCTTTATCGGTTATTATATACAACGAAACATCATCCTGAAAGGGATCTTTTTCAAGTTTGCCATTTATCTTTCTATAATACATTGTCTCTGTTAATTCCCATTTGTTTGTTTTCGGTATTTCACCGGAGTAAATTATTCCCGGGGAAATTTCCACAGGATCTACATAAAACTTTGTGTTAAATTCGCTTAAATTTGTTTTCAACCCAATATTTTTCTTTAACTCTTTTGTGATTTGATATTTAGGATAAAGAGCCGCGGGATGGACGAACAGTTCGAATTGATTATTCTTTTTACTGAACGGTTTAATTCCTCCTGTGTGGTCATAGTGTCCGTGGCTTAAAACTATTGTTCCAATATTTTTAGGGTCGATGCTTTTTATTTTCAGGTTATGCAGTAGTGCACGGCCCTGGCCAGTATCGAATAGGATCTTTTGTTGCCCGGTTTCTACAAGTGCAGAGAATCCGTGTTCGGTAGTAAAATCTCTTTTTGTTACGTAGTTGTCTACTAATATCGTTATTTTCATTTTATTATAAGTTGCCTTTTATAAGTTTTCCATAACCTTTATTCCCTGTTATTCCATATTTTTCGTTAAAGACAACCGTTCCTCTCACAATGGTTTTTGCTACTTTACCTTTCAGCGTGCATCCTGCGACAACGGAATATTTTCCTTTGCTCTCTAATGCCAACGGATCAACAATCCATTCCTTATTTAAATCTACAATCGTAAAATCTGCATCAGTGCCGACCTTCAAACTACCTTTTTCAGGATATAAGCCGTATCGTTTTGCTGCATTTTCACTTAGCAATTTTTGTATTTTGCTTAAGGTAAGCTTTCTCTCGTGATAACCATAGGTGAGCATGATTGGAACCATAAGTTGGGTCCCTGGTATTCCTGCGTAATTTTCCCATATATTGTTTGAAGATTTTTCTTCCGGGTATTTCCCCGCTGCATGGTCAGTTGCGATAAAATCAATTGAGCCATTTTGCAATCCTTCCCATAAGGCGTTTTTGTCTTCCTCTCTACGGACAGGTGGTGCAGTTTTCAGGATTGGTCCGATTCTTTCAAGATCCTCGATAGTAAACAGGAGATAATGCGGACATGTTTCGGTTGTTACGTCTAAATTGTGTTGTTTCCCCCATTTAATTGCGTTTAGTCCTTCTTTTGTAGAAAGGTGAACGATGTGCAATTTATTTTTAACTTTTTCGGTGATTCCCAGAAGAGACCAGATGGCTTTGGGCTCTGCTTGATATGCTCTTCCTTCAAACCAACTTTTGGCATCTGTTCTTCCCATTTTTTCCATCAACCGGGAGTAGTATTGTACGAGATTAAAATCTTCTGCATGCGCTGCGCATACTAAATTTAGTGTTTCGAGTTCTCTAAAAGCTTTATCCATATCAGGAATAGTCATTTTGGGGTAGAGTTCCATCCCGGAAATAGTATAGAATTTTACTCCAATAATTCCTTTTTCTTTCAGCTCTTTCAATGTTTTTTTGTATTTATTTGATTCAACTTGCTCAGGGGTAACGCCTCCCCAAAAGCTGAAATCTACATACGCTTTCGGCTGCACGATGTTAAGTTTATTGTCAAAATTTTTGCCTGTTGTGATCGGGGGGATAGACGTGCAGGGCATATCAGCGATTGTTGTGATTCCACCGGCTGCTGCACTTCTTGTACCTGTTTCAAAATCTTCTCTTTCTGTAAAGCCCGGGTCATCAAAATGCACATGAGGGTCCAAAAATCCCGGGAAAATTATATTTTCTTCCGCGTCTATTTCACTATCGCACGGAATTGTTGTATCGTTGCCTGCGATAATAGCTTTTATTTTTTCTTTATCAATATAGATAGTTACTCTTTTACGTTCGTCTTGTTCTGTTATGATATAGCCATTTTTTATGCGTATCATTTTTATTTATGTCCTTACAAAGAGAGG
>DBOM01000022.1 GCA_002299965.1 Caldiserica bacterium UBA646 | reverse complement strand
CAATATGCCGTTAATTTCTTTTCTTTCATTAATTTTTTGAATAACGGATATAAGCTCTTTTTCGGAGATTAACCCACTAAGCTTATGCTGCTCTACATATATTCCAAGACTATCAGCTTTGCTCATTATACTTCTTGAATAGGCAATACTTGCCTTGTTTTCTCCCACTCTTATAATAGAAAGCGATGGCACAATTCCTATTTTTCTCAGCATTACTACATTTACAGTAATTTCATTTTCTATTTTTACTGTAAGGTCTTTCCCGTCAATTATTTTACTAATGGTGCACCTCCTATGAATGTAATTATTATATAAAATTTTTTAAAAAATGCTATAATGGCTCAAATGGAAAAAATTGGTGAGATTATATCTGTAGAATCTTCATTTATCGTTGCTGAAGGTAGCGCAAACATGCTGCCGTCCCTTGGAAGCTTAATAAAAACAAATGACAGTTCTTGCTATTATTTTTTGGTGGTTAGTCTTTTTACAGAGAGCAGAACACCTGGTAGGATTCCAATTGCCTATGGCAAGCAAATTGATGTACTTAAAAAAGAGCAGCCGCAGATTTTTGAGCTCATGAAATGGGGGTTCCGTGCCGTGCCTGTCGGGAAAAAAGGAGAAACGGGGCAGCTTTTATTGCCTGAGCATCTTCCCGAAATTCATTCTCTGCTTTATTTGGTTAGCAGCGAGGAGTTGAAAGAAATTTTTGGCAGCAGCTCTTTTATCGACACTCTTTTTTGTATCGATAGCGATAAAGTTCCCGAGCGAGACGAGGCAATTATGCGTCTTATCAAGAATTATATTGGATTCCTTAAGAGTGACGAGCGTTCTGATGCTTTGCTTGATATAGCAGGCAAGATTACGCTTATTCTTCGGGATGACTACACTGTTTTAAAGCGATTTATAGGTATTCTGGGGGAGTATAAATGATAGGTTTTCTTAAAGCAGGTTCTGTTGGAGAAGGTTTTGTAGTAAGGTTGAATAAATTTGTTTCTCCTGAAACGTTGCGAATTGGCGATTTTGTTGTCATTCAGGGGAAGATCTATCAATATTTTGGCATTATCGATGATTTGAGGATTATGTCTGCAAATGAAGATGTTTTTTTCGACCCGCCTGATTCTGACTTTAAAAAAGCTGTGCTCACAGGCCCTATTGTTTTCAGCGAAATGTCGCTTTCTCCATATGTTATGGTGGATAATAGCGGAAATGTACTTTCAATAAAAACTATTCCTGAACATTTTTCCATTGCAAGGAAGGCAACGGGAGAGGATTTAGAAACAGTTTTTATGAAAAAAGCATCAATTCCATTTTTTGTAGGCAACCCACTTACTATGGAGGAAAAGATTCACGTTGACCTTAAAAAGCTTTGCGAACGCAACAGTGCGATTTTTGGCATCACGGGTTCGGGTAAAACATTTCTTGCAAGAATTGTATTTTCAGGCATCATCAAAAATGATGTTGCATCTCTTCTTGTTTTTGATATGCATAATGAGTATGGTTTTACTGCAAAAAGTGGCGAAAAACGTTTTCCTGCATTAAAATCATTTTTCCCGGGTAAGGTGAAAGTATTCGATGCTGGTACTAATCCTGATGCGGATAATTATATAAATATTCCCCTTAACCACATTAAACCGCAAGACCTTTCCCTTCTTTCCTCATCTCTTCATTATTCAGGCCAATCCGAAGAAACTGCATTCCTTGTGTATAAAAGGAAAGGCAAAAACTGGCTTAAATATCTTTTTTCTCTTCAAGGGAAAAGCGAAGAAGAGGTGGCAAAAGAAGCCGAGAGCATTGGTGTAAATGCCAGCTCTCTTGGCGCGTTTCTCAGGCATATCAGCCGTTTGAGTTCTCTTGAATTTTTACAGGACACAGATGAAGAGAGCAGCATCGAGCAAATGCTTGATTATCTTAAAAGCGGCGTTTCCGTTGTAGTCCAATTTTCCGGCAAATATGCCAGCGATTCTCTTTCTTATTTTATTGTTGCAAATGCCATTACTCGACGCATTCATGAAAAATATTCAGGTCTTACAGAAGAGGAACGAGAAAAACGGCGCATTGTTATTGTCATTGAAGAAGCGCACAAATTCCTTTCTTCGGATTTAAGGGATAGGAATATTTTTGGAACAATAGCACGCGAGATGAGGAAGTTTAACGTAACTTTATTTATTATTGACCAGAGGCCTTGCGAAATTGATTCTGAAGTTCTCTCCCAGGTAGGTACGCGATTTGTGCTGCAACTGCTGGACGAGAGAGATACGGATGCAGTATTTCAGGGCGTAGGTGGTGGGAAGCGACTGAAAAAGATTTTGCGGACACTTCAATCGCAGGAAACACTTCTTTTTGGACATACCGTCCCTATGCCCGTTGCTATGCGGGTGAGGGAGTACGGGAAAGATTTTTTTAATGAAGTTCAGGAAAAGAAGGAAGACCCTTTAAAAGGAATTAACGATATTTATGGATAGAAAATTTTTGATGTTTTAATTCGATTATTTGAGTGGCAAAGAAAAAATATTAAAATTAATGCGAAGAAACAAAAGCTATGCATGGTAATAACAGCGGCATAAAGCTAAAGAGTATTTAATAAAAGAAGTCATTGTAAAAATAATAGTAAAAAGAGGAATGATATAAACTGCGTATAATAACGGTTGATTAAAGCATTTTATTTAAGGGGGAGGAGAGTTTTTTACCTCCCCCTCTTTTCTCTTCTTTTTTGATGAGGCAATTCTTTTTTACTTGACAAGTTTAAAAAGGCTATGTAAACTTATGTATACTAATTTTATAATATTTATTTGAGGAAGACGTTAAAGTTTAGGCCGAAATTGGCTGCCTTGGTCTAAACCTAGTCACTGGCAAAACCGGTCCT
>DBOM01000070.1 GCA_002299965.1 Caldiserica bacterium UBA646 | reverse complement strand
TCAAACTCATTAAGTGCCCTGGCAGCCCTGGAAATATCTTTGACATTAAGCGTTGTCCGGTCAAACAAATCACCGGCCATAACAAAAAGAGTACAGCTTTCCTGATTGGCTGTTTCAATCATATTTTCAAGTGTTTCATACCTCGCATTGATAAGTTTATCCTGAACGTCCGGGTATCCTACAAAACGCATTCCCAGATGCAGGTCTGCAGTGTGAAATATTTTTATTTCCATTTTAACCTCTTATGAAATTTATAGATTTTCTGCTAAAAGTTACCGAATTATTGAGCTAGTACAAGTGTCCCTATTTATTTAATTATATTTTGTGAATTTGTGAAACCTAGAACCCTTTTATTTTTTAGTCGTGGAGGGAGGAAGGTTCTATTTACACAATCATTTAGTTTTCACCTCTATAGGATTTTTGCACCTTGCGTTTGAGCATCTCACTATTTTGAGATCACGGTAATAACCTATAAAATGCCTACAATTAGGGCATAAAAATACACTATGAAGGTTCTTTACAGAGTTACAAAATCTATTCACTTCTTCAATAGATACTTCTCCTGCTAGTATATTATTGTGCGAAAGAATATTACCCATAATTTTTCTACTCTCGAGATCTTGAAAGGCATTAAAAATTTTCGATTTGAATACTTCTTCCTTTATTAAACTCTCAACTCGTTTTTTGGCAGCTATTAATAACTCCTCCACTTCATATAGTCCAGAACTTCTGATAGGTCCGGATGCCTGTATAACTTCGCAAATTTTCTCTAGGACCCACTCAAGATATTGCCGTCCCTCATTTCCAGCCCCAGATTTGTCGCCAGAATTAATCTTTTCTTGTATTCTCTGCCATCGTATTTTATATGGTCTAATAGTTGGTCCTCTTTCAATACACCAATTAGTTATAACTTTATTTTTAAAATCTCCCTGCATTTCATAAACACGTTGAGACGCTCGTAATTGCTCATACCATATTTCATCTTGGGTAGTTATAATTAGCTGTTGATCTCTAAATCCTTCAAACAACAATTTGCAAATATTTTCTCTATGTTTGGCATCTACTGTGCAAACTATATCATCTAACACAATTAAAGGACAACCTTCATTAAACTTCTTTACAAAACCAAGAAATATACACAAGCCCAATGAATCAAGATGCCCCTCGCTTGTTAGTGCCCTAGGATCCTCTCCTTCTCGACCAAATGATTCCATTCTCAGCTCAGTACTTGCTCTTCGGCCAAGTGCAACCGTAAGTTCAATATTTTTGTGTAATTCATTAGGATGGAGACTTGAGTAAAAACTTTGTATATTTCCCTGTATAGAGTTGTATATTTCCTGAATTTTTGTCTTTTTCGTCTCTGAAAATGTAGAAAATATTTTCTCTGCAAGATCAAAACGATATTGGTAGATTTTAAGTTCAGCCAGAGTTTTTGACAACCCTGTAGTTTTACTTCTAGTTTGCTCAATCAAACGGACTATATCTAATACTTTTTTCTCATCTTCTGTAAGTCCGATGGTATCGAGTACTTGACTACATTTTGTTGATATAGAGGTCCATACTCCATTTATTTCATTCTTTTGTTTGTCGAAAACTTGAACTGGTATTACATCTTTCAGGTTTTTTGCAGAAGTGATATGAGGTACAAATTCTTTCAGAAAAGCGATTTTTTCAATAATCTTTCTTTTCTCTTCAGCCAGTTCGGAAAACGACTCTATTTTTGAGATTATTGCGTCAACTTTATTTGCTATTTCGTTAAATTTATTTATAAGTGGAACATACATTGTCCTAACTTCTGATGCCTTCTTAGAAAGATTACGTAAAGTTCTAAGACGATTATCAATTTTTATTATCAAACTTTCTCTATCAATTCTTTGCTCGCATAATGGACAGATATCCATCTCTTTTTCTTCTATAACCTTTCGACCGGACTCAAGTAGATCGGCAACAGATAGTCCTAATCTAATATCTTCTTGCAAAAGGTTTTTTACTTTATTATTGAAATCATTAAGTTCGCCAATAACCTCCTTAGCTATAATTTCAGTTTTTGTTGTTTCCAATACTTCATTAAGCACTCCAATTCTATCTATACTTTCAGCCTTCTTTACTGTTTTTAGCATTTCTTCCGCATGTTTATTAACATACTCAAGGGATTTGATTAACGGCAGATTAGCTTCTTGAAGCATTTTATTTAACGCTGGTAAAATGTCTTCAACTTTTGTAATATCCTTTTCTATTATTGTAGAAAGATCGTTGATTAGCTCATTAATCCTATCTTCCTTGGAATCTATCTCGCCTTTCAAATTATCACGAACTCGCATCATTTCAAGTTCTATTACATCTAATGGTTCGATACCAATTATGCTTCCTATTGCTCTAAAACGATCTGCAGGGTTACTCATAATGAATGTAAGAATTTGTGACCTTCGTAAGATGAATACCCCCTTTTGAGTTATTTCAAAATATTCCTTAAATTGCTCTGGTGGCGAAAATGAGGATTCAAAAGTCCTATTTAGAGATACACTACCAGGATTAAAAGTTAGCTCAATATTCACATCATTAGCTTCGTAATTTACGTGTGGTCCATGCCGTTGCAAAGATAACCCTCTTATTCCTTCTAAATGAGATATCTTACCAGTAAAGAAAAATTCAATAGCCTCCACTATTGAGCTTTTACCCGTTCCATTTTCTCCCCGTAGTAAAAGATTCTTACCATCAAGTTGTAATTCTAAATCTGGGATGCCTCTAAAAGCATGAATGTTAATCGTTTTGATTTTTACTGCCATTTTCACTCACTCCTTTTACCACTTCAAGGATTTTCTCTTGTGATGTAATCTCACCACTTTCCCATAGTTTTTTAAGTTTTTCAACTATTGAGGGAGGAAAATTTTCATCATCTTCCAACTTTTTGAAAAAAACCTCAAATATTTCCTCTTGGATTCCCATTCAATCATCACTCCTTTCTGTTTATATTCAAAAAGTTATCAATAGGTTTTCCGCTAGAAGTTACCGAATTATTGGCCTGGTACACCTTCTCTAATTGTTATTTTATTGCTAATAATATTTGTTATATTTTTGATGTTAATATTTTTTACATTTCCATTAATTCTTTCCAATACAACTCTAAAAATCTATTTATTCCTAAACTAGGATTATACATAGGATATACTTTCTCAAATTCCTTTCGGACAGAATTATAAGGAAAATCAGAAATCGCTTTACTTCTTGCAAAACAAATGATTCCGATACCAGGACCTCTTGATTCTCCTTGATTACAATGTACTAAAACTTTCTTGGCATGCGATAGCTCTTCTTCAATGAAATTCACTGCTTTAAATATAATTTCTTTAGGGATATAGTTAGAATCATCTACATCGATTAAATTTAAAATTAATCTGCTTCCCCTTCTGGCAATTAAATACTCTGGATGATTTTTCGGCGCGCCACGTCCTGAATACCCAAGAGCTTTTCTATGGTATGGTTCTTTGCAAGCATGTACTACTGAAAAATCATTCCTGGATTTTACAAGATTTTCGTAATCATTCTGATTTCCAACAAACAAATTTTTCGCTACCTCTATCATTTTAAGGGTTCCTTTCTAATTTAAATACTGACACATCCTATCTTTTCTACGATATAGCTTTCTATTTTACGAAGTCTTCCTTTTAGACGCCTATCTATAATAACACCTAAAGCTTCAACCATTCGGTTAAGAAACTCCTCCGGTCATATAGGTTTTCCTCTAAAAGTTACCGAATTATTGACTTGGCACACCTTCCCTATTTAAATTTTAAGGAGCATAGATTTTCCAGGTGTTTCCAACTTTCTGTAGATAATAATATCCTGAAACACTATCGCTATCAAAATAATAACCGGCAGTTACATACAAGGTTAGGTTGATATAGGCACTAGCATAACTGCCGCTTACAGACACATTGGAAATATTTACAAAGCAAGTTATGGTAACAGTTCCGTAAATTTGTTGTAAGACATTAATTCCGTCTTCGAGAACACAAGTGGCATAATATCTGTCTGACCCATAAACACAACAATTTTTTGCCTTACTCCAGTTCTGGTCATTTATAGCTAAAAAGTAGTCCTGTATAACACTTTTTACTTTTGCCTCATCAGTTGCCGGGGTTACTACTCCGCCAGTACACCCGGTTAGAAAAATTGCAAGTATTAAGATTGATAGTAATAAAAGGCCTTTCTTTTCATAATAATTCTATCTCCTTTTAATTCTTTAAATAAAGAGTTCGGGTTTTTACATTTAGCTTATTTAGTCCTAAATATTAATTTTTCTTTTTTTTGCATTGCCCAAAAAATTTCCTATTAATAAAAAAGGACAGAATAAGA
>DBOM01000015.1 GCA_002299965.1 Caldiserica bacterium UBA646 | reverse complement strand
AGTACTTTTGCGCGAGGACCAATAATTTTACCTGTAATTTCGCCAATTGAATAGCCTTCATTTCTCATCGATATAACCAATGCAGAGAAATCATGAACTGCGCCTGCAAAAACTGTTCCTAATGTAATCCAGAGCAATGCTGGCAACCAACCCCAGATAACTGCGATTGCAGGACCAACAATAGGACCTGTTCCTGCAATAGAAGTATAATGGTGCCCCCAGAGGACCCATCTGTTTGTCGGCACATAATCCACACCGTCTTCCATTGTATGAGCAGGTGTGACATTCTTGTCGTTCAGTTTAAAGATTTTTGCAATAAAACCGCCATAACCTTTATACATAAGTAAAAACCAGATCATAGCAATAACAAACAATACATAAGCCATAAATTACCCTCCTTTTTGATTAAGCATTTCAAAAAATTCTCTTTCTCACTTGCACAACAGCAACCACATTTTGTTACTTACTTCTCAATATGTTTGCCATTTACACCAAAAATGCCAGCATCATCTTACTGGCGTTCAACTAATTTTTGCTTTATTACCACCTCCTTTCTACAACAAAAACAAACATTATATTTCCTATTTTATAATTTTACCTATGAGAAAAGCAAAAGTCAATAATTTTGCCACAAGTGCAGAAAAATAATACGTAAGAGCAGAAAAAACAAAGTTAACTGCGGAAAATTTTTCCTCGGAATTCCTTCTCCCTGTGAGATGATAGAGGAATTCTATCACCGTTATCCATTTCGATTAGGTATTTGCCTTTAAACCATGGGATAATTTTCTTCACCCTATTCATATTAATTAAATAACCCTTATGCACTCTAAAAAAATCGTCCTTTTTAAGTTTATCTTCTCCCACTTGAAGTGTAAGATTCTTGCAATGCATATCATGTTCATCTGTTTTTGCAAAAATCTTTTCTTTTTTCGAATAAAGATAAAGAATATCCCGGGGTTTCAGAAGAAAAAGCTCATTTTTTATTTCCCCGATAATAAAATCTAAAGAAGGTTTTTTCTTGTCTTTCATCTTATCCCTTATTCTATTTATCATACAAACAAACCGTTTTTCTTCGATTGGTTTTACAATGTAATCAAGCGCATTTAGCTCGAATGCTTTTACTGCATAACCGGAATAAGCTGTAATAAAAACAAGAAGAGGAGCATCTTTCACATTTTGAAGTGTTTCTGCAAGTTGTATGCCATTAAACCCTGGCATATCAATATCAAAAAATACAACGTCAGGAACTTTCGATAATATTGCATTGAGTGCATCAAACGCATTATCGCACTCGTCAACAACCTCAAAATCTTTGAAATGCTCTAAAAAAATTTTTATTTCTTCCCTTGCGGGCTTTTCGTCGTCAACGACAATTGTTCGAACAACCATTTTTTCACTCCTTCCACTGGTATGCCAATAATAACCTTTGTGCCTTTACCAGGAGAACTTCGAATCTTGAATTGATAATTCTTTCCGTAGAGATTTTTCATCCGATCAAGAACATTTCTTATTCCAATTGATTCGTCAGCGTCATACTGAATTATTTCATCGATTTTATCCTTTGAAATCCCTTTGCCTGTATCTTCAATAACAATGTATAACATATTGAGCCTCGTATAAGCAGATATAGTAATTTTAAGTTTTTTCACAAAAGAGGAAAAACCATGTTTCACAGCATTTTCTACAATCGGCTGCACGATAAGAGAAGGGATTTTTATTTTAAGTGCCTCAGGGGTTATATTAAACTCGGTAGTAAGTTTATCTCCAAAACGTTCTTTTTCAATTTCCAGATATGAACGCACAAGCCGTATCTCATCAGACAATTCTACAAAATTTGATTTTCTATCAAGTGTCTCTCTCAAAATAAAGCTTAAGTGATATATAAGATTTCTTCCTTTCTCAGGATCATTTCTGACAATATATCCAATCGTATTTAAAGTGTTGAATAAAAAATGCGGGTTTATGCGTGCCTGTAAAGCTTTCAACTGTGAGCGTGTTCTTAATTCTTTCTCTTTCTCTATCTCGTTAAGTTCAATCTGCGTGACAAGGATTGCAGCCAGTCCTTTAGCAAGTTCTTCATCTAGTAAGGTTACTGCATTCCTTTCGACTCTGTATAATTTCAAAGTACCAAAAACTTCTCCGTCAGTCTTTTTCAGTGGCACAACAATACCTGAAGAAATAGGACAATTTTTAAAATCGCACCCAACTTCGTTTTCATTCTTTAAAAGCATTGTTTTGCCAGTTTTAATCGCTTCCATTGTTGAAGACGTTCTAAACGGAAGACCTACTTTATGATGGTCTTCTCCTGCACCAGAAAAAGCAAGTATTTTATCCGTATCGGTAATCGCAACGGCATCAAGATTTGTATTCTTAAGAATAATGCGCACAGCTGCATCTGCAGTATCTTCAGACAAACCCCTACTTAGAATGGGGAGCGTTTTCTCTGTTATTTTAAGCACCTTTTCTGCTGTAATCGCACTGACTTTTTCCCTCTCTCTCATCGAGACTTGAATTACAAGAAGAAATAAAGCAACGCCAAAAGGATTAGCTAAAATCATTGGCCCGGATATTGTCTTTACTAAAGAAAGCGCCTCTGGGAAAGGCCTTGACATAAGAAGAACAAGCCCCATATGTACTACTTCTGCAATTGCTGTAAATACAGCACCAGGAAGAATGGAAAAAACTTTACCTCGCTTTGTTGTATACAAAATACCTGCGATTGTACCATTTAATATTGTTGCAAGAGCACAAGGAGCAGCAGTAAATCCACCTAAAGAAAATCTATGTACGCCTCCTATAAGGCCTGCGATAAGGCCTACAAATGGCCCTCCGAAAAGGCCTCCGCTTATAGCGCCTACATCTCTTATATTCGCTATTGCACCATTTACATCAGTCCCAAGAAAAGTTCCCAAAATAGAAACACCGCCAAAGAAAACACCCAATATAATCTGCTTTCGCAAAGAATCTTCCAGATTGAATAGAACTCTTATAACAGGTGTCTGGGTAAGAATAAACCCAACTGTTACAATTACGGAAAGCCCTACTGTAAGAGATATATAAATACCAAATACTCCTAATTTGGAGAGGTAATAAATATTTGCCACGAAATTTTAAAACCTCCTTATAGCGATTTTTTATTTTTCAGTATAATTATACTATGCTAAATAAAAAATTAGAAATTAACAAAACAGTTATAAATAAATTTACATTTGGGCCACTTGAAACAAATTGTTACGTAGTAAAAAACAACAATGATATTATAGTGATTGACCCAGGCACACTAAAAGAAGGAGAAAAAAACGAGCTCGTAGATTTCATAAAATTGCTTAACGGAAAACTTTGTTTTATTATCGACACGCACGGACACTTCGACCACATCGGCGGAAACAGTATTTTAAAAAAATCTTTTCCTGATGCAAAAATATTAGTGCATAAAGAAGACAGGGAAAAACTTACTTCCCCTGAAAAAAATGGTTCAAAACAATTTGGTTTGAATATTACTTCGCCTGATTGCGATAGAGAAGTAAAAGATAAAGAAACAATTAATTTTGGTGATTGTTCTCTTACGATAGCATATACACCGGGACATACTAAGGGAAGTATCTCGCTTGTAGGCAATGGATTTATATTCACAGGAGACACGCTATTCGCCGGAACAGTAGGTATAGCAAGAGAGTACAAAAATGCATTTAATGCAATGATAAATTCAATTAAAGAAAAAATCCTGATACTCCCTAATGATTTTATTATTCTCCCCGGACACATGGGAAACAGCACAATTAGGGAAGAAAAAATGTTTAATCTATTCTTGCAATAATTGTTTATAAACCGTACATTCAACCATAATGCACCTAAGTTTTCAATAAAACAGTTAAAAATCTTATTTCTATAACGGACGATTTTTGGACTGATAATAACGAGTGAGCCACATACTGAGGCCGTCAAGCCCGGGAAACAGAACTCTTTCTTGAATATTTGACTGATCAAGTTTATCCCTTATTTCCCATTTTATTTCTTTAGGTACGATTATTTTTTTATAAATCTCCGGATGTTCGTTAATCACGTCTCCCATACGCAATTTTGCAGAAGCCGTAATTGAATGCAGCGCAAACTGGTTGATAATACGCTGGTCCATTGACGGAGGCTCAAAAAACAAAGCAAAACTTTTATCAGCTTTCAACAAATCTTCCATTGCAGGATAAATTTTCTGAAGCATCTCCGTAGTAAAAATATCTGCATTTTCTTCTTTGAGTAGTTTTTTAAATCGGTCTGGAAGTAATTCATGCATTTTTATATAATCAACACACCAAATTACGCCATCTCTATCATACTTATCAATCTCCTGAGTTGCAAAATGCATTGCAACAAGCGGTGAATATGTCCAATCTAAAAGACGCGTGGGAAGACCGTGATGCCTTGCAACAGAAAACCATGTCAAAATAGAATGCTTAGAAAAATCTATCCCGCTATATTTGATGAAATTCTTTATAAGATGAGATTCTAACTGCCAATATTCCCCGCCTAATCTCATAAGCACGGTATCTAAAGCATATTCTTTGTCTGAAAGGCCTCTATACACATAATCCGACCGAAAACGTCCGATGCTCTTAAGCGTCCTTGATTGATTGTATAAAACTTCCATAATCTCCTGCCAGGAGTGTATCACATGTTCATTCATATAATTATATTACAAAAACTTTGTTAAATTGCAACCAATGGTAGTAGCCCCTTAAATGCTAAAAAATCGGTCATTAAGCTTACTTTATTTTTGATGAGTTAGTGTAAAAAGTCAATCCCGTTTAAGCCACGTTATATATGGCAATTTGCCTTTCTTCCCAGTGCTAATTCCTTTTTTCTTGTCTTTTAATTTTTTAGAACTGCTTGCCACACAAAAGCGTATAATTTTTCTTTTATTCATTTCTGAAAGCTTTGCATCCAAATCTTTATCCGTAAATAAAAATCCCATCTTTTTTAATTCCTTCTTAAAGCTAGATGCCAGGACAAGATCATCCATACCTTCATTCATATTGATATTATCATACGCAATAAGCATATCTTTCTCTGCAGGAAAACTGCTAGATCTATCCCTTCGCATATTCAAAAACACTTCATCTATGTATTCAAAAACTCTGTCTGCTTTTTCATTTAAATCTACAATACCCTTATAAATCTTCTTTGTAATTTTTTCCACTTCGTCCCGTGTCACATAATCGGATGTTCTTCTATTCTTCATGATGCCAGAAACAATAAATTTGCCGCTACTATTTTTCTCAACTTTCCCCTCGTTTAGAAGATCTTCTAAAAATTGTTTTGTTAAAATATAATTTGCATTTCTCGTACTCTTTGTTCCAGCAAGTGCAAAAACACTCACGCCCTCCTTGCCTGCCTTTTTAACCATCTTCAAAATCCCTTCTTTGCTTTTCATAAATACCTCCTTATACAAGCTTTATTTTAAAAACATCTCTAAACTGCTTTTTCATATACTCTTCATCTTCTTTTGTAAGCCCTGCTACGCATTTAACTGGAACAACAATTTTATATCCGCGCATCACTCCGTCTGCTACCGTATAATGAACACATATATTCATCGCTACCCCCGTAATATAAAGAGTATCTACTTCAAGTATTTTCAATAAAGTATGAAGAGTAGTGCCATAAAAACCAGAATAACTCTTCTTCTTAATTACATAGTCATTTGCATCAGGCTTTAGCTCCCCAATAATTTCCGCGCCTTTTGTGCCTTCAACACAATGGGGAGGCCATAATTCAAATTCTGGATCATTCTCCAAATGTGAATCACAAATATATATGACAGGAAATCCATTTTTCTTAAATTCCACACGTAAATCATTAATGAAAGGGGCAATTTCTTTTGCGCCTTCCACCTTGAGCGCCCCTCCGTCTTCCACAAAATCATTCAGCATATCCACAATAAGAAGTGCTTTTTTCATACTCCAGCCCTCCAACATTTTTCTTTCTCTTCAAATATTATAACGCATTTTTTATTTTATGAATAGCAAAAATAACAAATGCCCACAAAATCGATTTCATCTCTATTAAAGACAAACAAAGATGTATTTCACTATTTCCTGCTTTGTTTTTATAAATACACTATTTTTGTTGCAATTCTATCTATAAAATGCCTATCATGTTCGACAAACAATAAGGTAGGTTTATATTGCAAAATGACATCTTCCAACTGCTCTCTGGTAATTAAATCGATGTAATTCAAGGGCTCATCCCACAAAAGTAAATCAGAAGCTGTTAAAAACGAACGGCATAAATATTCCTTCTCCTCATGATATACCAATCATTCAAGATTATCCTTGCATATTGCCA
>DBOM01000051.1 GCA_002299965.1 Caldiserica bacterium UBA646 | reverse complement strand
TGACATCATATGCTATGGCTGGGGATGAGGAAAAGGCGTTAAAAGCGGGTTGTACAGGATATATCACTAAGCCTATCAACCCGGAGACCTTCATGGATGAATTAAAAAAATATTTATGAAGAGCATAAAAAAGATAAAAATCTTAATAGTAGATGACAGTGAAGAAAACCTTTATCTTCTTGAGGTTCTGCTAAAAGGGAGTGGATATAAGGTTTTATCTGCCAGAAACGGGATTGAAGCGCTCAATGAGCTAAAAAAAGGTTCTATTGATGTGATTATATCTGATGTTTTAATGCCAACGATGGACGGTTTCCAGTTGTGCATGAAATGCAAGAGTGACGAAGCACTTAAAAAGATACCTTTTGTATTCTATACTGCTACGTATACTGACAAAAAGGATGAAGAATTTGCTCTGGAATTGGGTGCAGAAAAGTTTATAATCAAGCCAGTAGAGCCGGATGTGTTTATAGATATCATAAGAGGCGTGATTAAAAAAGTAGAGGAGGGCAAGATAATGCCTAAAAAGCCGACCTTGAAAGAGAAAGAAACATTCAAGCTTTACAGCGAGCGTTTGATACAGAAACTCGAGAAGAAGTTGCTTGACCTTGAAAAGAGCAATAAAAAGATAAAAGAAACTGAAGAAAGATATCGAACGGTATTTGAAAATACCGGCACAGCTACAGTACTAATAGAAGAAGACATGATTATTTCTATGGCAAATACCCGATTTGAGAAATTAAGCGGATATTCTAAAGATGAAATTGAAAATAAAATGAAATGGACAGATTTTGTTATTCCGGAAGATTTAGAAAAAATGAAAAAATATCATATTGCAAGAAGAAAAACTGGAGGAAAAGCTGCTACAGAGTATGAATTTCATTTTATCAATAAAAAAGGCAATATAAAAGATGTATTTTTAAAAATTGGGATGATATTCCATACCAAAAAAAGTATAGCTTCTTTAATGGATATCACCGAGTTCAAAAAAGCAAATGAAAAAATAAAACAAGAGAAAGATAAAGCTCAACAATATCTCAGTATATCTCTTGTCATGTTCGTTGCGCTTGACAAGAGGGGAATTGTTACTCTGGCAAATAAGAAAGCATGTGAAATTTTAGGATATGAAGAAAATGAAATAGTAGGGAAAAATTGGATTAAAAATTTTATTCCCGAAAGATTTAAAAAAGAAGTAGATAGTACCTTCAAGAAGATATTAGCCAGTGATATGAAACTTGTAGAATATCACGAAAACACTATCCTTACTAAAAGTGGAGAGGAAAGATTAATCTCCTGGCATAATTCTTTTATCAAAGATAAAAATGGCAATATAACTGGTCACCTTAGCTCGGGAGAAGACATCACTGAACGTAAAAAAGCGGAAAAGAAACTGCAGGAATCAGAGGAACGTTTTCGACAAGTAACGAAAAATGCTCAAGAATGGGTTTGGGAAGTGGATACCAATGGCCTATACACCTATGCAAGTCCTGTAGTAAAAAAGATACTTGGTTATAAACCCGAAGAAGTTGTTGGAAAAAAACATTTCTATGATTTATTTCATCCTGAAGATAGGGAAGAACTCAAGAAGGAGATATTTTCATTGATTAACAAAAAGAGGTCTTTTCGTAAGTTTATAAACCGGAACGTGCGCAAAGATGGTGAAATAGTCTGGCTCTCCACAAGCAGAATTCCTATGCTTGATAAAAAAGGGAACATTCTCGGATACAGAGGTACAGACATTGACATTACTAAACGTATAAAGGCAGAAAGGGAGCTTAAATATATCAATCTTATTCTTTATGCAATCCGTTTTGTTAACCAGCTTATTGTTAGAGAGAAGGACAAAGAAAAGTTGCTAAACGAAGTCTGCAATAATCTTGTTATAGCTCCTATTTTTAATAATATACGGATTGCTATACTGGATAATTCTTACCGGATTTCAAAAATATTTTATTCACGTTCAAATAAAGAGATTGCCCATAAACTCAGCCAATTAAAAGGCACTAAATTGCCTGAAAGTGTTGTAGATACATTTTTGCAACAAGAGTTTTACTTTGCTAAGGATTTAAGTCCAAGGCACAGAAAGTATATCCTATTAGATGCTAAAACAATTGATGAAACAGTAGTAGTTCCTTTGAAATATGCTGAAAAGTTTTACGGTTTCTTAAGTGTAACTATCTCTGAAGAGTTTCTCCAGGATAAAGAGGTACATTCACTGCTAAAAGAAGTTAGCGGAGACATAAGCTTTGCCCTGCATAATATTGAAGCAGAAGAAAACCGTGTACGATTAGAAAAAAAATCGAAAGAGAATTTCGAGAAATGGCAAAAAGCTTTGAATGGCACAATTCAAGCAATAGCAATGATAGCTGAAAAAAGAGATCCATATACTGCTGGCCATCAACGACGTGTGGGGCAACTTTCCACGGCTATTGCGCAAGAGATGAATCTTTCGAACGAAAAAATTAACACAATTAATATGGCTGCCGCCATCCATGACATTGGAAAGATTAGTGTACCTGTTGAAATTCTCGTCAAACCAATCAAGCTTAGCGCTATCGAATTTGACATCATTAAAATTCATTCGCAAACTGGCTATGATATAGTAAAAAATATAGACCTTCCCTGGCCTATTGCTCGGATTATTCTCCAACATCACGAAAGGATGAATGGCTCAGGATACCCCAATAATTTAAAAGGGGATGAGATTCTCCTTGAAGCTCGTATTTTAGGTGTTGCTGATGTTGTTGAAGCAATGTCTTCCAATCGTCCTTACCGACCAGCGCTTGGAATTAATGAAGCACTAAAGGAAATATCAAAGAATAAGGGAATTCTTTATGATACCGAAGTGGTAGATACCTGTATAAAACTCTTTAAAGAAAAAGGGTTT
>DBOM01000079.1 GCA_002299965.1 Caldiserica bacterium UBA646 | reverse complement strand
GAAGAAGAACTTGTAGAAGATCTTGATATGTTTGTTTATCATGGGGACTATATTGATACAACAGAAATCGTCAGGGGCATTTTATCAGAAACGATTCCACCTTATCCTCTTTGCCAGAAGTGTAGGTCCATTGATAATTCTTAAATATCTTTTATATTCTTCTTAAAAATGAGGAGGTGATTCCCTTAATTTGGGTAGATTATGGATATAAATGAAGCTAGAAATTATATAGGAAAAGAAGCAACCATCAAGGGCTGGGTGTACAATTCACGGTCAAGCGGCAAAATTTTATTTATTTTATTGAGGGATGGAACCGGATTTATGCAGTGTGTGATGGCAAAAAATGAAGTTGAGGACGAGACCTTTGCCAGGGCAAAAGCACTTACCCAAGAAACTTCTGTCATTGCAAGAGGAACGATTCGAGAAGATAAAAGATCTCCTAATGGCTGCGAGTTGACATTAAAAGAGATTGAAATAATACAACTTACCAGAGATTATCCTATAACACCGAAAGATCACGGTGTAGGATTTTTAATGGAGAATCGACATCTATGGCTCAGGTCAAAGAGACAATGGGCAATTTTGAGGATCAGACATCAAATTGAAAGGGCGTTTCGAGATTTTTTTGATAATAGAGGTTTTACACTTGTGGATGCTCCTATTCTTACGCCAAATGCTTGCGAAGGTTCCACTACGCTATTTCAAACAGATTATTTTGGTGAACCAGCTTTCCTCTCGCAGAGCGGCCAGCTTTATATGGAGGCAGCAGCAATGGCATTAGGTAAGGTGTATTGTTTTGGGCCTACTTTCCGTGCCGAAAAATCAAAAACGAGGAGGCATCTTACAGAGTTTTGGATGCTTGAACCAGAGATTGCTTATATCACATTTGAAGAGAATATGAAGCTTCAGGAAGATATGATTACATATGTGATAAGAGATGTACTTAAGAATAGAAAAGATGAACTCGATATTATAGAGAGAGACACTTCTTTGCTGGAGAAGGTCGAGCCACCCTTTCCAAAAATATATTATAAAGAGGCACTTGAAATTTTGAAGAAACATGGGAAGGCAGTTGAGTGGGGTGACGACTTTGGTAGCGAAGAAGAAACAATACTTGCAGACACGTTTAATAAACCTGTATTTGTGCATCATTTTCCTATTGGCGCAAAGGCTTTTTACATGAAACCCGATCCCGAAGAGCCAAATACTGTTCTTGCTGCCGATTTGCTAGCACCTGAGGGGTATGGCGAAATTATTGGCGGTAGTCAGAGAATAGACGATTATGATTTACTGCTTGAAAAAATTAGAGAAAATAACCTTTCAGAGGAAGATTATAGGTGGTATCTAGACCTGCGAAAATATGGATCTGTGCCGCATGGAGGATTTGGCATAGGTATTGAGAGAACTGTTGCCTGGATTGCTAAACTTCCACACGTGCGTGAAACAATATCTTTTCCAAGATTGCTTGGTAAAATATATCCGTGATTGAGCAGAAATCTATTGCAGCTTTAACCGATATTAAAAAAGGCAAGATACATCGGATGTATCTACTCTTTGGCGAGAAAAGCTCTTATGCTTACCTCAAATTTCAGATCGTTGAACAAATCAGAGAAAAATTTGTAGATAGCGCAACAATTGCATTTGATTTTGTTGAGTTATCCGGAGAAGACATTACTGTACATGATGTGTCTGATGTTTTAGGCTCTATTCCTTTTAGTAAAGTTGGCAAAGGAAGGGTAGTGTTTTTAAAGAATATTGACGAACTTTCAGCTAGTGAAGCTAAGCAAATCTATTTCCTGACTGTTCCTTCATCATCAGTACTTATTATAATGTCTAAATCTTCCAAAAGATTCGAGGCGGTTAAAAAATTTGTAATTGAGAAAGATTCTGTGTTTATTCGCGAGTATTCAGTTTCGTCTGATATACTTAAGACGTGGATTAAAAGCCGTTGCAAAGAAAATGGCAAAGAAATATCTGGGGATGCTGTCCGTGAACTTCTGGCTCGGTGCGGCGAAGATTTATTTTTACTGTTATCAGAGATAAAAAAGCTGACATTATTTATTGGAGACAATAAAAAGATAGAGAAAAGTGATGTGGAGGAAGTTGTAGAATATACTTCGGAAACAAAAATTTTTAATCTAATCTATGCAATTGTAGAAAGACAAAAAGATGTTGCGCTGAAAATGTTTGATGAACTACTTACGGAAAATAATACTGCTGATGGGATGGTGGTTTCTTTGCTTTTAAAGACGTTCTCTCAGGTTATTTTCATAAAGGAGCTTATGGCGACTACTACAAGTAGAAACGCATTTAGCATGGATAGCCTCTCTAAGCAGTTTGGTATCAAAAGATTTGCTGTTCCCAAAATGTTATCTCTTGCAAAAAAGTATCAGATGTCTCAGCTCTTGGAAGTATTTCATCAGATTGAAGAAATTGATGTTAAATCAAAAACAGGGGAATTAGACCGTCTCCTGCATATCAGACTCTTTATCCAGAATATGTAGCGATCTTACTCAGGTGTTCCTTGTTCAGGCGTTTCTTCTTTAACAGGTGTTTCTGTGCTTTTTGCCTGGTTTAATTTCTTCATCAGTGCAGATTTTTTTCTTGAAGCATTATTTTGATGGATAATTCCTTTTGCCTCTAATTTATCAATAGTTTTTATTGCCTCTCTTACCTTATCTTCGCTATATCCACTCTTTTTTGCAAAATCAAGCGCTTTTTTTAGTGCAATTTTATAATTTGTATTTCTTTCTGTACGTTTCTTATCTTTCCTTACTGATTTTTTTGAAGCTTTTAATATAGGCATAGTTATACCTACCTCCTTTAATATGAATTCTCTTATAGAGTACTGATTTTTAAATTTCTGTCAAGCACTTAAGTCACATTTTTTCTGGTTTTACTTTAATTATGAGTTTTTTATTAAAATTTTTTAAAATTTCCTTATTTTACTCTTGACAAAACTAAATTTTATATTAATATTATTAAAGTGAAAGTAAATAATATTAAAAATGGAGGTGAGAGATGAAAAAAATGCCAACGAATTGTCCTGCTTGTAATGCGATTCTTACAATATCGGAACTTAAATGTTCAAAATGTGACACTGTTATACGAGGTGATTTCCCAATTAGCAAGCTTTTGTTGCTTTCGCAAGAAGATCAAGAATTTCTTGCTGTTTTTCTTCGTTCAAGGGGAAACATTAAGGAAGTTCAAGAACGATTGGGAATTTCATATCCAACTGCAAAAAACCGTCTGGACAAAGCATTGATTGCTTTAGGTTTGCGTGAATCGGAAGAAAAACCTAGTAAAAAAGAAATTTTAGATGCGCTGGAAAGAGGAGAGATTAGCGCTAAAGAAGCAGTAAAACTAATAAGGGAGGCAGAAGAATGAATGAAAAGATTGAAGATCAGCTGAAAAGATTGTTAGATGAGGGAAAGATATCTGACGAAGAGAAGAGAAAATTGGAAGAAGCAATAGAGGAAGATAGCGAGGATGAAATCAGCGTCTTTCCTACAGATGGAAAAAGAATTGAATTAAATCTATCTGGATTTGTAAGTACGGATATAAAGATAACCGGAGAAAAAGACCTGGATGAAGTGAAGATTATAGAAGGGAAAGAGTTTATAGAAATAGAGAAAAAGGAAAACACCTTTATGGTACGTCCAAAATATAAAGATAAAAGGACAGTATATATTCTGGGTATACATATAGGAAATGCGTTATTATCATCCCGGCCAATTAGTATTGTAATCCCGTCGGAGAGTGATGTGACTCTGCATACTGTAAGCGGTGATCTGTATCTTGAGCACATTTCAGGTAATATTACTGCAAAAACTGTGGATGGAGATATTAGAATAAACGACGTTACTGGCGACATAAAGCTTGAATCTATAAGCGGCGATGTAAGTGGCAACAATTTATCCGGAGCTATTACTGTGTCGCTAAAATCTGGAGATATAAGCGTTGATAAGGGAAAATTAAACGGAGCTTTAAAAACTTACTCTGGCGATGTTTTATTGCAGGACGTTTCATTAGAAGAGATAGAGCTAACTTCATTTAGCGGAGATGTCCGGATAACTGATGCAAGCTTAAACGGCAATCTATTTCTGAAAACTATTTCTGGTGATTGCGTGTTGAAAGCAAAAAATTTAGATGCAAAGATAGTAGCTAAAACAAAAACAGGAGATGTAATATTTAAAGATAAGGAAGGGAATCTTAAGAATATACAAAATTCTGAATTTTTATCGGGAGAAGGCAAATATGACATTGTTTTAAAAACGATAAGCGGTGATGTTCGTATTGAAGAAATTAAATTAAATAAAGGAGGAAAATAATGCAAGACGAAATCAAAAAAGTATTAGAAATGCTTGAGGAAGAAAAGATTACAAAAGAAGAAGCAGTAAAGCTTATTGAGGCTTTGAAAGAAGTTAAAAGAGACGAACAATCTATTCCACAGAGTAAAAGAAAAAGGTTTTTGAAGATCCTTGTGAAAAAAGAAGGAAAGCCTCAGGTGAATGTTACTATACCATTTGGTTTAGTTAATTGGGGATTGAATATCGCAAATAAGATGGGGAAGAATATGATTAATGTAGGAGGCGAAGATATACCTATTGATATGGAAGAGTTGCGAAAAGCGATGAATGACCCAGAATTTTCTGGCAAAATCATTGATATAACAGATGAAGAAGAAGGAAAGCACGTAGAAATAGAAATTGCTTAATTGTAGCTTTATGTTATAATATTTTTTTTTAGCGAGGAGAAAAATGAGAAAAGTTACAAGAGAGGAAATTTTAAACGGCAATCCTGTAAAAGTCATGTTCTTATTGAGTTTTCCTTTAATGATTTCACAATTTTTACACACACTTTATAACCTTGCAGATACATTTTGGCTGGGGCATTTGCCAGCTGCCGAGAGTGGTGGAGCTGTTGCAGGCCTGCAGATTGCATGGCCTATCATCTGGTTGCTTATAGCTTTTTCTTTTGGGTTCAGTATGGCTGGGATAGCTCTTGTTTCTCAGCACACTGGCGCAGGAGAACATAAAGAAGCAAACATTGCAGCAAGCCAGGTGTTTTCGCTTTCCATTATTTTTGGTATAGTAATTGCGGTGCTTGGAGTTATTGGAACGCCATACTTAATTCCTTTAATTACAAAAGCAGCTTCGGTAACTGGAACAGCTATAGTTTATTTGAAACTTGTTTTTTGGGGAATGCCTTTCATTTTTATTGCCGTTGTATTCCAGAGTATTCTTTCTGCAAAAGGTGATACGGTGACTCCTATGCAAATAAATCTTTTCACCGTAACGTTAAATATTATTCTTGATCCATTTCTTATTTTTGGCTGGTGGGGTTTCCCTCGTATGGGTGTTCTTGGTGCAGCTCTTGCGACGGTTATCTGTCAGGGCATTGCAGCCACTATTTCCATGTACTTTCTCTTTAAGGGCACAAAAGGCATAAAAATAACATTAAAGGGACTCATCCCGGTGTGGGAATGGATGAAGAAAATTTTTAAAGTAGGGCTTCCTGCTGCAGTTGGGAATTCTACAACAGCGTTTGGATTTGTACTTGTCATGGGAATTATTGGGAGAGTAAATAATCCTGAAACTGTTCTTGCGGCATATGGGGTAGGAGATAGACTTATTTCCATCATATTTATTGCGGTGGATGGATTGGGAATGGGTATTATGACTTTGATTGGTCAAAATCTGGGTGCGAACCTGATACATAGAGTAGAAAAAATTGCAAAGGAAGGCCTCAAAATTGTAGTGTTTGTTACTCTTCTTGAGGCATTACTTGTTTTTGCTTTAAGGGTTCCATTCCTTAAAATGTTTATACCCGGAAGACCTGATATCATTCAAGAAGGGGTTCGTTTTCTCTCGATTTTCATAATTGGTATTCCATTTTTTGGCTTATTTGGTGCAATTACGGCATTGTTTAGAGGCTCCGGGCATAATGTCCAGCCCATGGTGGCAGATATCATTCGATTATGGGCATTAAGGATTCCACTTGCCTATCTCCTTGGCATGCGGTTTGATTCTACTGGTATATGGTGGGGGATGGCGCTCAGCAATGTGGGTGCAGCGATTGTTGCACTGTTCTTTTATTATAAAGGCGAGTGGAAGAAACCGATTATACATAAGGAGAAACTTGAAACTGTTCCAATTGTTCCTGTCGAAGGATAACCTAATTAGCAATATTTTTTTGAAGGAGTGCCAGATTAAAGGCGCTCCTTTTTTATTCTTTAAGCAATGTTAATTGTTTATTATCAGCAAGTTTGACGGGATAAAATATCTTTTCTTTTATATATTTTTTAAAAATTTGTCCAGATGTTTAAACCATTTTAAATATCAGGATTTATCTTAACATAAATGAAATTACAATTCGCAGTTTATTCAAAATTTGTTATAATTGAAAGCAGAATGAATAAAAAGATGAACACAATCAAACAGATAGTTAAAAAAGAGCTTTCATCCTCTTCACATGACCTTGAGCATACATTCAGGGTGTTTGAGCTTGCATGTATGCTTGCAAAAAAGGAGCAGATTGTCGATATGGAGATAGTAGAGATTGCTTCTTTGTTGCATGATATTGCACGCGTTAAAGAGGATTCGGATTTAAGCGGAAATATTGACCATGCTCTTTTAGGTGCCGAAATGGCAGAAGAGATATTACGCAGTCTGGACTATCCGGAAAGAATAGTTCAAAACGTAAAGCATTGCATACAAACTCATCGTTATAGGGGAGAAGCGCCACCGGCGACAAAAGAAGCACAGATATTGTTTGATGCTGATAAACTTGATGCTATTGGAGCTGTAGGTATTGCACGAGCTTATATGATTGCAGGGGAAAGAGGAGAAAGTGTATATATTGATATTGATTTAAACAGCTACGTAAAGGAGAATTTATTAGATGGAAAAATTAACGGCCGCATCAAAGATATTTCAAAACACGCACCTAATATTGAGTTAGAGACAAAATTCAGATATATTCCGGAAAGACTTTTTACAGACACAGCAAAGAAGATCGCAGAAAAGAGAATTGCATTTATGGAAGATTTTTTTTCCACATTAAAAAAAGAGATAGACGGATCGCTCTAAATGAGAAATAAGGAAGTAGCTCAAAAATTTTATGAACTTGCTGGATTATCAGAATTAGCTGAAGAAAATCCCTTTAAAGCGAGAGCATATTTGAAAGTAGCTCAGCAAATAGAAAATTTACCTGTACCAGTAGAAGATTTAGCAAGAGAGGGGAAACTTACTTCCATTAAAGGAGTGGGAAAGGCTAGTGCTAATAAAATACTTCAATATCTTAACACGGGACATATTGATAAACTCGAAGAGCTAAAGAAGAAAATACCCGAGTCACTTCTGGAGCTTGAAAAAGTACCTGAACTTGGCGTAAGACGCGCAAAAATTCTTTTTGATACATTGGGTATACAATCTGTGGAAAGCTTGAAAAAAGCTGCAATGCAAGGCAAAATCAGAAATCTGCCTGGGTTTGGAGAGAAAATAGAAAAAGGAATATTAAAAGGTCTTGAAGATATGAAGAATAGGCAATCGGAGCGTATATCTATCGGTATCGCTCTTCCTCTTGCTGAAAGTATCGTTGATGAGTTAAAAAAATATTCTCCTGTCGAGAAAATAAAAATTTGTGGCAGCATCAGGAGAATGAAGGGAACTATTGGAGACATCGATATCCTTGTTGTGTCAAACAATCCTGTATCTGTAATGGATAAATTTGTTTCGCTTGGTATGGTAAAAAATGTTATTGTCAAAGGCGAAAAAAAGTCGTCTATTCTTTCGACTGAAAATATACAGGTAGATCTCAGAGTCGTTCAAAGAGAGTTGTTTGGTGCTGCAATCCAATATTTTACGGGTTCAAAGGAGCATAACATAAGAATTAGAGAGTTGGCTAATAAAAGAAATTTGAAGATAAACGAATATGGTGTATTTGACCTTAATACAAACAAATGTATTGCTTCAGAGACGGAAGAAAGTATTTACGAATCTATTGGCTTGCCATGGATTCCACCGGAGATACGGGAAGACAGCGGAGAAATAGAATTAGCAATTGAAGGTAAGTTGCCGAAACTCATTGAGCTAACGGATATAAGGGGCGATATTCATTTGCACTCGCTTTATTCAGATGGCATGAACAGTATTGAAGAAATGGCACAACAAGCTCTTCAGCTTGGTTACAATTATATAGCTATCACAGATCATGCAAGGGCTTTGGGTGTTGCAAATGGCCTTTCAATTGAACGTTACAAGGATGAGAAAAAAGAAATAGAGCAATTAAATAGGAAATTTGCTCCGTTTAAAATATTTTTTGGTACAGAACTAAATATACTTTCGGATGGACGTATTGATTTCTCTGATGAAGAGCTTAATCTCTTTGATATTTGTCTTGCTGGCATTCATTCGGGAATGAATCAGGAAAAGGGAAAGATAACTAATCGCATTATAAACGCGATGTCTTATAACAGTGTAAGGGCTATTACTCATCCTCTGGGTGGAATAATCGGCAGAAGAAATAATTATGATGTAGATTTAGATTCAGTGTTTAAAGAGGCGCAAAAGCGCGATGTTCTTGTGGAAATTAATGCCTCGTCACAACGGTTAGATTTGAATGATATAAATGCAAGAAGAGCAAAAGAGATATATAATCTGAAGTTTGAAATAGGAACCGATGCGCATTCAATTGATGGAATGAAAGATATGCGGTATGGCATAGGTGTTGCAAGACGGGCCTGGCTTACAAAAAGTGATGTCATAAACGCTTTTTCTTTAGAAGAGTTTGAAGAATTTATAGGTAAACGATGATTATTCAAATTTATGCAATTATTTCTGAGGAAGATGCGCTTTCGCTTATTAAACTTGGAGTTGACCACATTGGTATTGTAGTGAGCGAAATGGGAGACAATGGAAAAGGCATTGTGTCTCTCGAAAAAGCAAAGAAAATAATAGCAACCATAAAAAATGCGCAGAAAAAAAGTAGCGTAATTGTAAATACTGTTTCTATTACCGAAATAGAAAGGTTTGTTTCGATATTAAAAATGGATATCTTACATGTATGTTCTGAAATGAATTTAAAAAAATTGAAGGACATCCAGCAAATGCTCAAAAAATATAATATTAAACTTATGTACGCTATTCCTGTTAAATCGGAGGAATCTATCAAAAAAGCTGCTGCGGTTAGTCAAATTGTTGATTATATTATGCTTGACTCACCAGATGAGAGTAAGCAGATGAGTGGATTTGTCGGGGCAACGGGCAAGGTACACGATTGGTCGATTAGTAAACGTGTTATTGAAATGGTTTCGATACCTGTGATATTGGGGGGTGGGCTTTCTCCGAAGAATGTACAGCAAGCAATAACAATGGTGCATCCTGCAGGGGTAGATGCAAAAACATCATTGGATTTGTCTTTTATGAGTGGCAGAAAAGATATTGAAAAAGTGGCATTATTTGTGAAAAAGGTAAAGGAAGTGTCAAAATGAAGATGCTTGTTATCGGAGACAACTGTTTTGATGTTGTTTTAAAGGGAAAATATAGTATGAAAAGTGATAAAAATAATATCATCGAACAGTATAGTATGAGGCCTGCTGGTTCAGGAATAAATTTTGCACTGGCGTTGTCGAAAATTAACGGGAATCCATATTATTTTACACCTATATCCAAAGATCATTTTGGAGATTTTTTTGTCGAACTATTTAATGAGAATAAAATTCTTTTTTTAAAAAAACTAAGCAATCGCCCTACATCTTTAATCTTTGCTTTAGTGGGCGATAGCGAGAAAAGAGTGACATTTGCTTTAATAAACAAATGTGCGTACACAGACATATCATCTGCGGAATTTTTAACAATAAGTGATAAATATCGCTATTTGTATATTTCTTCCGGGATAAACACCGAGAAAAAGGCGCAGATCGAAGTAGTGAAAATTGTTGAAATGGCAAAAAAGAAAGGAATAAAAATATTTTTTGATCCACAGTTCAGGATAGGACGGTCTGTAAAAGGGTTTTTAGAGACCAATATTGCTATTTTTAAAAGCGCAGACATTGTGTTTGCAAACGAGCAAGAAATAAAAGATTTTCCTCTCTCAATTGTAAAAGATAAAATTGCAACAAACGGAATTGTAGTTATTAAAAAAGGTTCAAAAGGGGCTGAGGCATATACAAAGCATAAAAAATATAGCATAGATGGAATACCCGTTAACGCACTGGATGGTATTGGAGCAGGCGATGTATTTAATGCAGCATTTCTGAAGACATATCTAAGCCGCGAAGACGTTTATAAGAGTCTTGAATTTGCGAACTATGCTGCGGCACTCTCAACAACACATGTTGGTGTCTATACCCCTACACTGAAAGAGATTTCCAAGTTTTGCCGCAATTTCCATATATAAAAAAATGAATTTATGTTATTTCCCTAGATCATGTGGGTAAAGGAAATCTAATCCAAAAGTTCTAGGAGAAAATTTTGCAACTGGAGGTAGGGTCCTCTTAAATTGGTTTTTTTTGATTCTATTTAGTAAGCTTTCTACAATTTTTTGGCTGTAGCCCATCGCTATGATTTCATCTTTTGTTTTACGCTGATCTACATAAAGGGTTAGTATGGAGTCAATCTGTATGTATTTTGCTCCTAGTTCTTTTTCATCTGTTTGCCCAGGCCATAAATCCGCTGAAGGTTTTTTGGCTATGATTTTTTCTGGGATCTGCATAAATTGCGCAAATTCGAATATTTGTGTTTTATACAGGTCACCGATTGGATAAAGACTTGCAGCCATGTCGCCATACCATGTGCTGTATCCTAAAATTAATTCGCTTTTGTTGCTTGTACCCATTACAAGCGCTTTAAATTCTCGTGATTTATCAAACAGTATACTCATCCTGGTTCTTGCAAGGAAATTACCCATTCTAATATTTGTCATCTCTTTTTCTTTTTTAAAGTAGGCATCTGCAATTTTCGTGATATCAATTGTTTCATATAAAATGCCAAGGTGTGTTGCAGTTGCAAGTGCATCTTCTTTAGATGCAGGGTTGCTGGTTTTGTAGGGCATAATGATTGCTTTTACATTTTCTTTTCCCAATGCTTCTTTTGATAGATATGCAACAAGTACTGAGTCTAATCCACCCGATAATCCTACGACACATCGATTAAATCCATTGCTGTGCACTTCTTCTTTGATAAATTCTATAATAAATTTTTTTACAAGTTCGTAATTTAATCTAAAATTTTCCATAGTTTTCCTCCAGAATTCTACTGAGATTATTCTGCACAATATTTAAATCCTCTTCTCTTGCAAGCGGGAATAGTTGTCTCTTTTTATAAATTTCCTCTAAGTCTATTGTGGCAAAAGTTAGTTTTTCTTGCAATATTCCCGCGAAGGCCAATTTTTTGCCCAATGGGGTCCCAACAAACGATCCCCCATAAAATCCTAATCCATCTTCAAAGCCTACCCTGTTCACAAATACAATAAACTGGGAAAAGAAATTTGTGTAGGTGTCTATTGCTTTTTCTACTGTTTCTTGTATGGCAGGTTTTTCTCCCGTTACTCCTCGCAGCGGCATATTGCTCATTCCTAAGACAACGTCTGTTTTTTGTGCATAAGTAAGGAATAGAAGGGATGGGTGGAATAAATCTCTGCAAATTAGCATGGAAAAATTACCATATTTTGTTTTGAATGTGGTAACTTTTTCTCCTCTTCCCATAAATCGGAGTTCTTGAAACATTCCATGAGTGGGAAGATATATTTTTCGGTAAACTGATTTTATAGATTGATTTTCGATGTACATAGCAGAATTATAGACGTTACTGTCGCTTCCTCTTTCAACGAACCCAAACGCGATGTCAATTTTCTTGCTCTGTTTGAGTATTGGATTAAAAAAATTGCTGTCCGCAGGCAATGCCACTTCCATTGCGAAATCCTTTAATCTATACCCCGTAATACTTAACTCTGGGAATACAATAATTTGTGCATTGTTTTCTATCGCTTTTCCGATGAATTCCAGATGTTTTTCTCTATTTTTTTCTATGTCGCCGAGCAGGGGGTTTATTTGTGCAAGTGCTATTTTAACTTTCATTTTTTTCTCCCTTTTTAGTTAAGGCGTAGAGTAGTGGTAATCCTAATGCATAGGTTGCGATTGTCTCTCCTATGGCTATCCAGATAACTCCTATGATATAAGGCCGAAGTTCAAAATGTGTAAATATGTATGAAAATGTTCCCATCTTTGATATTGTCAATCCTTTTGGACCAAGCAATCCTGCCAGTGATGTTACATACAGTGCAACACCGAATGCATTAATTATAATAGGTGGTAGGGGAGCAAGGTACAGCTTTTTTGTTCTGGCAAGTCTGCGTGTTAAAAGTGCTGCAATAAGTGTAAGGGATGTGCCAAGAATTATGTCAATTGGCCCGAATGGCGAAGCTATGTTTGCAATAAAACAACCAATTGCCACTCCCCACACTGCTTCTGGGTATATAAACGGGAGGACAGTGAGAGCTTCAGCAACTCTCACTTGTATCATCGTATAGGAGAATGTATAAGTGAGGTAGGTAAGCGCTACATATAACCCGGCAATAACCCCGATACGCGTTAATCGTTTTATGTTTTTATTCACTTATTCCGGCGAAATAAACCTTTTTTCTTCTGTTTTTCTGGCAATGGTTCTTTATTTGATTGCTCTTCAGTTTCTTCTTTTATGTTTTCTCCAGTCGTTTTTTCAACTTCTGGTTGAGTTTTCGGTTGTAGAGGTTTTTCTTCTTGTGTTTTAATTTTTTCTTCGCTTGTTTTTAATTTGGTTTCATATTCCTCTTTGATTTTACTTTTTTCTTCTTCAAGTTTTCTGATGACATTATCTCTTTCCTTAACTTCTCTTCTGTGTCTTGTAGCGGCATTAATGTAAAACATCACAGCAATGAGCCACATTACAATAAATCCTGCAAAAAATACAACTATTGTAAGTAACCCCATACTTGTCGAAAATTCCCATGTGAAGAATTTCAGACTTACCAGAGCATTGTTTTGTAGTACGAAGACGAGACTTGCAATAAGGATAAGTAACAAAACAATTATAAAGATACTAAATTTTTTCATTTGTACCTCCCTTTCTTTATATTTTTTTCCATTTTACTATTATATAAGATTTTTTGCAATAAGATTGTACTAAAACTTTGATGTTTCCTTCTTAAGATTTTGAGACTATGTAATTATTTTTTGAACCATTACGGGATTCGATTATTTAATCGTTTTATTTTAATTTGAGATCAAATTACTGAAGAAAACAATAGAAAAACTTTAGGTTTAAATGGGGTATGCCAAATAAATACTCATGCGTAATTTAGTGGGTTATATCCTGAGTTTTGGATCTAATGAATCGCGTAAACCATCACCAAATAGGTTAAATCCCAAAACAGTCAGCGCTATTGCTATTCCTGGAAATGTTTCTACCCACCAATATCCACCCGTGATGGAGTGAAAGCTACTTGCTAACATTGCTCCCCATTCTGCTGTAGGTGGTTGTGCGCCTAATCCCAAGAAACCCAGGGCAGCTGCGTCAAGAATTGCGCTTCCCGTGCTTAGTGTGGCGTAAACAATGATAGGAGACATAACATTTGGTAAAACATGTACTAACATTGTTCTTATGCTAGAACTTCCAATGGCTTTTGCTCCTTCTACATATTCCGTGTTTTTAACAACAAGTGTTTCTGCACGAATAATTCTTGCAATTTGCGGTGCGTAAGTAATTCCTATTGCAATCATTGCTTTATCTAAACCTCTTCCTAAGATTGCAACGATTACAATTGCAAGAAGGATAGACGGTAGAGAAAACATTATGTCCACAATTCTCATAATAATTTCGTCAATCTTTCCACCGAAAAAACCGGCAATGATGCCTGCTGTACCACCAAGCAACATACCTATAAACACAGCGATAAAGCCAACACTTAACGATATTCTTGCACCATATATAATTCGACTGAGTAAGTCTCTGCCAAATTCATCTGTACCCAGGATATTTGTTGGATTATTTGCCCAAATACCGGGTTTTAAATTGTTTTTTAGACTTTGTTCGATTGGACTGTGAGGTGCTATGTGAGGCGCAAAAATTGCCATTAGAATAAACGCAACAATTAAAAGTAGCCCTAGCATTGCTCCTTTATTTTTCTTTAAATACCTTATTGTATCATGCAGTGCGGAATAGTTGCGCATCTAATAGCTTCCTCCTTATTGATAATGAATTCTTGGGTCTAAGTACGCGTAAAGTATATCAACAGTCAGATTGGTAACAGCGATTAGAAAGGCAATAAATAGGACGGAACCTTGTACTACCGGATAGTCTCTCGCATATACAGCTTGCACGACATATTTTCCAATGCCAGGCCATGAAAATACAGTTTCTGTGAGAATTGCACCACCCATAAGCAGTGCGAATATTGTACCTGCAGTAGTCAAGATTGGTATCATAGCATTTTTTAAAGCGTGCTTTCGAATAACTGTGTTTTGACGCAGTCCTTTTGATTTTGCAGTTCGTATATAATCTTGGTTTAAGACATCCAACATACTTGAACGTGTAATTCTTGCAATAAATGCCATTGGTATTGTTCCCAGTGCAATAGACGGGAGAATAAGATGTTTTAACGTATCAATGAACGCACGGCCATTGAGAGTGATTAGACTATCTAATAGATAGAAATGCGTAATTGGTTTTAGTGAAGTATAGACGCTTAACCGTCCCCCTATCGGAAGCAAGTCGAGTTTTACGCCAAATATCATCATAAGCATAATGCCGAGCCAGAATACTGGCATGGAAACGCCTAATAAGGCGATGAACATGCTGACATAATCAAGGAATGAATATCTTCGCACAGCTGATATAATTCCTGCAGGGAAACCTATTAGCCCGGCAAAAATCATTGCAAAAACCGATAATTCAAATGTATTTGGAAATCTTAGCAGTAACTCTTTCATAATAGAGTCACGTGTTTGAATTGATGTGCCAAGATTCCCTCGTAATATTTGCTTAAACCAAATAAAGTACTGTGTAATAAGAGGTTTGTCTAAACCCAATCTTATTCTTATTTCTTCGATTATTTCTGGTGATGAATGTTCCCCTGCTATAACTTTTGCAGGATCTCCGGGAGCAAGTCTTAGCAGTAAGAAAATAATAATAGAAACCAAAAACAAAACAAAAAATAGGTTTAAAATTCTCCTTAGAATATAATTTTTCATTTTTTATGTTTTGGCAAAAAGGGGAGGATTTTCCTCCCCTTTTTGTATTAGTCGGTGTTATCCTTCTCCTTCAAAATATGTTGCATCAAAGTGATAATCACCTGTTGGGTATAAGACAAATCCTTTGACATTGCTTCTAAATACAAGGATTTGTGTTGCATGAGCAAGTGTAACCCATGGTACATCCTCATGGACAAGAACCTGAACTTGTTTATAAAGTTCTGTTCTTTTTGCAAGATCAAATGTAGTTACTGCCTCCATATTCAGTCGGTGGACCTCAGGATTTCGATAAAATGCTACGTTTCCAGCAGATCCTACTGTTGCTGAATCTGGATCAAGCAGGACATATAAGAAATTATCTGGATCTGCATAATCTCCTGTCCAGCCCAGTAAACACATCGCGTGTTCTCCATTATCTGTTTTATCAAGGTATGTACCCCAATCATATGATACTATTTCTGCATCTATTCCAACCTTTGCTAAATCTGCCTGAATTGCTGTTGCGATTTTTGTTGGATCAAACATGTATGGCCGAGAAACAGGCATTGCCCACAGGTTTGTTTTGAAACCATCCGGATAGCCTGCTTCTGCAAGAAGCTCTCTTGCTTTTTCCGGATTGTATTCATAATCCTGTATAGCATCATTGTATCCCCAAAGGGTTGGTGGGATAGGATTTTTTGCCACAATAGCAGTCCCTTTGTATAAATAGTCAATTATATCTTGTTTGTTGATTGCATGAGCTATTGCTCGTCTTACTCTTACATCTCCAAACTCTTCTTGATATCCCGGTGTGTCTTCCCCCATATTCATTGCAAGATATCCAACACTTAAGCCTGGTTTACTGAGAATCTGAAGATCAGGATTGTTTTTTATGTTTTCTAAATCATCCGGGTTTGGAAATTCCATTCCGTGAACCTCTCCTTTGGTAAGTGCAAGAAGACGTGCAGATGGATCATCAATTACCCTAAATATAAGTTTATCGATCTTTGCTTTTTCGCCCCAGTAATCAGGATTTTTTTCTAGCGTAATATGATCGCCTTTTACCCATTCAACGAATGTAAATGGCCCTGTGCCGACAGGATGAGTGAACCATTGTCCTCCCCATTCATTAGCGCTTGTAGGGCTTACGACAAACACTGTGAACATAGCCATTGTGCTGATAAACGGAGCAAATGGCGTGTCAAGGGTAATTTTGACAGTGTAATCATCCACCTTTTCCGTCTTTGCGATCTCACCAAAGCACCATCCCCAGTAATCCCATTCTCCATATTTATGGAAAGGATGATTCTCGTCGCGCTGTCTTTCAAAAGAGAAAACAACTGCATCTGCATTGAATGGAGTTCCGTCGTGGAATGTTACATCTTTTCTTAGGTAAAATGTCCATTCTAATCCATCAGATGAAGGTTCCCAGCTTGTCGCAAGGTTTGGTTCTACTTCGGTACTGCCTGGTTTGTACTTAACAAGTCCTTCGAATATATTATCCATTACAGTAATGGATTCCCCATCTGTTACATCAGCCGGGTCTAACCGTACTGCGTCCCCTTTTGCAAATACGAATGTCACAAGAGCTTTTTCTGCAGTTTTACATCCGGCAAAAGCCACTGTTACAAACATTCCTACAAGTACAAATACTAAAATTTTTTTCATTTGTCTTTCTCCTTTTTTTGATTTTTTTACTTGTTTTTCATTATTTTTTTATGAATTTTCACCTCCCTTTTTATTCCTTTCAAATTAATTATAGAAGAATATATCAAAAAAATGAAATTTTTCAAGAATTACATCTATTTATCTAAAATATTTTGATTTTATAAGCAACATTGTTCCAACTCTGAATCCTGTTTCCATAGCAATTGGCTTGCATTTTGCTTTAAATAAAAAGAAAATAGGAGCTCTCTTGCTTGATAATGATTCATAGTTGCCCTGTCCTTTTGCTATGATAAATGTTGCTTTGGCAAAAAAATTTACAAATTCTTTTGAACAGTAATTCAAAATTGTTCCCGCAACTCCCGAACCCGTAGAGATAATTTCTTCTTTAATACCTGAAAGCTCTGCATCAAGGCGCGTTGTGTCGTTAATGATTGGTTTTTCTTTTACTGCATAGTAAATTTTCTTGTTTCTTTTAGCCAAGAGTTCGATAAGTGGCCTATCAAAAACGGTTTCACCGGCATTGTCTGCAAGGTATAGAATCTCTTTCTCTTTTTCTATTTTTTCTTCAAATGCATCAAACTCATCTAAATAGAAGAGAGAGTTTTCAATTCGCTCAAATTCTTTTGTGATATCGATCTTATCAAATCTACTTCCAAGATCAATTGCATTTCCTATCGTAGCAATTTTTACTGCTTCTTTTAAAGGATTTTTACTTTGCTCTACTTTTTCTATCATTAAAGGATACAAAGTAAGTGCTTCTTTTATATGCTCCCTCTTTGCATTTTTGTATGGATCTTCAACTCCCGTTACATCTGTTACAATTTGGTAAATAGGAATGGCTGCCTCTGGCGGAGTGCATTTTTTAAGATCTATGTATTTTACCTCTTCGCCTACTTTATTTAACACTTCTCTTATTAATTTTTTATTCTTTGTTGCAGCTTTTGCTGCGCGGAATGCCTGGTTCATTATACAAGGAATACATGCTAATTGTGCTTTCATTTTTTTCCTTTCTTTTTAAAGTTATTTTTAATCGTTTTCTCGATAAGGAAAATGATTAAGTTTTATGTTTTGTGTTTTTCATACATCTGAAGAACAATTTATTTTTTCTATTCATTACACCTTTCTGAATAAATCTTTATAATTGTATGCTGTTTCGTAAATCTGTATGATTTTTTCTTTTGTAAGAAGCTCTCTTGCCTGTACAATGCCATTTGCATTGGTGTCCTCTATTGCCATAAGCGTGAATTTTTCTATGCTTTCTTTCTTTATATTAAGTTTCTTAAGCGATGTAAAGGCGTCAATCTTTTTCATCCAGTGGACAAGGCGCTCAATGGTTTTCGTAGGAGAATCTGTTGAGAAAATTGACTTTCCAAGTAGTTTAAGTCTATCTGAATGCGTTTCTTTTGTCTGATACAAAAATGATGGCAGAAGCGCTGCAAGCCCTCTTCCATGCGAGATTTTATATAATCCGGATATTGGGTGCTCAAGTGCATGCATTGGCATTGGACCCCTTCTTCCTGCACTTGGAAAACCTGAGAGCGCTAATGTAGAAATCCAGGAAAGTGATTCTCTTGCATCTATATTTTGGAGGTCGTTTATTATAATCTCTCCTTGTTTCATTGCCTCCTTCATTAAACTTTCTGAGATACGGTCTGATACAGGTGATAACGCGTGAGATGAAAGATAACTTTCTAAAATGTGAATAATCATATCAATTACACCATCAACGGTTTGCTTCTTTGGTATTGATAATGTCAGGAGGGGATCCACAATGGATGTTTTTGGAAACAGGCTTTCTCCCCATAACGATCTTTTGCTTCTTGTCTTACTGTTTGTTATTACTCCTCCTGCATCGGCTTCAGAACCTGTTGCGGCTACTGTTACAACTGCAAGAATGGGTAGTGCATTATCGGGTACATTTGCTTTTGGTGGTCTTTCACAGTAGTCCCACACCGGATATTTACTTACCGTAACCGTTGCAATTCCCTTTGACGCATCAATTACGCTTCCTCCACCAATTGCTACAATGAAGTCGACATTTTCCTTGCGTGCTAATTCTCCGCCTTTATCTACAGTGCCGCTTTCAGGATTTGGTTCTATTTCGCAAAATTCTGCAAATTCTACTCCATTTTCTTTAAGCATTTTTTGAGCTTTATTTAACAGTCCTGAAGATTTAGCAAAGTGTTTTCCTGTGACAATTAATGCTTTTTTTCCTATCAGTTTCGCTTCTTCTCCAAGTTTTTCAAATTCACCCTTCCCAAAAACTATTTTGGTCGGTAATTTAAATGTAAAGTTGTCCATACTTTTGCCTCCTCTTAATAATTTTACTTTCTAAAAGTATACTATAAAAAAATAAAAAGAATAAGCAATGGGGTTGTTTATTCATCAAAACTTTAAGCCCTTGAGGTTAATCATTTTTATTTCTGTACGAGATTGCCGTGTTTATTCTTGGGAATAAAAAGAGCGCCAAACGACAAAAAGCTGGCAAAAGCAGAGAAAATCTTTTGTTTATATGTCTGCAGACAAAAATAATATTCAGAATAACTTTGTTTATCCTATATCTTTCAATGTTGGCATTTTTTTTGGACTTTTTAAGAATTTAGTGTAAAATGATTATATGAAGGGGGTGAATGGATGAAGATACGGGATACTGTAGTTGCAGGTGCTTTTTATCCTGCTGATAAAGAAGAATTAAAAATGATGGTGAAGCAGTTTATTGCAGCAGCGCCATTATTGCAAATTCCCTGTATAACAACAATTATTGCTCCTCATGCTGGCTATATATATTCTGGCCCTGTTGCGGGATATAGCTACAGGCAGTTGGACAATCTAGATAAAAGCAAACACTGGACCATTTTCATAATTGGGCCATCTCATTATTCTTATTTTAAGGGCGTATCAGTCGGATTGTTTGATGTTTATAAGACGCCACTGGGGATTGTTAATGTTTCAAAAATCACAAAAAGACTCCTTTCGGAAGAGGATTTTCACTTTATTTTAGAAGCTCATCTTGAAGAACATTCTCTGGAAGTGCAGTTGCCATTTTTGCAGGTAGCTCTACCTCATTTTGAAATAGTCCCTATTATTACCGGTGATGTGTCTCCTAATTATTTAGGGGCGGCTCTTGCTAGTTATGCTCCTGAAAATTCAATTTTTCTTGTGAGTTCCGATTTAAGTCATTACCATTCTTATGAAGTGGCAAGGGATATTGATAGTCATTGCAATGATGCTGTGAAAAAACTGGATCTAAAAGAGCTTGCGATCTGTGAGGCGTGTGGAAAAGTTGGAATTGCTACTGCAATATATCTTGCCAAGAAAAATAAATGGAAAAGTAAAGTACTTCATTATGCAACAAGTGGAGATGTTGCGGGTTCAAAGACACAGGTAGTGGGATATGGTGCCTATGTTTTCTATAAAGGGTGATAATTATGAAAACGCAACTTAAAAAAGATCTTTTGAAAGTTGCAAGGGATGCCATCAGGAATTATCTGGACCGCAACGAAAAACTTGTTGTTTCCGAAGATGATTTTCTGGATCCTGAATTCTGGGACGACCGGGGTACTTTTGTAACTCTCACGATAAATGAAAAGTTGCGAGGATGTATTGGAACGATTACTCCTGTTCGTCCTCTGATTCTTGATGTGATAGACAATGCAATTAATGCTGCATTCAAGGATCCTCGCTTTTATCCACTTGTAAGAGAAGAACTTTCTATAGTAAATATTGAATTGTCGATTCTTACTGTTCCTACACGATTAAAATTTTCCTCTCCTGCTGAATTGCTCAACAAGGTTCGACCTAATATCGATGGCGTAATTATACGAAGAGGCCCGTACCAGGCAACCTTTTTACCTCAGGTGTGGGATGAACTGCCTGACAAGGAAGCATTTTTTAAACATCTGTGCTTAAAAGCAGGATTAAGTGAGGATTGTTTTCAAATAGACGGTTTGGAAGTCTATATTTATCAAGTAGAATCCTTTTCGGAGGAAGAGTTTAAATAAGCGGATATGTTATTGTAACTTTCCTTTCATCAGCATTCCACTCTACACTACCGCCAATATTTTCTATTATAAAGCGCAACGGCAGATAGGTTCTTGAATTAATGATAAGCGGATAAACATTTTCGTTTTCATCTATTCGTATCTCTTTCTCGTTTACTATCGCCATATTATTTCCTATAAAGAGATGGATTTCTGCGCCATTTATAAATATTGTCACTTCTTTATTTTCCGCTTTGTAGAAAATTTTTCCGCCAAGTGCTTCTATAATAGCTCTTATCGGAAGTAAAGTTCGTCCGTCTTTAATAATTGGGGCAGTGTCGATAATTTTTTTTGCAGAATTGACATATATGTATGTTTTACCGATAAAGAGCTGTAGTACTGTTGGCGGCAGTGGCGAATAGACTATTACGATATTTTTTACCGTTTTATTTCCAGCTTCATCTTCTGCTATTGCCTCTATAATATTCTTCCCGATATTTAGTTTTATATAATCGGAATATTCCGTGTTGTCACATTGTTTTTCATTTACGTAAAGATTTATTGCATCAATTGCTTGAATGTTTATTTTGATAAAGACATTTGGCGTTACTCTTGGTGTTTCACTCGCTAAAATTTCTGGTGGTATTCTGTCTAATGTTACAATAAACGAATCTTCTGTAAGATTTCCGGCTGTGTCGGTGCAACTGATTTGTATTTCGTTCTCCCCATCCTCAAGGTGATAATCAATGGAAAAATTACCTTCCTTATCAAAATTTACAGCCTGGCCGTTTATTTGAAGTGATTCTACTGAGATGTTGTCCGATACCTTCCCCTTCACTAGTATAGGTGTGCTATTAACAAGTTCGGATTTGTTGACCGAAAGTTCTGGTGGTTCAAAATCTGTCTTTGTAAGTTCTAAATTTATTTCTGTGTCTTCTACAACTTCAATATCATTTTCTATTATTTCAAATCCATTTTTTTCTAGCGTAATCTGATGGAGCCCTGGTGCTACTAAAACTGAGAGTGGCGTAATGTATTCCGTTTTTTCATTATTCAAGGTAAGCGATGCTCCTTGTGGGGTTGTTCCGATGGTTAAAAGGAATTTTCCAGTTGAATATGGTTTAGTTGATAAAACTGGGATTATTTTGGTGTTTAGCTCGATTGGTTGGCTGGCCCCGATGCATCTTAACACGACTTGAAAGCTGCTCATATTATTTGGTGTCATATCTATTTCTGAAATTAAATGGTATTTTGTAAATTTTTCCCCATTCATAATGAATTTTTCTTGAATAATTGCCCCATCGATGTCTAATAGTTCTTCTTTCAGTGTAAAATAAGGAATATCCACTGTTTTATTTGATACCGATATTTTGATATTCTCTTCGTCTATTTTTATTGTGGTGGCAAGTTTTACCGGTACCACTTCTATCTCTACTATTTCGCCAAAAAGTTCTTCATTGTTTGTGAGTAACTGCATATGGATTTTAATGCTATTGGTTAGTGGTGGGACCTGAATATAAAATGTAGTAAATTCTCCATTCTCGATATTATTTTCGAGATTAGAGGAAATAATATTTATATTTTTTGGAGGCAGAATTGTTGTAAGAGAAAACCCCTTTTCCCACATGGCATCTCCGTTATTAAACACTTTTATCGGCAAGATCGAAGCAGTTTCTTCCGGCACATAAAAAGAAACGTTTTTTTCGGAAAATTTAGAGGAAAGTTTTTGACTCACGCCAAACCATCGCGTGTACACTTTGACAAACAGATAGTTTCCTCCAATATATACGCCATTATCCTGGTAATAACCACCAATATATGGAGTGTAGAGGTATAGAGCCGCGGTAGCTGCATTTTCAGGAATGATTATATTTTCAATGTATTTGGGATCATCAAGGGTTTTATGTGGTTTACCTACTTCCCATCCATAGTCGCTTGCTTTAATATCAAAGGCATATCTTAAAAGGTTTGTTCCGTTATCAACCTGTGTGGCAAAAGTAGATGGCTTGTGATACCCCATCGCATAATCCAGTGCGTGCTGGTTGTAAGTAGTTGCTGCAATTAAGCTTTCCTCTTTTTGTATTGTGGCTATGATGACTTTTGGATTTATTTTGTATTTTTGAGCTGCATTGAAAATTATTTGCGCTGTTGTTTCTCCATTTTCTTGATAAAAAGGAAGAACAGTCCCTTGTTGGAAAAGAAAATCATTTATCTCAATGAGATTCATGCTATTAAAGTCGGTAAAATCCTCGTCGCTGATAAGAAAATTTTTATCAAAGATAAGAGTTTCACCTGAAATTTTCGGAATGTATGCAAAAATAAGAAACAGCAAAAGTAATAGAGCGCAAATTTTTTTCATCTATTTGTATGTATCCGGGTCCTTAAAGAATAGTGCAGCTATGAACATAAGTGCCATAGGAATAATTCCAAAAAGAACGATTGCAGATGTGATACCGCGGGTAAGTGCTCCAAGCTCTGGTAGAATAAAACCTCCCAGGTTAGCAGCGATGAGAACTATTCCACTACTAACTCCAGCATATGCAACGCCAATTTTCGAATATGCACTTGGAAGGTGTACCCCTAATGGATACATTGGAAAAAGCGCAAAACCCAATATGATACCATTTATGACAAATGCGCCGAGCCCAGAAAGCCTGGGTATAAGGAGCAGCATAATTATGCAAATTATGGGGAGGGTTACAAGAAATATCTTTACTTTCTTTATGTGGTGACTTATATTAGGCACTGTTATTGCCCCGATAAGACATCCAAGAAGAATCATGCTATGTACAATTCCTGCCTCAGTTGGAGTGATACCTTTGAATTTTGTAAGAATTGATGGATACCAACCTGCAAGCCATGCAAAAACGCCTATATCTAGAAAAGCAATAATCATAAGCGGGGTCATTGCTTTTTCGGATAGCACAATTTTTAGGCTTTGAGCAAATGACGGTCTTTTCGGTGCTTCCACCTGTTCTGTAAATTCTTGTATTCGTATTACAACTATATAAAGAATTGCGACAACTGCTGTAATTACACCGTATACAAGTAATATGTTAAAGAACCCAAACTTCTTTACTAGCGGGTATGTGATGAGATATGTAATAATTTGGCCCAGGGTAAGAGAGGCGGTAAAACCTGCAACGCGAGAAGCTGCTTTTTCTTTTTTAAATAATCTGTAAGTAAGTGGGGCCCAGGATGTGAAGCAGAAAACAGCACTTGTAGCAAAAATAATCTGGATTGTTAACAGAGCATAGAAATTTCCTATAGTGAAAGGCCGGATAATAACTGTTATTGCCATTATAAGTGCAGCAAGAATAGTCGTTTTCTTTACATCTGTATCGGCGAGGCTACCTGTAGAATACGATAAAAATACAAGCATGATTGGCACTGATGTTATGAACAGAGCAAGAAGGAATCCGGAGACATGATATGTTGGTTCTATAAAAGACCCCAGTAGTGGTCCCCACATAAACCAATTAAAGCCAACCAGTGCTGTAATGAGTGCAAAAGCAAAATAGACAAGATTACTAAACTTCTCTGAACCAATTTTCTTTTTTTTCATGCGCTACTCCTTTTTAATTTTTCTATGATTATATTGGAATATCATATTTTTGTAAATAAATTTTGTTCTATTTTCTAACAGTATCTTCAGTAAACTATTTTAAATGGAAAAATTGGAAATCGATGGATGACTTATCCAAGGATGTTTGAACTTATCTTATAATTTAATGATCCAGATATTTTGTCTGCCTGTTCATAATGGATTTTCTCGCAGAAAATGTTTTTACAAAGTTTAAAGGCATTAAGAGAAGCTATCTGGTGGCGGCGGAAGGATTCGAACCTTCGACATTCCGGATATGAGCCGGATGCTCTGACCCCTGGGCTACGCCGCCTAATGTATTTTTCTTTCAATTCTGCGATTATTTGCAGAATTTGATTTTTCCGATTCGCGCAAGAATTTTTTAATTTTTTCATCAAGACCGTTTTTAATTTCTGGTTTTTTTGCAATCTCGCCAACTTTTTTTACAAGTGCAAGATTCAGTTTACCATTCTTTTTTGTTTTCCCAACAGTCTTTACTACGACTCTTTCGCCTTCTTTTACAAAATTACGGGCATCTTTTACGTACACATCGCTAAATTGCGACACATGGATGAGTCCAATGTTGCCATCGTCTAATTTTATAAACGCTCCATATGGCATTATTTTAATCACTCTTCCGGTAAATTCTTCTTTCCCCATATGTTTATATACTATATTTATTTTCTGAAAAGTTTCAAGAGGTTTTGCCACATATTTGTAAAAAAGTCCCCGGTTTCTTCATTTACTGCTATTTCTTCTTCGCTTTCAGTCCACTTAAAATAGACGATTGTTTCATTTTTTTTTGCGAGCATTAATTTTTCTCTGGCTTCTTTTTCGACAAATTCTTCTTCTGTACAAATTATAACTTCATTTTGAAGAAATTCATTTTCTTTTTCAAGTTTTTCAATTGTTTGCTGCAAATCTAATACATTTTTTCTATTATCCAAGTAGTACCTCGTTGTTATTATTACTTCGACTGAGAGGTAAATAATTAGAGCAATTAAGAAGATAGTAACTGCATTGATCGAATGTTTTTTCATAATATGAATTTCCTCATAACATAAATATACGTAGATACTATTTTTTGTCAATCATATCAGTATTTCTAGTGCATAAATGGAAGCATGATAAGGTATAAACCAATATATGCAGCGGCAACCGCAGCAATAGTAAAAGGTAAACCTATTGAAGCAAACTCTTTAAAACTTACTATATACCCTTTCTTTCGCAGCAGACCAGTTGCTGCGATATTAGTGGATGCACCAATTGGAGTAATATTGCCTCCAAGGGTTGCCCCGATTAAGAGTCCGAAAAGAAAAAGCTCCGGGGGCGCCTTAAGCATAACTGACATTGTTCCCACAACTGGAAGCATAGTGATTACATATGGGACATTATCAATAAACGCTGATGCCAGAACAGATCCCCATACGATAATTGTATACCCCAGAAAGATGTTTCCTTTGGATAGATTTGTCATAAAGTGTGCTACATCCCTAACTATCTGGATGTTTACCAGTCCTTGCACTATAATAAATAAACCAGTCAGGAGAAGTATCGTATTCCAATCTATTTCTTTAACTACCTTTTTTATCATAAAATATTTTTTCACAAGGATTTCTCTTACTACACCGATAACGAGGAATATTACGCATATAAGTCCATTAATGTTTTTAAACGGAAGAAATGAGGCCAGGATAAGTGCGCCAATCATAGAAAGAGCAAGGTATCCGGGGAACCAATCGGTTACAACAGTTTTTTCCTCAAGATGAATCGGATGGGTTTCTTTCCTAAAAATATAAAGTAAAACCAGGGAAGCAGCAAGTGCGCCAATTTCAGTAGGAATCGCAATGCTTAAATGATGGTTATACCAGAAGAAATCCAGGAAATTCATATGTGCATATCCCGCAAGAAGCATTGAAGTTGGATCACCTACGAGCGTTGCAGCACCCTGGAGATTTGAAGAAACAGCAATGGATATAATTGCAGGTACAGGTGAAATGCCGATTTTTTCGCAAATAGAAAATGCAACAGGTGCAACGAGAAGAAGGGTTGAGACATTTTCTGTAAACGCAGATATAAAACCAGCGAATAGAGCAAGTGCAAAAATCGCCATTTTTACATTTGGCACTTTATCAATAACGATATCTCCTAAAAGTGAAGGGATGCGTGATTCTATAAGAAGCGCTACAACTCCCATTGTCCCTAAGAGAATCCCCAATACATTCCAATTTATTATTAGCGCGACAGTCGTTAACGGGACAATGCTTAAAGCAATAAATGCAACTGCACCTATGATAGCGATATAGTGTCTTCTCTTTGGAAATAACATAAGAAGTAAATAGACTGTTATAAATATGATTCCTGCTGTAAGTTTTAATGTCATATGCTAACTGGTTTTACTTCTATGTTTTTTGGGAACACCGGTTTTTGTATAATTGGACAATAATAGCAGATGCGGCAACATAAAGACTTGTTATTGAGACGATTTGCGAACCAATCATATCGATAAAGATATGCTGAGAGTATGTATTTGTTGAAATGACCAGTGCAACTCCTATTTCGCAGAACAATATTCATAACACACTGCCTCCACAAACAAACATTTTATAACAAGTTTACTATACAACGTTTTGAAAAAAATAAAATAGTTGTATAATTATTCGTTATGAAAAAATTTATCATTGTTCTTCTCTTAATTTTAATATTTACTGCTGGAGTTTATGCTTCTGCTCTCTCAAGACATCATACTCCAAAGAGTCCGGTACTTAATGGGTTAGTCCTATCTACAATATCACCTCAGTCATTTTTTATAAAATATAAGGACATTCCCATAGGGATAGATAAAGTTACTGATGCAGAAAAGGTAGCAGGGCATGAACATTTTGATAGTGGAAATGCTATATTACTATTTTCTGAATTAAATTTATTTTCCTACACAAAGATCAGCGACAAAGAAGCAAAACTGGATGATTTAAAAAAGGATTACCTTGAGCTTACTCCAGATGATTTTTCAAGCCGTGAAATACTGTCTGCTGTATTTGTTTCAGCAGTGAGGCGAGATGGCGCAGTACTTGCCTATACAAAACCCGCAGAACCCGAGATAGAGATACAATATACTTTGAAAAGTGCCGGAAAAGGTAGTTTTTATGAGCCCCATAGAGTGGTAAAACCAACAGACAAAATTGAAACATATTTTTTGCTTGACCCACTTGCAAAACCGTACAATGAACGACTTAATATGTATGATATATCGATGGTGTATGACGTGAAGCCCTGTTTTACGAATACAACTGCGATGCGTACGCATCAGAAAAATCCAAACCTCGACTTTGACGGTTTCTTTATAGATATACCCGATGTAATTCCCGATGCAGAATATTTTCATTCTATCGAGACTACGCTTATAAAAGTGCAAAAAGATTTACATTCCCGGGGGAAATTGCTTATCATTGAAAATTTAAATAATTCTACTCTATCTTTTGGGAAATTTGGAGATATCGTGGGGATTGTGGCGAATGGCGAATTGGATGAAAATTTGCTGAGAAAAGCAAGAGTGATGTATCCTGACAAAACGGTATTTATTACAATTGATGGACATTTTTCTCAGGATAATATCGCGAGCATGCTAGATACATTGGTCTTTTACGGAATATATCCAGAATTTCGAAGAGATATAGATCAAGGCGACTTTGTTTATTATGAGGATGTTTTAACAAATAGTAAAACAGTGATTATAGATGCACTTGCTAATATAGCTGCATTAAACCAGGCAGGTTACAAAGGAGAAATTGAATTAAACAACTCTAGCGTAAACCAATTTGGCGATTTCCCTTATATTTTTTTCACTGCAAAAAATTGCGATACCGTGCTCTCGCTAGATAAGGAACAATTTAAAATCGGTAATACATTTACAGTGATAGACGGAGTAAGCAAAGAGAGTATTTTATTCGATGAAAATGACATTGCAATCAATATTCCTTTAAACAAGGAAATCAAGATAGTAAGGATTTTTGAAGATCAATTTACGCCGATTTATTTACCCGAAGCTTCATTTGTTACGCATACTCCTGTACAAAAAGTCGCTGTTAGAATTATTAATGCGGGAAATACAGCTGGAGATGCAGCTGTAAAAATTAAGACAGGTGGAATTGAAATTTTTAATGAAACCGTGCATTTTTCTTCTCTGCAGGAAAAATATATTTATGCTACTATACATACAAATCCAGTGGAAGTTGAAATAGACGGCATACATTACACGACAGAAATGCCAGTGAATAAGCCATCCCGTCTGCCAGTTACTATTGTGTCCATTATAATTCTTCTCCTATTTTTACTCATAGTTGATGCATCAAAAAAATGGAGAACTCTTCAATTATTTAGCGCAAAGCAATTTTTAATATTTTCTATTTTGGGAAGTTTTGCTCTACTTCTTTTGAATAGGTATTTAATCCACTACTCTGTAATTACTATTACTTATTTTATTTTTGCTTTGCTTTTTCTCCTATTTTCTTTGTATGATACGCAGAATGTTTTTCTTTCACGAATTAGTTCAGCATTAATGATTGCACTTGGGCTTATTTTTAATTTATTTGAATTTGGAACATTAACTCCTCAATTTTTTAATTTGATTCCACCGTTGTTTGCTTCTGAAATTTTGTTCTTTTATTTTCCGTTTATATTTACATTTATGTTTTTTTGTGTGTATGATAAAAAATTGTTTCATAAAATAGAAGCTGCTATACTACTTCTGTCTGTTGGGCTTGTTGTTTTTATGAGCGATCAATTTTCTCCGATATTTATATTAGAGTTACGTATAAAAGATCTATACCCTTTATTTATATTACTCATTGGGGCATTTGTGCTTTCTGCTTTGCATAAAAAAGGAAGATTTGCCTATAGCTTAATTTCGGTTTTTTCGATTTTGATTATCTTTCTTTCACCAATATTTTCAACACTATTTTTTAAAACTATTGTGTCCAGCGAAAAGTTGCTTCCTGTCATATTGCCGCTAAAAGAATTAATTCTCTTTGTGGTTCCTTTTTACTTTATTTCCCTCATTCATCATAATATTGAAAAAGGAAGAAATGGTACTCCTGTAATAAATCGAATTTTTTTACTTACCTTTGGGTTGCTGTTTCTTTTTGCATTTTTTAATGTCTGGAATCTGCGGGTAATTGGCTCGTTTGCAATAGAGCAGTATAGTGGAATTATTTTTATTCCTTTGTTGTTTCTTCCTGCTATGCTTCTCATTGAGCCATGGAGAAAACAGGAAAATCTTTAGTAAATACATTGCAAATACCTAAAATTTTTTTATAATACGAATATGGAGGTGAAAAATGGCAAAATATAAAGTTACAACCGACACGGAAGCTTGCATTGGATGTGGTGTATGTGCTTCAATCTGTCCGGAGAATTGGATAATGGATGATGATGGGAAAGCTGCTCCCATTTCTGCTGAATCAGATGCAGATTGCAACAAAGATGCTGCAGAAAATTGTCCGGTACAGTGTATTCAAATCGAAGAAACAGCATAAAATCTTTTTATTTCAAATGTTACAGTTCCAGGGAGGATTCCTCCCTGGAAAACTATTTAGTTTTTAAGTTGGGGAGGCCAATATGAAGGAAATCTACGAGGTAAGAATGCATGCAAGAGCTGGCCAAGGTGCAAAGTCTGGATCTCAACTTCTTGCAGAGTCTGCATTTAAACTCGGGAAATGGATTCAATCGTTTCCTGAGTATGGATCAGAAAGAAGAGGTGCGCCAACAGTTTCGTACACAAGAATATCTGATAAACAACTTAGAACGCATGAACCAATTGTTAATCCTGATGCAGTGCTTGTATTTGACCAAGGTATTGCAGGAAGTGTTCCTGTTGCACAGGGACTTTGTGAAAAACACGGAATACTTATTGTAAACACTACAAAATCTGCAGAAGAAATAAGAAAGATTACAGGTTTTAATGGTAAAATCTATACACTTGATGCAACTGGCATTTCACTAAAATTGTTGGGCATTGATGCCCCGAACGTACCTATGCTTGGGGCATTAATAAAGGTTACTGACGTTGTGTCGATTGAATCGGTTGAAGATGTGATCGGAGAACATTTCCTTGCAACTTTAGGAGAGGAAAAGGTCAAAAAAAATATAGAAGGTCTAAGGGAAGCATGGAAGGAGATAGCAAAATGACAGAAAAAAAAGGATGGAAAGATCTTATGCGCGGAGCTGATCTTCCACCAGCATCTTCGCTTGAATATAAAACAGGATCATGGAGAACTTCACGGCCTGTTTGGGATCCTGACAAATGTACACATTGCATGTTTTGTGTAGCATACTGTCCTGATATGGCCATTTCAATAGTTAAATCTGAAGAAGGTGTAAAAGGTTTTAATGGAAGAATTTATAAAGGCACCGTGAGACTCGAGACAGATTTAGATTTCTGTAAAGGTTGTGGGATTTGTGTCCATGAATGCCCTACACACGCGATTGAAATGATAAGAGAAGAAGAAGCCACTTCTTCAAAATAAGGAGGTGGAGAAAATGAGTACTTGGAAACCATTATCGGGAACACAAGCTGTCGCTGAGGCAATGCGGCAGATTAACCCTGATGTAGTTGTAGCTTATCCTATTACTCCCCAAACTCCAATTGTTGAATTCTTTGCGCAATATGTTGCAAATGGTATTGTCGATACAGAAACAATACCTGTAGAATCTGAGCATTCCGCAATGTCAGCAACTGTAGGAGCGGCTGCAGCAGGAGCAAGAGTAATGTGCGCAACAGCATCTCAAGGATTGGCACTAATGTGGGAAGTAGTGGCAGCAGTTCCGGGGTTAAGATTACCTATTGTGATGCCTGTTGTAAATAGAGCATTATCTGCGCCAATTAATATTCATTGTGACCATTCTGATACAATGGGTGCAACAACAATTGGGTGGATACAAATATTTTCTGAAAACGGCCAAGAGGCATACGAAAATATGCTTTTAGCAATTCGACTCGCAGAACACCCCGACATATTACTTCCTGCAATGGTTATGCAGGACGGTTTTATAACTGGGCATAGCGTAGAAAATGTTGAGATATTTGATGATGACAAGGTAAAAGCATTTGTGGGAGAAAGAAATCCAGACAGATATTTACTTGATACAGAGCATCCATATACAATTGGGCCGCTTGCTTTACCGGATTATTATTTTGAAATTAAAAGACAGCAGGAAGAGGCAATGAGACAGGTAAAGAAAATTTACCTTGAGACCGGCAAAGAGCTCTCCAAAATTACTGGAAAAGAATATCCATATTTTGAATCATACAAATTGGATGATGCAGACGCAGCGATAGTAGTTCTTTCATCTACAGCGGGTACTGCCAAAGATACTGTAGATAAAATGCGAGCAGAGGGCAAAAAAGTTGGATTGCTAAAACCAAAACTATTTAGGCCTTTCCCGTATAAAGAAGTGCGAACAGCGTTGAAAGATATACCTGTAGTTGGTGTGCTAGATCGCTCAATGGCTTTTGGTGCTTATGCACCTGTTTATGCTGAAATCAAAAATGCTCTCTTTGAGCTGGACAAAAGACCAAAACTTCAGAGCTATGTTTTCGGTCTTGGCGGAAAAGATATCTTTAAGAGTGATATAGAAAAAGCATTCAACGAGCTACTTTCGGGAGAGGTAAACTCGGAAGAAGAAAGATACATAGGGTTAAGGGGGTAATGAGATGGCAACGTTACAAGAAATAATGTCAAAACCTGTAGGACTTGCTCCCGGACATAGGATGTGCGCAGGGTGCGGTATAGGTTCTATAGTAAGAGCAATACTTGCTGCATCAGATAAACCTGTTATTATTGCTAATGCAACAGGATGTTTAGAAGTTGTTACAACAATTTATCCTTATTCTGCCTGGAAAGTACCGTGGATACATGTCACATTTGAGAATGCGGCGGCGGTAGCAAGCGGAATAGAGACAGCGTATAAATCTTTAAGGAAGAGAGGGAAAATTGACAAGGATGTAAACATTCTGGCATTTGGTGGTGATGGCGGTACATACGACATAGGATTTCAGGCTCTTTCCGGAGCATTAGAAAGAGGCCATAATTTTATGTATGTCGTATACGACAACGAAGGTTATATGAACACGGGTAACCAGAGGAGTGCTGCAACACCTTATGGAGCAAATACAACAACAGTGCCAGCTGGTTCGAAAAGTTTTGGTAAACCTCAGTGGCGGAAAAATATTGTCGAAATTGCAGCCGCACATAGAATTCCTTATGCTGCCCAGGCAACAAATCATAATATAATAGATTTATATAACAAGGCGAAAAAAGGTTTTGAGGCAGATGGGCCTGCTTTTCTTGCAGTTCTTCAACCTTGCACCACAAACTGGAGATTTGATCCTGCTGCCACAATGGCTTATTCAAAATTAGCAGTTGAAACAAATTTTTGGCCACTATATGAAATTGAAAAGGGTAAAGTACATATCAATCACAAACCAAAGAATAGAAAACCAATTGAAGAATTTCTTAAAGGGCAAGGACGTTTTAAACACCTATTTAAAGATGAAAATAAACATGTAATAGAGAAGATGCAAATGATGGTAGATAAAGAATGGGAACGGCTTTTAAAACTTGAAGAATCTGGTATTGAGCTGTAATACAAAACTGAATTGATACTTATAGCCCCGCTTTTAGCGGGGCTTTTTATCCTTGAATTGATGTAGTCAAAATTTTTGGAAAATAGTAATTAAGCAAAAAAATTGTATAATTAAAAAAGGGAAAGTTAGCATTATTATTCAGTGAGGAGGAGGAAGAAATGGCAAAGAAGGCAGAAATAGGCGTATTTGGGAGTTCAGGGTTTTATTCTTTTTTAGATGATGTAAGTGAGATAAAAATTGAAACACCGTATGGTCCTCCATCGGATCGTATTGCAATTGGTAAATACAATGATAAAAAAATTGCTTTTCTACCAAGACATGGGAAATTACATCAGTATCCACCACACAAAATTCCATACAAAGCGAATCTCTGGGCGATGAAATCGTTAGGGGTCGAAAGGATTATTGCACCAACAGCGGTAGGAAGTTTACAGCCAAATGTGAAAGTAGGTGACTTTGTCATAACCAGTCAATTTGTGGATAGAACTTCTGGAAGAGATTGTACATTTTACGAAGGACCAATCACAGTGCATGTTAGTCTTGCAGAACCTTATTGTCCGGAGCTCCGAAAAATTGCCGTAGATGTGTTGGATAAAATGAAATTGCCTTTTCATCCAACAGGGACAGTTGTAGTTATACAAGGCCCAAGATTTTCGACAAAAGCAGAGAGTGAATGGTTTACGAAAATGGGATGGGATATTATTAATATGACACAGTATCCAGAAGTATTACTTGCTCGCGAGCTTGAGATGTGCTATGTAAACATTGCAGTTGTTACAGATTATGATGCCGGCGTTGTTGCTAGCGGGAATGTTGAACCAGTAACGCAAGAGATGGTTGTTAAAAAATTTGCTGAAAATAATTCCAAACTTGTGACTATACTAAAGAGTATGATCGAGAAAATCCCCCAAGAAAGGCATTGTCAATGCGGCAAAGCACTTACCGGAGCACGGGTTGAGATATAGGTAATGATACCGCTGCGAGATACGCAGGAGATAAGCACATTTCCTTTAGCCACACTCGTAATTATCGCGATTAATGTTGTTGTGTTTCTAATAATGCTTTTTCAGTCAGCAACTTTTAAAGATCCTAGTCTAGCACTAAATAATTTTTATTTGCGCTATGGACTTATTCCTTATCAGGTAACAACAGGCAATTATATTGTGCCGTCTCTTCGTCCGGCATGGTTGACTATTTTTTCCTCGATGTTTCTTCATGGCGGTTTTACTCATATCATTGGTAACTTGTGGTATTTTTGGATTTTTGGGGATAATGTAGAGGATTATTTGGGGGCAAAAGGATTTGTTATTTTTTATCTACTAAGCGGTGTTGTTGCATCACTCACTCAAGTGGCAATGGACCCTCTTTCGAAAGTACCAATCATTGGCGCAAGTGGTGCTATTGCAGGGGCAATGGGAGCATATTTTTATCTTTTCCAGCGATCCAGAGTTAAAACACTTGTTTTCCTTTTCATTTTTATCACATTTATTGAAATACCCGCCTCGCTCTTTCTTCTTGTATGGTTCGTTATGCAGCTTTCATCGGCTTTTACATCATTTGGAGTTGCGGCTGGCGTTGCTTTCTGGGCACATGTGGGAGGATTTGTATTTGGCTTTCTTGCTGCGATGATTATCAAAAAAACAAAAAGAGATAAAGGGGAAATTTATTACGGATATTGATGAAAAAATAGAATCGCTTGAATTTCAAATCAATCTTTTACAGAAAAGGATCAAGTCTCTCGAAGAGGCTTTAAAGGAGTATTTGCCATTTTCTATTGATAAATTGCTTAAAGCGAGAGGGTTTAAAGCTTTATGCAAGCAAAGTACTTTTGATTTTATAAAGACAGAAGATCAGGACTTTTTTTACTTGCTATTAAAAAGCTATTACTTTAGAAGAGTGTTAAGAGATGTATTGTTCATTCAAAAGATTGGCGAGGCTGATAAGAATCTGATTAGAGAAAAATGGGGGAAAGTTGCAGATGAGTACATTGCAAAAATTGAGGAGTTAGGTATTCTCCTGAAGAAAAACGGATTATTGATTGCACAATTTTCTCTTAGCGATATGGGTACCATTTTTGAATGGTTTATAGCAAAATATTTAAGCGAGGAATTAAGTCTTGAAACTATGGTGGATGTAAAGTTAAAAAATCTTGAATTCGGGGGAGATATTGATGTTGTAGCAAGAGTTGGTACAAAATTGGTTATGATTGAGTGTAAAGAAAGTCCACCGAATAATATTTCAGTAGCAGAACTCAAGTCGATTTTAGATAGGGTAAATTATCTTAAGCCTGATAGTTTTATATTGTTGATCGATACTACGCTTTCTGTCAAGAGAAATATCCTTGACAATATAAAATGGATTTTACATGATGAGCCACAAAGATGCAGAGAAGGTGTTTATAGGGTAAAAGACAACTACTATATTATAACCGCGAAACGAAATATTTTACAGAATCTTGCGGTTGCTATTAATCTCGTTGCTTAAAAGAGAAAGCGTTAAAAACCTAAATCATTCCAATTGAGTGGTGTTATTTTCTTTTGTTTCCAATCTTCTCTTAACTCATCTTTGTAATTAGAGGAACAAAGTCTCTAAAAGCTCTGTTAAGAAACTCTTACTGCTTTGTTTATAGAATGTTGCAACTGCGCTAAACATTCATTTCTCTTCGAGCATAGAAGGGTTAGATATCTTTCAAAAAAAGATAACCTGTTTTGGTTGCAAAGCTTTCCCCTTAATATAGGGAGGTATCCTTAAATAGTTTACAGCAAAATATCCAAATGATGTACTCTGCCTTAAAATGGTCATTGATTTGAACTGAAAAATCTGAAAGTTGTGCCCCAAGGAGATATAGCAGGTGATAACCTTGAATTAAAAGATAATTATATTTATCTTATGAATAAGAGAAATATTGTTTTCCTAAAAGGACTGGATACACTCCTTAGAAACAGTGGCAGGGTTGCAATATTTTCTCCTGTATAGGTGATGGTTAGATAGCTACACTATTTTTTAACAAGGTATTCAATTATATACAGGTTTGTGTAAGTAATTTTTTATTTCTACTCTCCTTCTGATAAATCAATTGCAATGTCACCTAACGCACCTTGATAAATAAAAGTAAATTTTGTTTCTGCTTTAGGCACAACAAAGCCTATCCTACCTTCTGCTGTTTCTTCAGGTTTTACATCTTCGGTATAGAAACTTAATGTTTTTATACCTTGATCGTCCTGATACATTGCTCCTTCTGAATCTTTAAGGATAAAATCGCTCTTTTTGTAGATCTTCACCATATTGCCTTCGTTTTTTACTTTTATCATTACGGCAATTACTTTTTTACCGGGATTAACTCCTGTATTTGAATCATAATCAGGGTCGATATCTACATTTGTTACAATAAGCGACGTATCGTCCTCCAATTTTGCCCATTCATTCGTTATACCGTTTACTGTCTTTCTTTCGGAAGGTGCTGTTGGTGCAGATGTTTTACCACAGCCAGCAGCAAGTGTTGCAACAAAAGCTACAATCATTAATACCATAATAATCTTTTTCATTTCTTGCCTCCTTATCCTAATTCTTTGAAAATTCTTTTAATTCTTCGACCTGTTGTACTGTTCCATCCAGCAGATGTATAATCTTTTCAGCTCTCTCCGCAATGTGCCTCTCATGGGTTACGACAACAAGTGTAATATTTTCTTTTTCATAAATTTCTTCAAATAAGTTCATAATCCCTTCTGAACTCTTTGAGTCAAGATTGCCTGTAGGTTCATCTGCAAGGATTACTTTAGGATGGTTGATCAATGCTCTTGCTATTGCAACTCTTTGTTCTTCCCCTCCTGAGAGTTCCGCAGGATAATGATTTATTCTGTCTTTAAGCCCTACCTTTTTTAACACTTCAACTGCCTTTTCTTTCCTTACACTTTTGTCCTTTACTCCATCATAGTAGAGAGGAAGTGATACATTCTCCCATGCAGTAAGATCAGATATTAAATTGTACATCTGGAATACAAACCCGATATTCTTTCTTCTAAATTGTGATATATCCGTATCATTCATTTTTACGAGGTCTTTTTCCTCAAACAGCACCTCTCCTTTTGTAGGAATATCCAGAGAGCCAATTACATTAAGCAGTGTTGTCTTTCCTGAGCCTGAAGGGCCCATTATGGAGATATACTCTCTTTCCTTAATCTCAAGGGTTATACTCCTTAAAGCATTGATCTCAACACCTTTCTTTTCATACACTTTCCATATATCTCTTACCTCAATCATCCTTTACCCTCCTATCATTATATCCCGATAAAGTTTTTTGTTAAATTCTTCATTGCTTCATTCACTCTTTATTGCTTCCACAGGTTTAATATGTGATGCAAACAAGGCAGGAAGGAAAGAGAAGACAAAGCCAAGTGCAAGTGAAACAAGTATAACAAGGATAAGGATATTAACAGGAATATAATAGTTCCATCCTTTCATCTTTTCAACAATCAGTGAAATGACAATACCAATGGGTATCCCTATAACAAGTGCAATGATTGTTGTTTTTAACCCTGCAACTGTAAATTCTTTTAAAATATCTCTATTTGTTGCACCTATTGCTCTCTTTATTCCTATCTCTCTTGTTCTTCTTATTACTTCAATAAACAAGAGAGCCGAGAGGGAAAGGAAGGCAGAAATAAGGGAAAGGAAGAGGAAGATGGAAAGCAAAGTATAGAGGGAAGTGGAGGTTCTAAGGATAATATCTGTATATTTTTTAATGTCATATATTACTCCGGGGTTTTTATCTAAATGTCTGTTATTTAGAAATTCCAATGCTTCTTCTGCAAGAGTAATCCTATCCTTAGGATTATTTGCCTTTATAAGTATAATACCGCTTCCAATAAAATCTGGAAGGTTACCCATCATCATACTTAATGAAGGCGTTGAATCAGGAGGAAAGAATACCGTTTCATCTATTAGAGGATTTGATGGTGTAACAATGCCAATGACGGTATAAATTGACGGGCCGTGTAAACCTCCGCTTATGTCATGAAATGCTGCAACTTTTCCTACGCTCAAATTAGTTTCTTTTGCATATTTTGCACCAACCACACAAACATTTTCTCCTATATCCTTTTCTTCAATAAATCTTCCCTTTGCCATATTTAAGCCATATATTGCAAGGGTTGTTGATGTAGCACTGAGATACCTTATTTCCCCATCCATTTCAGGTCTTTTACTTCTGAAATCCACTATACCTTTATTTCCGATAAGTTTCTTTACGGCAAGGTAATCATCATACGTATAGTGTGGATTGCCCAGTGCAAAATTACTTGTAGTCTGCTTGTTTAAATCAACCAGTGGCATATTAAAAGTAATACGTATTATTTCGGGACGCACTTCTTTATAAATCGACACTGTTCTTTCGATAGAAGCATCTCTAAGGATTGCAGGGAACAGTGTCCCTGTAATTGAAACTGCGATAATGGTGACAAGGATTATTTTTGTTATGCTAAGTTTTCTCTTATTTTCTTTTATTTCTCTTTCTCTCATACCTTCAGCAGGTGTAATTTTTACAATTCTTTTCAAAGAGAAATAAACAGAAACAAATGAAATAGCAAGCGCTGTAGCAATGCCAAGTATCATAGTCCTCCATCCAATATATAACGAATGTGGGGTAAACATCGTTGATATAGGAATGGCATACGTATTCATACTTCCTGCAATATTAATCTTTTTAAGAGCAGGCGAAAGGATAAGAAGAATAACGAGAGCAATGAATAGAGATATGAGAGAAATAGGAACATACTGTTTAAAATATTCAGCAAACAGCATTCTCTTGCTTTCTCCAACTGCCCTCTTAATAGAAATCTCTCTTTTCTTATTGAGTAATTCAAGAATTAAAAAGCTAATTGCAGTAAATATGGAAACAAAAATAAGGAATATTACTGCGTAAAGGATATACTTAATCTTTTCTTCTCTTGATTTTATTGATAGAAATGCAGACACATTTGCATTTGTTGAAGTAATTTCCGGGGAAATGTCCTTTCTGCCTTTTGACCCTTTATCCTTTAGAGCGGTTTTAAGCACAGATAAAGCTTCTTTGTATTTTCCTTTTTCTGGAAGGACATAAAGAATATTATCAATCAAATATTGTTTTTTTATAAGAGTAGGATCTCCTCCCCATTTAGATATTTTTAGTTCACTTAATGGTATAAAATCTTTAGGGAGAGGTGTAAATGCATCTACCATCCCGAAAGTCGAGAACAATACCTCATTTGATAGGGGCTTTAAAACTCCCATAACTGTATACTTTTCTTTGAAATAGATACTGCCTTCCTCATTGCTTGCTGCAAGCGAAGTTCCCAAGACTGTTTTACCAATAGGGTTTTCGTTGCCAAATATCACTTTACTTATTCTATTTGTTAGTATGACACTATTCTGTGACGTGCTATCTGTGAAGTAACCGCCATACTCAAGTGGCAGTTCTAAATCATTGAAAAACTTGGAAGATATGAACATCATATGAGTTGCTGCATCTTTAGCTTTTAGATATTGCTCACCATTAGTAAATACATCGCCTACAAATGCATCTTTAATATATGAAGATTTCTCAAGCTTTTCTGCATCTTCCTTTGTTATAAAATCAATTTTATTCCAATCTGGTTCTTTAATGTTGGGCGGAGAAGAACCTTCGGGCAGCTTTTCCCCACTTATTATTGGCAAAAATACCAGTGGGTCATTAATACCTTTTAGAATATTCTTTTGCGTTGCTTTCGAATAAGGGTTGGTAATCTTTGCAGTGAAAAAAGACGTAAAGGGCAAACTATTAATTTCTTTTTGAAGTTCTCTCTCATTTCCATCAAGGACAGACATAGAAAAGCTCAACGTGAAGAAAGAAAAAGTAAGTACAATAGCTATAATCAATGAAACTATTCCCTTAAGCCTCTTTGTCATATTTTATATATTCTCCTTTTCTACGTATCATATTACAATTATATCATCTTTTTCTTATCTTCATCCTTTGTAGGCAGATACTTGTACGTCATTGTATCTGCCTACCTACAGCTCCATTGATTTAAGATTTAACAATACGGCACACAATCAGAAATCCTTTCCCAATTAGAACAAGTATACCAGAAAGGATCAAGAACTCCTCTCCACAAAGTTCCGCCCACGTACTGGTAAGGAACATAGCAATCACATCGCATTTCTTGACATACACCCTTTGCAATACTTGTTGGATGACTGTAAACTAGAGGAAGCATAATTACAAAAAGAAGAGCAAATAAAACAATGAGAACTAATAATTTCTTTTTGTTCATATTTTTCACCTCCTTTCTTATGGATTTAAAAGGGTTTTATAAAGATGCGTATAAAACCCTTTTAGTTCCGAATTACTTGCATTGTGGAGAGAAAAGACTCCTCGTACAGTTCCATTTTTATCAAGTTCTATCAACACAGGTGCACCTGGCCATCCGATAGAATCCTGAAAAGAAAAATCATAGTCATTTATATACACTGTGTTTTGAGCTCCTTTTAATGCACTGAAAATATCTTTCCAGGTAACTTTAATAATAGGACTCTGCAAACCTATAACCATATTTTTAAATCCAAATTCTTTGCCGAAGTTTATACCATCCTGGTTGATCTTTTCAGAGAACGGAGCAAAAACTATGATTTTATTTATCTTATTTGTTTGTTTTAACTCGTTTGGAATAGCATTTACTGCAGTTAGGCATTCAGTGCAAGAAAATTGGAATAAGAATATAGTAGCAGGCTTCCCTTTAAAACTTCCCGGGAAAGAAAGTTCTTTGTTGTCCGGGTATGATTTTACTGTTATCTCAGGAAATTCTTTTCCTACTAATAAATTTCTTTCCGTGCTATTTTCTAAATAAAGAATATTGTTATTATCAAAGTAGGAAACTACTTCTTTAAATCTTTTATAGTATGGTGGTATAAAGCCTCTGTGTTTCCAGAGAATTTTATTGTTCTTATCAAGCAAAAATATTGTAGGAGTATACTTGCTTTCAAATATTGAGGATAGATTGATTTTACTATCTCTTACTATATAAAGATTCTTAATGGATACATTTCCTATTATGGGCGGATCCTCTGATTTTTCAACATATAGCCAGATAATGCCAGGAAATTTTCTAACTAATTTGGGTAGTGCTATTGAAAGGTATTCACAGCTTCCACATGTTCTATCCAGGAAAATTACTGCTGTTTTTACATTTTGTGGGACTTTTCTCTCATCAACAGTATAAATATCAGGGAATTTTACTACAGTTCCCGCAGGTACTGAATTTACCAGATTAATTTCTGGAGGAGAATAATATGTTTCCTTTGCTTTGTTCTTAATACCTATCAAGATTAATCCTGCTGTTAAAAAGATGCCAGCCAGCACAATGATAACAAAAGTTCTCTTTTTTCTTATATTTTGCCTCCTCGCATTTTATGTAAACTTGTTATAATTTTAGCATTTTTTTCTTGTCAAGACCTTTATCGGAAATTTCCTAAAAGTTTTTTATTCATATGTGTGTAAGAAATTGATATTTTTGATCGAAGCTACGGCGAAAAGAGGGTTCTTATAAAATGTTTTTGTTGCAATAGACCTCGCAACTTAATAATATAGATTGCTTCTAAAAATCTTTATTGCCCCAGTTGTTCGGTGTTACTTTCTTTTGTTTCCAATCTTCTCTTAGAATCCCATAGCCGACAGCATCAAGGTAGTTTCCATTTGGTAGTGGCCAGGCCTTGCGGTGACAAGCTTCTTTTACATAGCCGCATTTTTGAAATATTCGTCTCATTGTCAAATTATCTTGTCGTGTGTAACCTTCAATTCTATGTTTGTCTGGCCACGTTGTAAATATATAATTGGTGAGCCAATTTATTGCTCGTTCACCAATTCCCTTACCCCGATAGACACTGAGAATTCGGATATCAAATAAAGGAGTACTATCCTGTAAGTCAAACAGTCGAATTAAGCCAATGCGTTTGTCATTGTCCAAGACGATCCAAAAAGTTTTGCAGGAAGTACTATTGTTGTAAACTCCTTTTTCAAATGCCTCCTGGATTTCTTCGGGAGTAAGCTGAGGTCTGCTATGATAAGGCCATATTTCCGAAGTAAGAAAATCAACTAACAGCAGAAGGTCGGAAGGTAAAAATTCTTTAAAGGTTAAATTCATAATCTAACTCCATTTGTTTAGATTTATCTGACGTATTACTTTTTTTCAAATACATCTTTAGTTATTTCGGCCACACGTTTTACGGCGTCTCTCGATATTTCCGGGGTAATATGAGTGTAGATCAGTGTAGTGTTCAAAGAACTATGGCCAAGAAGTTCCTTCAATGTAAATGGGTTTACTCCTGCCTCAAGTGCTAGTGTTGCGAATGTGTGTCTTAATTTATGCGGAGATACTTTCTTTTTTAAATGTGCTTCTTGCGCGTATTTCTTTACCATTTTTTGTATTGCACTGGGTGAAAAGGGTTTCCCCTTTTGTGACATAAATAAATATCCTTCTGTCCTTTCATTAAGATATGTCTTCAGAATTTTTACAAGATCCTGTGACAGAGGAACAATTCTTTCTTTGTCACCTTTACCATGCACCTTTATCATTTTGTCCTGCAAATCCACATTTTTGGTATGCAAGTTTATTAATTCATCTACTCTTAGTCCCGTCTGGATAAAAAATGCCAAAATTGTAAAATCTCTGATATTTTTTCTTGATGCATCAAGTAATTTTCCTAATTCATTTTTAGTTAAATACACCGGCATTTTTTTTGATTTTTTTAACCTTGGGATACCAATATCAAAATTAATACCGGTTTTCCTTTTTACATATTTTGCAAAGGCAAGTAAAATATATGAGCGGGTAATTTTTGTATTCTTACTAACATCTACATTAAAAAGATAATCCGATATATTATTTTTATCCGGGAATTCGTAATGAGCCATAAAATTGTTTAAGAGGTAGTGAACATTCCGAACAGTCATTTTTGAATACCCTCTATTTTTCATTTCATTAATATATTCATCGATAAGTTTTTCTTTATTAATTTTTACCATTTTCTTCTCCTTGCTTATTTTTAAGTTGTTAAAAATTTATCATGAATTAATTTTATCAAAATAAAAATATTTCGATATTCCAAGTTTTTCATTTTTTATCAGCACCGAATTTTATAAAGTTTATGCTTTTCTATGTTTTCTGCAATATTAACAATATTACAGAAAAAGTCAATAATGCAAGGAACGGATGTTTTTCCTGGGGTTCTTTCGCAAATTTGCAAAAAAAATTCTCGTACCCATAAAATAGTCGTCAGTAATATACAAAATTATTCTGCAATATATAAGATTTTTTATAGCACAAAATTAAGGTAGCTGTCACGCAAAAATTTGATAATAAAGATACATTTATATCAATTTACTTAAAATTTGCGCTTAGATGGATTAGAATGGTTTAACAAAAACTCTAAGAAAGCAAGAATTTTTCTGGGCAAAATTGATTTTTTTTCGTATGCCTTTATTGCCCTCTAATTTGCCTTTTTGTA
>DBOM01000026.1 GCA_002299965.1 Caldiserica bacterium UBA646 | reverse complement strand
TTAGGTCTAACAGTCCTTTCATCAGTTTGACCTGAACCTCTTTCGAGTTGTTGACCATTCTATTTCCCTTCTGTATTTTTGTCTAACAGTTTTTCTGTTAGACTTAGCTACTATATGTCCTTTTTAAGACATATCTCAAGACTCTATAGAGCCTAAACAAAGATATAAAGGTTCATGCTTACCACAAACATAAAAAAGCATACCAAAGCATACCAAAATATTCCATTTTCTACATAAATTAAATAAGCTCAAACATAGACCAGTTCAAAACAGAACACGTTTAGAGAGTGAAAAATTGGCTGAAACTTTCAGAAAAGAAATTGTTCAACGCATAACCAAAAACCTGCTAGACATCCAAATGTTAAGGCTTATCCAAACCCAACCCATGTGGGGCTACAAAATAAAAAAGCAAGTAGAAGCAAAATTCGGCGTGAGACTAAGACACGGCGCACTGTATCCGCTGCTTAACAATCTAGAACGGAAAGGCTTCTTAACAAGCGAAAAACAACGGCAAGGGGGAAGAACTAGAAAAGTTTACACAATAACTAGGAAAGGAATACAATACGTAGAAGCATACAATAGCATACTAAAAGAACAATTAGAAGGTTTTTAGGACAAATAGTATGCTTTCTTACTTTCGCTTCCTGAACAGCATCACGTCATTGTAGGTGCAGATGTACCTGAATCCTGCTCCCGTAGCTTCCTTGCTTCCTCTACGGTTTTATCGGTTTCTGAACCGCATTAATCGCATTCAAAATTGACAAGCTGAGTGTAGATAAGTGATGTTTTAAAGTGATGTTATATATTCTTAAGACTACGATTTTAAATAATAGTTCAGTTAATCATAAACAATTTAATTGAATAACGCGCAAAAGGTGAACTGATGCGGTGCCAAACACTTTTGAAGTTGGGATTGTTGGAGCTGGAGTTGCAGGCTCCTCCTGCGCACAAGTTCTAGGAAGAGCAGGAGTTAAAGTAGCCCTTTTTGATCATTCTCATCCTAGGGAAAAACCATGCGGAGGACTTATTGAAGATAGAGTCGTTGATGAATTCAATATTCCAGAGGAACTTTTAGAAAACGAGATAAGATGGTTTTTAGCTGAGAGATTTAAATTCCGTGTAAAATTATTTTTGAAGCCTTCGCTGTTTTTAATTTCAAGGAAGGATTTTGACTATTACCTGCTCCAAAAGGCGTTAAAAAATAAAAGTGTGGCTTTTTTCGATGAAAAGGTAAGTCAAGTAACAAAAGGGGAGAATGGCTGGATATTAAAAACCAATAAAGATAGATGTGTAAAGGTTAAAGTTCTTATAGGAGCAGATGGTTGTCCATCACTCATAAGAAAATACGTTTTTAGGCCTATTCTTCCACAATTCTTAGCCGCAACCGTCGGCTATAATTTTCCATGTTCAAGCAAGTATATAGAGAAAGTATTCGCCAAAAATACGGTAGAAGCCTATTACTCACATGAATATGTGCAAAAAGGAGGTTTCATATGGATTTTTCCTAAAAGAACGAGCATAAACGTTGGTATCGGAAGCATGGAAACAGGAAAGAAATTAAAACAGTCATTGGATAAGTTCATCTTATCACACCCCGCTGGAAAACGGCTAAAACTCCTTAAAGGACATTTCTTCACTCATTTAGTACCGGTCATATGGATGAAGGATTTCTTTGATTTTCCATGTTCTGGCATGAATTGGGCATTAATCGGTGACGCAGCTGGTCATGTAAATCCGATAAGCGGTGCAGGCATCTATTATGCTATGAAGGGAGGAATGCTTTGCGGTTTAGCATTTTTAGACGGAGATCTACATCTTTTTGAAAGGTATTGGCGAAAAGAATACGGTGACGAATTATACTATGGAACAAAGACTTTTTTAACGTTCTATAGTAATTTAGGATTCTTTTTATGGCTTCAGTATATTTTTGAAAATTTCTTGTGTCAACTAAAACTTTTGCTAAGTAGCAACTGAGCCATTTCCAACAATAACCATTTTGAGCGCGCGAAATTTCTCCAACAAAAATTGTTATTAGTTTTAAATATAGCTAACAGCATAAAGAAGATTATGAGTCCTAGAAAACACAAAAAAACATCTGAGATGCTCTTAGAAATCCTTGAGAAAAGAAGCAAAAAAGGAATTGACTTTGCAAGGAAAACTGTTTTAACGGAAATAATTAAATGCGAAAAACTACGTGGAGCATTTGAATATTATACTTCAAATTGGAAAAATTTCTCCCATCCTGGATTGTTTTCAATAGCTTGTGAAGCGGTGGGTGGAAACCCAGACAAAGTGGTAGAGGTTCAAGCAGTCATCGCTATGATAGCAGCCGCCCTTGATATACACGATGATATTATTGATAAATCAGATATAAAGTATGGAAGACCAACTGTTTTTGGAAAATTTGGACAGGATATGGCACTTATTTTAGGAAATGTGTTTTTTGTAAGTGGTTTCACTCTCCTCGGCAAATCAATTGAAAAATTACCGGAAGAAAAAGTAAAAGAAATCTTTGAAACCCTTAAAAGGTCACTTCTCGAGCTTGGAAGCGCGCATGCCTTAGAATCAAACCTGAAAGGAAAGACGAACGTTGCACCAGAGGAGTATATGCAAATCCTTAAAATGAAAGCGGCTAGTGTTGAGGCAGACATGCGGATTGGTGCAATAGTAGGGGAAGGAACAAACAGCGAAATTGAAGTTTTGACAAAATATGGAAGAATTCTAGGGATATTAGCAACGTTAAGAGAAGAATTCATAGATGTTTTCGAAATCGAAGAACTATCTCACCGTATGCACAATGAATGTTTACCCATCCCAGTTTTATATGCCATACAAGATAAAAACTCAAAGGAAAGGATCCAAAAGTTACTTGCAAAAAAACAAGTAACAAGCAAGGATGCTGATGAACTCCTTGACATAGTTTTCGAGGCAAGAAATGTGAGGAAACTTAAAAAAATGATGAGGGATCTAGCGGAAGAAAGCATTCATTTAATTTCAAAAATGAGGGTTAAGGAGTTAAAAGTCCTACTCAAAAACTTTGCAGCGTCTACATTGGAGGATTTATAGTGATAATCTATAAGGGAAGAGTTCGAACCGGAACCTTCCGTTTCTTTACCTTCTTCATTTTACTCCCCTATCACAATTATCTGTACAACGCATCTACTACTTAAGATTTGCTGTTGAACACAAATACAGAAACATTTCGCTTAAAAAATGTTTTATCTTAAAACACTACTTTTGAGTAATAGGTTGCACAAAAAATGCAGTCTGGAAACGTCTCCAAATCAAAGATCATTTGGAAAGAATTTCTTCCGGCATTTATAATAGTATTCAATAGCCTCACATGGTACACATTAACATGGGCGATGTTTAATAGCTCCATAAACAACCTATATGTTTCTGTTGCTGAAACTTTAGTGCTCTTCGCTGTTCACTTTGCAGGTGTTGCTAGTTCAGCCATCTTAGGGTCAATAATTTGTCCACGTGAAAGAGAAATTTCTTTTCTCTTGTGGATGCTTGCTGGAGCTGTTATGTCGGCGCTGTTAACCACAGTCGCAAGCAACAGCACATCAATAAATATTTTGATCTCACTTTTTTTAGGAATTTCAATTGGAGTAGGCCTTCCCTCATGTCTAGCTTATTTTGCTGATGTAACGTTTGTTGAAAACCGTGGAATCCATGGAGGAATAACATGGAGCGCTGTTGGCTTCGGAATTCTTCTTTTGGCGTTACTCATAAATACGCTCAATTCCGTTTTAGCATTTCTGGCACTTGCAATTTGGAGAGGACTTGGTCTTATTACTTTTTTCTTCTCCACAAAAAGTAAAGGAAAAATTCAACAAACACTCAATCCTTCTGCTTATTCCTCTATTCTGCGCAGAAAAGATATGATTCTATATTTGATTCCTTGGATTATGTTCTGCCTTGTGAACTTTATAGAAGCACCACTATTGGAGAACCTTTTTGGGGACTTCTACATTTTTGTTGGATTTGTTGAATTCGCATTGACAGGCTTTTTTGCTTTAATAGGGGGCATATTAGCAGATATTGTAGGTAGAAAGCGAGTAATAATAGCTGGTTTCGTCATGTTAGGCATTGAATATGCTGTGCTAAGCCTTTTACCTGAATTCCCTATTTCATGGTACATTTATACAATCCTTGATGGCATCACTTGGGGGATGTTTGCATCGGTTTTCTTCATGACTTTATGGGGAGATCTTGCGGGAGACTATGAGAAAGAAAAATACTACCTTGTAGGTGGGCTCCCCTACATTCTTGCCGGTTTCTTATCCATATTAGTTAAACCTTATGTTGAAATAATTCCGTTAAGCATGGCTTTCTCTTTGGCTAGCTTTTTCTTGTTTTTGGCTGTTATTCCTTTAATGTATGCTCCTGAAACTTTGCCTGAAAAGAAAATTAGGGAAAGGGAGCTTAGGCAGTATATTGAGAAGGCTAAGAAGATTAGGGAAAAACACGCTTAAAAATGTGAGTTTCCCTCTTTTGTAGAGAAAAGGATGTTCTTTCATGTGATATTAACGACCGAATGCGATCTTCAACGTATGTATTGTTTTGTGGCTTTATCCTTTCCTTGGAATTGCTCAGTCACTTACTATTGGACGAAAAAACAAGTCTTCTACGTTGTGGAGCGGTCGTTGCCTCTATGCAAACATTACCAAGCGGTGGAGCATGGAAGCCTACAGTCTAGTTTGTAATGCTGTTCGAAATCTAATAAACGCAGTAGCCAAGGAGTTGCCAAGAATTAGAAAGCTTGTTGAAAGTGGAAAAATCAGCTTGAAAAATTTCGAATTTATGAAGTATAATGGATGTGAAATAATTCCATAAAGATCAAAATTTGAAGGCTAATCAACAATTGGGACTGATCATCTTTTCATGGTTACTCATCTTCTTTTTAGATAATCTATCATTAGTTTGATGCCGTTTTTTATAAAAATAAACTGCTTATTTCTTATCCATCTCCATACAATTTTAGGTCTGAGATAAAAAC
>DBOM01000007.1 GCA_002299965.1 Caldiserica bacterium UBA646 | reverse complement strand
CAAAAGGTTTTTGGTCTAAATGGGCAAATGGTGAGTCGGGCTTATGGTGGAACTTGTAAAAATGGTTTTTATCGGAGAAACAAGGAAAGCAGTTTAAGATGGACATTAGGATAAAAAAATTGTCAGAGGAAGTATGATGAGCGTTGAAAAGAGAAAAGTCAAAAAAATCAAAATTTTTGAAAGGAGGAATTACTGATGAAAAAATTTGTAAGCATTTTAATTGTTGTTGCAATGGTAATGGTGGGTATGTTAGCAGCAACTACTCCAGCTTCAGTGGCGGCAGATACAGAAGTAATTCAAGAAGAATGTTTTACCTTGCTTGCGGGCCAAGATATCAATGTTGGTAAGGTGTGTGTCTGGCATGACACCGATAACCTGTATGTTAAATACGAAACCACTGGCGGATGGAAAATGACAGAAACACATTTGGCTGTCGCAACTGACCTTGATGATATCCCTCAGAAGAATGGCAATCCAATTCCGGGGCAGTTCCTCCCCTATTCAACAAAACATGACCCTGCCGTTACGGAGTGGACCTATGAAATCCCATTGGGCTTAGGTAGTGAACCCCTCGTCATTGCCGCTCATGCTAAAGTGCAATTACCTGAACTTCTTAGCGCTCCAATAACAGCTAGCGTTGCCAGCGGCGATGCCTTAGGAGACGTACTTCTTGACAATGTACTTCACATTGCAGAGGACACATTAAATCCTGGATATCCAATAGATTATTCAGGACCCTATGCTGGTACCCCAAGCCCTGCTGTTCTGACATGGAAACATCCCTCTTGGCCAACAATCACTGGAGCTCAATGGATTTCCAGTGCTTACTACACAGAAGCCCCGGTCTCCAACAATAGCTGGCGACTCTTTACCCGCAACATTGTGATTCCCTTGAATGCTGTAAATATTACTGGTACACTAACAAGTATGACCGCAGATAATGCAGAGGAAGTTTATCTCAACGGTACATTGATCGGTTCGGATGGCGAGGTCTATGGTCCTTACGGTGATAACCACGAGTGGGGCACTATTGACGAATTCCCCGACCTCAACCTTTCGCTTTGGACTAACACACTTGAAGTGATGGTTCGTAACTATCCTGGGTCAAGCAGTTCTACAGCTAATCCTACCGGCCTGATATACAAACTGGATTATCAATACCAGATTGTAGAAAGGGAGCTGCAAACCGAGACAGCCTGGGGTGCAGGCGAAGATTTCGAAGGCAAAAACTGGGCGACCTACTTTAGCTACACTGTGCAGCCAATTCTTGTAGACACGGTTCAAGTCACTCCGTACGGGACTGACAAATACATACCGATACCAACCTACAGCAACATCGATCTCGAAGAAGGAAAGAACTATAGTCTCAAGGCGAGTGGCACGTACCGCTTCGCCAACTGGGGTGAGTATGGGATTGCCGACGCGGCGTGGAACTACCGTAACGCGGCTCACGCTCCCGGTGGCATAGCAGGATGGTACCAGCAGGCGTCCCAACGACTGCAGGTTTGGATTGGCGGCGCAGCCGTGACATGGCAGCCGACGTTATTCAATCCAGATCACATCTACACGTTCGATGTGAACGGTGATGGCAACCAGCTCATGTTTACTATCGTGGACGACGCTTATAGCGACAACAGCGGTTTCATCACAGTTGAAATCTACTGGACGCCTTAATGTAGAGATAGTTTTTAATTCATTCAAAAAGCTGGTTTTAGATTAAAGTGGAGGTTATTAAAAAGAAGAGCAGTAAACTTTGGATTTTAAGTTAACAAAAAGCCAGGCTTAGTTTTGATTGTTTGTGAATTTTTCAAATGCAATTACATACTAAGTCTGGCTTTCTTTCTGTCATTCCCGTATTTACCCTTTCATCCCTGCATAAAGGGTAACCATACAATAGAGGTAACATTGAGTAGAACTTCCTGTAAAAACATCTTTAATCATTACATTGCAGAGCATATCTTCCAAGCAATTTTATTACAGGGCATCTTAATGCAGCAGTAGGCTGGGATGATGCAACGCAAACTGTAACAATCTATTGCTGGCCGTAAAAAGTACTTGTGAGATAGTTGTTGATATAGTTTTGCATGTTGTTAACTTTCTTGAAGAGGCGTATGCATACGGCCATTGATTTTTAATAGGATGAAAACTGTACGATTTATTCTATGTTCCGTATATATCTTTTAACTCTAAAAAATCAAGTTATCATTTTCTTTTTAGTTTCTTGCCGCCTTTTTTGGTAATCTTACAGATGTTTTATAATTTAATTCATGCATTTGGAAATTTCTTACTATAGAATAAAATAACTAAAGAGAAGGTTATGATGGAAGAGGGTTCTAATTTTGCTATTGATGCTGTTAGCAGAAAACTAATAACCTGTTTTTCAAATATAAGGAGGTATAGATAAAAATGCACCCAATTTTTATTACGTTAGGAAATTTTTCAATAAGGTCATATGGCGTAATAGTGGCAATTGCGATTATTGTCGCCATATTTATTTCACTTCACTATTCTAATAAATTTAAAGTATTTGATGAAGATACATTTCTTAATATTGCTGTATGGGCAATTGTTGGCGGGATACTTGGTGCCAGAATATGCTGGATACTTACTTCTCCGTACGTTTCATTTTATTTTGATAATCCTCAGCACATTCTTGCTGTCTGGGAAGGCGGGCTTTCATTTGAAGGGTCAGTTTTAGGCGGGATACTCGCTGTTGTTCTTTCTGTCAAAAGGTATAAAGTTTCTTTTTGGAAGTTTCTTGACGTTGGGGCACCGGGGCTTGCCATAGGGTATGGCATTGGAAAATTTGCCTGTTTTTTTAATGGCTGCTGTTATGGATTGGCTGCGCCAGATTGGTTGCCTCATGTCTTTCCTCTTGTAAACGTTTTTGTAGATCCGCGTTCTGAGTGCGATGTTTTAAATACAGCCCTTTTCCCGGCACAGCTGCTTGATTCGCTTGCGGGCTGGATAGTATTTTTTGTAATTGTTTTTTACATTAGGAAACGCAGAAAATTTCACGGGCAAGTATTTATCTTATTTTGCTATGTATTCTCTCCGCTACTTTTTACGGTAGAATTTGTTCGTTACATTCCCACCCGATTTCTTTCACTTACGCCCAATCAGTGGAGTGCAATAATAATGGTTGTTTCTGCTTTTATTGCAGAGCGTTTTTTAAGGAAACTACTTCCTATTTCGGATAAGGAAACGTTATAATTTGAAGGGAGCCGGGAAGTGTAGAAGAAGTAATTTCTAAAACATCCTTTTCTTCATATGGCTTGCCCTCCAAAAAGCTGTCTAGCGGGAGAATATCAAGCGTAAGAAACGGTGTCTTATAATGCATCGGGATAACTATTTTAGGGTTTAATTGTTTTATTACTTCCCATGCTTCTCCAGGCTCTATTGTGTATTTTCCTCCAACAGGAACCATTGCTATGTCTACTTCTCCTATTTCTTTTAGTTGCTTGTCGGTGAGCAGTGTTCCCAGGTCTCCGAGATGGAGTAGCGATATGTCTTCTGATTGAACTTTAAACATTGTTATCTTTCCACGAAGTAATCCTTTACGGTTATCATGATATCCGGCAATTCCCTTTATTTTTATTCCTTCAAATTCTTTTTCTACGTTTCCTTTAATAACTTGTTTGTATGAAGGGACATTTTCTACTGCATTATGGTCAAAATGCTCATGCGAAACGAGGACAATATCTACATCAGGAAAGATTGTTGCATATCCTATTGAATTATCGAACGGGTCTGTGAGGATTTTTATTCCGCTTGTTTCTATCAAAAAGCTTGAATGGCCTAACCATTGAATTTTCATATGTACCTCCTATTTTGTAAAAATTTATTTTGCTTAAAAAAGAATTATTTCTTTTTTAATTCTTTTATAAATCCTGCTAATGCTTCGGCGTATTTTTTTTCTTTCAGGAGGTCAAAACTATTTTTTAAGTCGTCTTCTATCTTTTGTTTTTGGATTACCTGAGGTATCTGTTCATCTTTTTCAGGAAAGATGTTTTCTACTTCTTTTTTAAAGAAGGCTATGAATGGATTATCAGGGCTGTCGAAAAGTTCTTTCAGCTCGACGAATTTGCCTTGATCATCTTTTTCAATGAATGTTTGTGCCTTTTCGTTTAGATAGGGTGAAAGGAAATCTACGTTAAGGATTTTTTCAAAACATTCCATTTCTTTTTCTTCTTCTGCTTGAAGTTTTGCGATTTCTTTAGCAATAAACAATGCTCTCGGGTAATTGGGATACTGTGCAAGCGCAAAGTCTATATACATCTTTGCTTCTTCTACTCTATCTGCTTTATACAGTGTTTCTGCAATAGATGTTTTAAATATTGGATTTTCAGGATCTTGCTGGATGGCGTCTTGAATTTTTTTTACAAGTGGCCTTTCTTTTCTGTATATGTCATCTGGAATGATGTACAGCTCCTTTTCCTTTTCTAATTCTTCTTTTTTAAAATTTAGTTCGTTTAGAAAGATGTTTTTTTCTGTATCCGGTAAAAAGAGGTAAGCTTTTTCTATCTCACTGAGATAGTCCTTGGCCTCTCTTTTTTCTATTAAACTATCCAGTAGATGGGTATAAGCATTTTCCGGGTCAATGGAAAGATTAAGTTTCACCTGAGCCTTGCTGTTTACAACGTCCCCTGTTCCTATGTAGCCCAAAAGATGAAAATTTTCTATCAATATATTATTGTGTATGCTGCTATTTATTAAAAGGGATGTGGTATATTCCAGGATTTCGTTGTATTTTTTGGCTAGAGAAAGGTACGAAAGAAGCAAAATGTTTGCCAATAGGTCTAATGGTTTGGTTTCTACTATTTTTGTGTAAATATCGATATTGTCAAATAAGATATATTCTTTCATAGTTTGTTTCCTTTATCGTTTTATAATTTTCTTTATAGTATTTTATTGCACCTGGCAGCCCTTCTAAAATATCCGTTGCTGTTATTCCGTCTATCCCTTTTTCTTTTGCTTTTAAGTCTCCTGAGATTCCATGTATGAATACGCCGGTTCTTGCCGCACTTTCTATGGATAGCCCAAGTCCGTACATTGCAGCGATCGCACCCGTTAAGACATCTCCGCTTCCCGCTGTGGCCATCCCGGGGTTTCCAGAAAGGTTGATAAAAATTTTTCCATCTTTCGTGCCTATCAATGTGAATGCTCCTTTCAAAATGATTATCGCGTTGAGTTCTTGCGCGTTTTCTTGAAGAATTTTGATGCGATTTTTCTTTATTTCATTTATCGTTTTTTTCGTGATTTTTGCAAACTCTCCCATATGAGGCGTAATAATAGTTTCCGCTTTTCTTTTTTTGAGTATTTTTATCTCTTCTGAAACAGCCGTTAATCCGTCTCCATCAATGATTACTGGTTTACCTACTTGTTTCACAAATTCTCTTACAAATTTTTTTGTTTCTTTTTCAAGAGTTATGCCGGAGCCAATGGCTACAATGTCCATTTGTTCGGATAGCTTTAGAAGATTATCAAGATTTTGCATCGAAATGGATTGTTCTTTCGTTTCCTGAGCAGGCATTATTATGACCTCGCCTGCCTTCATTGCAATAAATGGTGCGATGCTTTTGGGTGTTGCAAGGTACGACAACCCGCCGCCCGACCTGAGGAATGCATAAGAGCAAAACATTGGTGCGCCAAGATAGTTTTTGCCGCCGGCTATGAACAGCGCTTTTCCGTAATTTCCTTTGTGCGTATCTTTTTTTCTTTTCGGAAGTTCTACTGGTGTGTTCAGCTGAACATTTATATCCGGATTTTCATATAGCGATGGGGGACATGATATGTGAGAAACATACAGTTTTCCAGTATGTTCTGCTCCGGGATACAGAAAGTGTCCTCTTTTTGGCAAACCAAAGGTAACAGTGCAATCTGCCTTTACTGCGATACCCATTATTTCACCTGTGTCGCCATTAATGCCGGATGGTATGTCAACACTTATAACTGTTTTGTTGCTGAAGTTGATTCCCTGGATGATTTTTTTGTGTATTCCGCTAATTTTTTTTGACAGGCCTGTTCCGAATATAGCATCTATTATTGCATCTGATTTTTCTATACTGGTCTCTACAATTCTGTCAAAGAATTCTATATTATATTGTTCAATCGGGAACCCGTTTAATCGGATATAATTTTTCTTTGTTACTCCTTTTAATTTGTTTTTGTCTCCTATAAGAAATAGAGACACTTTTGCGCCTGTTGACGCAAGCTTTCTTGCTACCACAAAGCCGTCTCCTCCATTATTGCCGGGGCCGGCAAATATAACAAATCTTTTTTCTCTCACGCCTATTTCATTTTCAATGACGTGAAAAACTGCATTTCCAGCATTTTCCATCAAAATTTCCTGGGAAATGCCAAATTTTTCTTCTGCATTTTTATCGAGATTTGTTATTTCATCAACCGATGCAACTTTCATTTCCTTCCTCCCTTATAATAGCCATTGCAATGGCATATTCTCGTTCATGCGAGATTGATACGAGAATATTTTCTCTGCCGGCAACAAACGGCTCTCCATCTTTTCTGCTTAAAATTTCTATATCCTTTGCCGACAGATGTTTTTTAGTTGCTTTTATTACTGCTTCTTTTGCGGCAAATCTTCCGGCAAAATTTTCTATACTATTTTTATTGTTTTGAAAATTATCAATTTCTTTTTCAGTAAATATCCTATTTAAGAAACGGTCTCCGTATTTTGCTACCATTTCTTTCATTCTTTTTATGCTTATAATATCTATTCCGATTCCCTTTATATCCATCATATTATTATACTTGTAATAAGAGTTTTTGTAAAACAAATAAATTGTTGTAAAATGGATTGTTCGTCAATAATTTTTTTGGGAAGGGAGGTTTTTGTGGATAGAACAGAAGAGCAACTTTTACGTACTTTGCTTAAGTCAAGCAAATCACTCTGGGAATTAATCAATCATCAAGATGGGGATATCAAGCACACAATTGAGATACTGAATAAATTCAAGG
>DBOM01000029.1:58255-61835 GCA_002299965.1 Caldiserica bacterium UBA646 | reverse complement strand
AGTACTACATAATTTTTTGATATGTCCTCTAATGCTTTCCATACTTCAGGCGTAGGGTTTTCAAGAAGCTCCTTAGCCCTCCTCTTATTGTACCCTAATTTAGAAAGTTCATATATAATAAATGGCTTGAACAGTTCAAGTGCCATTTCCTTTGGAACACCACATTGATCAAGATTGAGATCTGGCCCAATAACAATAACAGCCCTACCAGAATAATCTACACGCTTTCCTAAAAGATTTTCTCTGAACCGTCCTTCTTTTCCTTTCAAAATATCAGTTAAGGAACGAAGTGGCCTTTTCGAAGAATTTAATACAGGATAAGTCCTTCTCCCATTGTCAAACAAAGCATCCACGGATTCCTGTAACATTCTTCTCTCATTTTGTAGCATAATATCTGGAGCGTTTACCTCTATAAGCTTTTTTAGCCGGTTGTTTCTATTTATAACTCTTCTATAAAGCTCATTCAAATCATCTGATGCGTATTTTCCACCTTCAAGCGGCACAAGCGGTCTAAGATCTGGGGGAATAACAGGAACGACATTGAGTACAATATCTTCCGGCCTTCTCTTGTTTTTAATGAGACCTTCTACAACGCCTAAGAGTCTTACAGCATAGATTTTTTCCTGCTTAGTTCCACTTTTAATTTTTTCCACTGCGCCTTTGAGCATCTTCTCCAAATCAACCATCTTCAATAAATCCTTAACAGCCTCGCCACCCTTTTTGGCAACGAAATCATAGCCTTCTCCTTTATATATTCTGTATTCTTCATCTGTAAGTAGCTGTTTCATTCTGAGTTTTGTTTGCTTTGGATCTATTACAATATATGAAACAAAATATACAACCTTCTCAATGGCCTTTGCTTGCAAACCCAAGAGGAGCCCAACATAATTAATATTATTTTTAAAATACCAAACATGTACTACAGGCGAGGCAAGTTTAATGATTCCGAATCTTTCTCTTCTTACACTTGAAGGAAGTACTTCAACGCCACACCTGGGACAAGTTAACCCTTTATATTGAATTCCTTTTAATTTACCACAATGGCACTGATAATTTCGTACAGGACCAAATATTTTTTCGCAAAACAAACCATCAGGCTCTGGAGAATATGTCCTGTAACTATATGTCTCAGCCCTTTTAACTTCACCATGAGACCATTTCTCTACATCTTCCTGGGAGGCAAGTAACACTTTCAGTGCTTCTATCTCATTATGTTTCAAAATACACCTCCTTTTTATTCCTTCTCTTCTATTTCAGAGTTCTGAATTACCTTTTCGATCACTTTAGGCGGAGCAGGTTCATAGTGAGAATGTTGTTGTGTAAATGCGCCAGTTCCTTGTGTAATAGAATTAAGATCATTCGAATAACTTAAAATCTCAGCAAGCGGAACTAATGCCTCTATTATCTGCTTCCCATTATCCGATTTCATACCCAGAACTTTACCACGTTTACTATTTATATCTCCTATTACTTCTCCCATATATTGCTCGTCAACAATAATTTCTATCTTCTCGATTGGTTCAAGGATAATTGGATTACACTGCTCTAATGCCTTTTTCAGAGCCATTGAGCCTGCAACTTTAAATGCCATTTCAGAAGAATCCACAGGATGGTATGAGCCATCAACAACTGTCACCTTAATATTCACAACAGGATAACCGGCAAGCATACCATGACCCATTGCTTCTCTTACACCTTTCTCCACTGCAGGAACATACTGTTTAGGAATGGCTCCACCAAAGATTTTATTAAGGAATTCAAATTCTTTTCCTTTCGGAAGAGGTTCAACTTCTAGCCAACAATGTCCATATTGTCCATGTCCACCAGTCTGCTTCTTGTATTTCCCTTCTACTTTTATTTTTCCTTTTATTGTTTCTCTATATGGCACCTTCGGAGTAGTAAGCTCTATATCTACGTTATACCGCTTTTTTAACTTCCCCATAATAATAGAGAGATGCGTCTCTCCAACTCCAGATATAATCTGTTCATTAGTTTCGACATTCTTCGTAACAATTATAGTAGGGTCTTCATCTATAATTTTAGACAGGCCTATACTCATTCTATCCTCATCTGCCTTACTTTTTGGCCGCATTGCCCGCGATAGCATAGGGGTTGGAAAAACAATTTTAGAAAATACAATAGGTGCATTTTTATCGGATAGAGTATCGTTTGTCTGTGTTGCTGAAAGTTTAGTTATAATACCCATATCACCTGCAACAATTTTATCAGCAGGAATTTGTTCAAACCCCCTCACAAAGAGTAGCTGCGATATCTTCTCTGAAGCACCTTTCGAACTATTATATGCCGTACTGTTTGAGTTTAACACGCCTGAATATACTTTTACAAAAGAAAGCTTTCCAACATAAGGATCACTCACTGTTTTAAAAACAAAAGCTGAAAGACTATCATCTGCAGAAATTTTTCTTTCTTCTTCTTCATTAGTCTTAGGGTTCATTCCTTTGACAACACCAAAAAAATCCGGTGAAACCATATAATCAGCAATAAAATCTATAAGTTCATCAATCCCAAGAAGTGTAAGCGCAGAACCTACAAGAATAGGAAAAAATTCGCCTCTACTTAGCGATCCCCTTAAACCTTGTTTAATTTCTGCTGGGGTAAGCCCTTCTCCGCCAAGATATTTTTCAAGTAATGCATCATCTCCTTCAGCTGCAATTTCAATCAACTCTTTTTTAAGCTCAGAAACGTTAGACATTGCTCCATCTGGTGGTTCTTTATCGGAAAGCAAACTGTATACTCCGGTTACTGTTTTGCCATCCATTATTGGAACAGTGATAGGAAAAGCTTTCGAACCGAAAGTTTCCTTAATCTTGTCTACAATTTTACTAAGTTCTACTCCTTCAACATCAATTTTATTGATAAAAAATGCACGTGGTTTGTTTATTTCTGCAAGATAATCCCAATACCTCTTCGTTTGAATTTCAACACCGGCTGTTGCGTTAATCACAATTAAACCATTGTCTCCTGCTCTTATCCCGCTAAGAGCTTCCGCAATAAAATCTGGATAACCAGGTACATCAATGAAGTTAACTTTTACTTCGTCATGCTCAAAAGGAACTATAGACAAACCAATACTAATAGATTTCTCCTTTTCCTCTGGTTGATAATCTGATACAGTAGTTCCATCCTCCACCTTTCCCATCCTTGAAACAAGTTTTTTCTTAAATAGAATAGCTTCAGATAATGTCGTCTTCCCTGCACCACCATGACCAACTACAACAACATTTCTAATGTTCTCAGTTTTATATAACTTCACTGCTTTCTTCCTCCTTTTTCTTAAATGTGAGTTCTACCTTTTCTTTTTTAGGAATAATCTTTTCCCTCTTTGGTCTTTCTCCCTTCTTTTCGGGCAATACCTTTAAATCAAGAACCAGACCACGCAACTCGCGTTGAAGTACATTAAATGACTCGGGAATACCATGCATAAGTACTGTATTGCCTTTTGAAATTTCTTCGTAAGCATGCTTTCTTCCTTCAAGATCATCAGATTTAATTGTAAGCATTTCATGTAAAAGTTCAGAAGCTCCATATGCCTCAAGCGCCCATACTTCCATCTCACCAA
>DBOM01000029.1:854-57969 GCA_002299965.1 Caldiserica bacterium UBA646 | reverse complement strand
CAAGCGCCCATACTTCCATCTCTCCTAATCTCTGTCCACCAAATTGTGCTTTTCCACCAACCGGTTGCTGTGTTATAAGTGTATATTTCCCCACAGATCGTGCATGCATTTTATCTTCTGCAAGGTGATTTAATTTTAGTAAATATGCATCACCAAGTGTTACTTTATAATCAAAAGGTTTACCAGTACGTCCATCATACATAGTAAACTGTCCTGATTCAGGCAATTTTGCTTCTTTTAGTAAATCTTTAATTTCTTGTTCACCAGCCCCATTAAATATAGGGGTAATAACTCTCACATTGAGCTTTTTAGCAGCAATACCAATATTAGCTTCGAGAATCTGGCCCAAATTCATTCTAGACGGTACACTTAATGGGCTTAATATCACATCCACGGTAGTTCCATCATCAAGATATGGGAGGTCCTCTTCAGGCAAAATATTGCTGATGACACCTTTGTTGCCATGACGCCCAGAAACCTTATCACCTACAATAATTTTTCTTTTCCTCGAAACATGTACTTTAATGAGTTCTCTGACACCCCTAGCAAGCTCATATCCATCTTCTTGCGCAAATCTCCTAACACTTACTACTACTCCTCCTTCGCCAGGTGGTACTTTAAAGGAGCTGTTTTTGATATTGGCAGGTCTATTATCAAATAAAGTTCTAAAAAGTCTTGCCTCACTTGTCTCATCTTCTTCTGGAAACGGAGTAGTCTTTCCTACAAGAATATCACCTGGGCCAACTTTGGACCCAACTCTTACAATACCATTTTCGTCCAAAAATCGCTTGGCTTCTCTTGAAACATCTGGTGGATCAGCAGTAAGCTCTTCATCTCCATGGTCAGTTTCGTGTACATCGATATTATACTCTTTCACATGAATAGAAGTTAAACGATCTTCGCTTACAAGCCTTCTGCTTATAACAACAGCGTCCTGGTAATTGTAACCATACCATGGAATGTATGCAACAAGAACATTTATGCCAAGAGCAAGTTCCGTATTTTTTGTAGCATAACTATCAGCAATAGGCTCTCCCTTTCGAACATGTTGTCCTTTTTTGACAATGGGATGCTCATTCCTACAGGTATCCTGATTTGTTCTATAAAATTTCTTTAACTTATAAACTTTTCCTTTTTTTACTTTTATCTTAGTTATTCCTGCTTCAGCAAGTTTTTTCAGCATATCAGCAGTTATTATCTCTTCTTTGTTTAATATATATTCCTTCTTCCTGCCTTTTTTAACAACATAATCCTTAGCTGCTATAAGATCTACAACATCCAAATTTAATTTGCCAAGAAAAAAGGTTTTTACATCATCATTCGAATAAATGAGAAAATCTGTGATACCTTTTTCATAAAACTTCTTCAAAAGTTCTTCAGTGATTTCACTGCCAATATGTTTCGTCCTTTTTGTACCTACAAATGCAGCAAAAATCCACTTCCCTACAATATTTTTTCCTATGGCTGTAAGATTAATAGAAAACACAGGCTTGTTGACAACCTGATCGTCTTCTTTTACTTTTATCTTTTTTATTTTGCTGTTAAAAAGTCTGCTCAATTTTGTATCAGATATTTTTTGCCCTTCCTCTATAATAGGTTTATTTTTTTTGCTCATTATTGTTTCAGCAGCAAACATACCAACAATCTGTTCATTTTTTTCAAGCTCAAAACATTTCTTTATAGGAAACTTCTGTAATTTATCTACCTCAATTATGGATATCTCTTCTATTCCTTTTGTAATAAGCTTTTCAATAACAGGAGACGCAAGCCTATCGCCCACATATTTATTAAGACCTTCAACCCTTGGTTTATAATCAAACAGAAGAATTTCTTTCTGCTTTACCATATTTAAAAGATTTATTTTCAATTCCCTCACTTCTTTATATACCGAAACCTCTTCGGCTTTCGCATTATCAGGCACTATGTAAACATGACTCCCTGTTACAAGAGAAACAATGCCATCTTCCTCGGCAAGCTGAAGATCTCCATTATCAAGAGGGACCCTCTTTTCTACACCTGTTGCAACCCGAGGAGGATCAGGATCAATTAATGGTACCGCCTGTCTCTGCATATTACACCCCATAAGAACCCTAGTCGCGTCATCATGTTCAAGAAAAGGAATAAGGGAAGCAGATACGCCTATTACTTGCTGTGGAACGATGTCCATTAGCTCTACTTCGTTTCTATCAACGATTTGAGGAATGATTTCCCCAGATTCACTCTTTTCTCGAGCAACGACACTGTCAGTACTAATCACGCCATTCTTGTCGACTGGAGTGTTCGCCTGTGCAATAATATATTTTTCCTCATCAGCGGGAGTGAGTTCAATAATTTCGTCTTTAACTCTACCTTTTTCTACTTTTCTGTAAGGAGCTATAATAAAACCAAGATCATTAATTTTAGCGTATGAAGCAAGTGAATTAATTAAACCTATGTTTTGCCCTTCAGGCGTTTCAACAGGACAAATTCTACTATAATGAGAATGATGCACGTCCCTCACCTCAACACCTGCTCGTTTTCTGTGTAAACCACCCGGCCCCAGAGAACTTAATCTTCTCTTATGGGCTATAGCAGAAAGAGGATTAGTCTCCTCCATAAATTGAGACAATTGATTGGTGCCAAAGAACTGCCTAAGCTGGCCAGATATTGTTTTTGCATTAATAATTTCGGAAAGTTTTATTCTATCTTTCTGGGAAATAGTAATTCTATCTTTTACATTTCTCTGTACCCTGATTAATCCTCTTTCTACTTCTTCTCCTATAAGTTCGCCAACAGTTCTTACCCTTCTATTCATTAAATTATCTATATCATCTTCTTTTCGAATTCCCTCTCTTATATCTATAAGATAATTAATTATGTTTATAAAATCTTCCTTTGTAAGGTTCGTGCTATCTCCATTTGTGCCAAATTTCATATTAATCTTATAACGACCTACAGGAATATAGCTATTTCTCGTCGGATTAATCAAGAGTCCTTCTACAAGTGACTTAGCGCCATCTAATGTAATTCTTTCTTTGGGATGCACAATTTTATAAATATCCATCATAGCTTGTTCTGGAGTATTGGTTCTATCTCTCTTGGTTGTCTGCTCAATCCAATAATCTACACCTCTAAGTCTAAGTGTAATTCGTTCTATATTATTTTTAGAAAGGATTTCTAAAGCCTTTTCCGTAAATCGTGTACCCTTCTTAAGAAGTATTTTACCTTTTTCATTTTTTACATCTTCCACAAGCATTTTCCCGAAAGCTACTTGATAAGAAGATTCTGCTTTTGTTATAATATTAATTGACATTACTCTATTAAAGGTAGAGAGTATTTCTTCATTAGATGAAAAACCTATCACTTTAAGAACTGTTGAAAGCGGGATTTTACGCATCTTCTTTTTAAGCCTCATATATATAACATTGTCTTTTCCCACCTCCATATCCATCCAGGTTCCATGATCAGGAATCATAGTAACAATGTAATTAATAATGCCAGAATCTTTTTCTCGATTTAATTGAAAAAATACACCGGGAGAACGTAGTAGTTGTTGTACCACAACCCTTTTCCTGCCATTAATGATAAAACACCCTTCGGGAGTCATAACAGGAATATCTGCAAGATATACACTCTGCTCTATAATCTCTCCTGTTTCCTTGTAAGTCAATCTAAAAGTTGCATTTATACGCGCTTCGTAAGTAGAACCAATACGCAGACAATCTTCCATAGATTTTATAGGGTCGCTAACAAAATAACTTACAAATTCAAGCGTAATCTTTTTTGTTTCAATCGGAAATATTTTTGCCAATATTTCCCCCAACTTCCTGTTCTTGAGATCCTCGTAAGATTCTTTTTGTACCTTGAGAAGATACGGCATTTCAATAGTTGGTTTCGTCTTGGAAAAATCTATTATGTTTTCCATTTACCCTCCTTCTTCTGAAAACACAGCAAAGAAATATTTTACCATCTTTTTATTTTATGTCAAGCAAAACAATTTTGTTATTTTTTTATAAAATGACCGCTTTCCCCGCCAAATTTTTCAATGAGATAAACCCCGTCAATTTCCATTTTTTTGTCCATCGACTTGCACATATCATATATAGTAAGTGCGGCAACAGATACTGCAGTTAAAACTTCCATCTCCACACCTGTTCTTCCCACAAGTTCAGCGGTTGCTTCGATTTCAATGGCAGAAGGGTTTTCAAGAACTTTAAAAGAAACATCCAAATGCGTAATGTTTAACGGATGGCAGAGAGGAATCAATTCTCCTGTTTTTTTAGCTGCAAGAATGCCAGCAATTTTAGCGGCACTTAGTACATCACCTTTTTTAATCTCTCCAGCAATTATCACATCTAAAACATCTTTACGCATTTTTATTCGAGCATGCCCCCTGGCAAACCTAACGGTTTCCCTTTTTTCAGTGACATTCACCATTCTTACTCGACCATTTTTATCTATCTGACTCATTTTTACAATCATCCTCCTAACTCTTTCATATTTTTAATGAACTGTTTATCATCTTTTTTAATAACCCCATGCGCTGCAGGTTTAATTTTAACAGATTGCTCAATAAGTTTGATCAACTCGTCACTGTCTTGTAACTTGACTGCATCCCATATATCGATGCTTTCATTGGAAAAGAGGCAAGGATATATCTTTCCCATTGCAGTAATACGAATTCTGTTGCAAGTATCACAAAAGTGCTGACTCACAGGAGTAATAAAACCTATTTTTCCTTCACTTCCTACAATTTCATAATAATCTGCAACCTCTCCTTTGGCCCCTTTGCCTACATTTAACTCATATTTACTCTTTATTATATCTAACGCCTCTGTAAAGCTCATATAATGATCCTTCCAAAAACCATTATTTCCTACAGGCATAAGTTCGATAAAGCGCACGACAACAGGATATTTCAAAGAAAGCTCTGCAATAGGAATAACATCTTCTTCGTTTATACCCTTCATCAGGACAGTGTTAATTTTTAGCGGAGTAAGGCCAGCATTAATAGATGCGCTTACTCCATCCATCACATTTTCAAAAAAATCTCTCTGTGTAATTTCCTCAAACACTTCTCTCCGCAAAGTATCCAGGCTAATATTCACACGTGTAAGCCCTACATCTTTTAGAGGTTGGGCAAATTGTCTCAACAAAGACCCATTAGTAGTCAAAACAATTTCGTTTATGTTTTCATTAATACTGGCACTTCGCACAATATCAATGATGTCTTTGCGAAGCAAAGGCTCTCCACCTGTAATTCGCACTTTTTCGATTCCCAATTCAGATACTGTACGAAATAAAAATGCCATATCATCCTTAGTAAATTCTTCTGTTTTCTTACCTTCATCGATATGCGAAACACAGTACATGCAATTAAAATTACACCTTGAAGTAACAGAAAACCGTATATAAGTTATTTTGCGACCAAACCTATCAATTAAATAATTCAACTTGTTGTTCTCCTTCCATGTTTATTGTTAATTTGCCATATTCTCCATCATATCCAGCTTGTTTGACTACATTTCCGCTACGCATTGCAATGATAGTCTTTGCTATATCTACATTAATTTTATCGAACAAAACTCTTTCGCTTTTAAAAATCAAGGCATCAAATTCTGTGTTGATTTCATTCAGCACATTTTGATATTCTCCCTCAACTGCTTTTGTTCCTTTTCCTTTTTGTAAAACCTGTGAGATGATTTCTTTGAGTGGAATGATGTGTACAAATGGAATTTTTCCGTCACTCCTCTCTTCCTTCTTCCACCCTGCAAGATCCATTACCCTATGAAAAACTCCATAGGTGAGGGGTTTGCCACAAACAGGGCAAAAAATCTTCTTCTCCTCTTCTGGCACAAAATGCACTCCACACTTCCTATGGCCATCACCAAAATATTTACCTTCCTCCGGGAAAAATTCAATCGTGAAAAGAAACTTTTTCATATCCTTATTCTTAATTGCAGTAAAAATTTCTTCATAAGAATAAACATCCTCCATCACATTTGCTTCTCTGCCAAGATTTTCTAAAGAATGAGCATCGGAATTGGAAACCATTGTAAAACGGTCAATGTCCCGCACAAGATAATTCATGTAAGGGTCGGAGCTTAACCCTGTTTCCAGTGCGAAAATTTTATAAGTTTCATCGCCAAAACAATCTTCGATTCTATCAAAACCAGATTTTGAGCCAAATAGCCCAAACCATGGTGTCCAAACATGTGCAGGAATAACAAAAATTTTATCTGATATAGAAGAAATTAGTTTTAAAAGCTTTTCTCCCGAGATAAAAATCGTAGGGCGTCCATCAGAAAGAAGATTACCAAAACGCGCAAGTTCTGCATTCAAAGCATCCAACAAATCAAAAGACGGTACAGTAAGAAGGAGGTGTATTTTTCTTAATTTGCCATCTATGTTAAAAATAATATTTATCTCACCTGAAAGAATAAATTTTATGCCACTAAATTCAAATAACCCATTTTTCAAATCTATAAGCTTCGTTTTGACCTCTTTCATCCACTTCGGGTGAGTAATGTCACCTGTCGCAAGAACAGTAATCCCTTTCTTCTTTGCCCACTCTGCCATACCTTCTATATTTATGTTTTTGCTTGTCGCACGGCTAAAACGCGAATGCACATGTAAATCGAGTATTTCTATCATTTGCACCTCCAGAAAAATAGCTTTACCACAAGAAATACAAATCTTGCAGGATCAACAAGCTGATTAATCTTGCTTTGTGCCTGGCGTGTATATATTGTTTTAATGGGAACAAAACATATTTTAAATCCACATTTTGCAGCCTTTATGAGCATTTCTGTTTCGATTTGATATCTGCTAGAAGTAAAGCATATTTTTTCAAGTACGCTTCTTCTAATAACTCTATAACCCGACTGACTATCCAAAATTTTTGTGCAAGTAACGATAGAGGTAAGAAAAGAAGAAAAAGCATTAGCAAGTATTCTGCTCGCCGGCATAAGCTCTCTATCAAATCCCCTTGCTCCTACTACAATATCAAAACCTTCATGTATTTTATTCACAAACAAAGGAATTTCATCAGGATCATGTTGGCCATCAGCATCTAAAACAACAATAAAATCCGCCCCTTTCTTAAGTGCGTACTTAAAACCGACATTCATTGCTCCTGCTTTTCCCTTATTCACTTTATTTTTTATAACAAACGCGCCGCTTTGTATAGCTTCTTCACTTGTATTATCCTTAGATCCATCATCTATTACAATAACAAAATCCGTATGCTGCAGAGTTTTTTTAACTACACTCCTTATATTTTTTTCTTCATTATAAGCAGGAATAACAGCTACTAACATTTGTATTCCTCAAAATAATCAAAAAAATGATACCAATGATCTGGAAACTTTTTAACATATTCTTCCAGTAGCGATGCGAATTTTTTTACATATTCTTCTATAAATACTTTTTCTCCTTTGCTTCTATCAATAATAATTTCAGGACTAATACACGCTTTATACTTTCCTTTTTCTTTTGCAGCAAATCCAAAAACACTTCTTGCTCCCGTTCTGTATGCAAGAAGAGCTGCTCCTCTAGGAAATGTCACGCACTTACCAAAAAATCTGGTTTTGATCCCATCCTTATTAATATCTCTATCACTCACTATTGAAGCAACTTCATTTTTTTTTAAAGCTTTATACACTCCAATAACTCCTCCGGGAAATGGGTGGACAATAACATTCCCTTTTTCTCTCATTCTTTTATACAAATTTTCCATTCTTTCGTCAGGCTGAGGAAGCCCAATACCATGCGCACGATAACCCATATACCCAAGGATAAAACCTGCAGCTTCCCAATTCCCAAGATGCGCAGTAGCAACAATGATTCCTTTTTTAGATGAAGCAAGTTCTTTTAGTTTTTTATCTACCTCATCTATAATAAACCTGTCTTTAATCCATTTTTTTTCATGCGTAAATAATAAAAGATAATCAACTATATTTGCTACAAAATTCTTATAAAGATTAAAGGCCGTATTTCTTATCTTTTTTTCGTCTTCGTCTCTTAAGATACACCTTAAATTTTTTAAAACCTTTCTTCTTTGTTTATAAAACAAAATAAAACTTAACGTGGCAAAAAAATTGCTAACCCAATAGCACGCTTTTACAGGAAGATGAGAAACTAAAAACAATGCAAATAATGCTAGCTGGTATGAAAAATAGAACATTATTTACGCTTAAAAACTGGGTGATTCTTAAAATAAACAAAATCTGTATCTGCTTCTGGGAGCATTGTATGTTTCAAAACAAGTGGAGTAGTAGTATACCCAAAAATCCTCTTCAATTCTTCAAGGTCCGCATTACCAAAGAAAAAAAGATGGGAAGTAATCGAATGCCTGAGTGTGTGAGGTGTTACTTTCTTGTTTATGCCAGCTTCCTTTGCATATTTCTTCACTAAAAGATATATACTTTGCCTCGTTAATTTATCGCCACTTCGATTCAAAAAGAGATACCCTGAGTCCTTTTTCCCCAATTTTGCAAGAATCCTTTTTCTTTCTTTAAGATAGTCTTTCAAAAAAGGAATTAATTCTTCACAAAAAGGAACCTCTCGCTTGCCAATATGATTCCTGCAAATAAACAAATGGTTTTTCAAATCGAGATCATTAACCTTCGCCACACATACCTCAGATGCTTTAGCTCCTGCACTATAAAGAAAAAGAAGCATTACTTTATCCCGCACTCCAAGAAATCCTCGGCCTTTAGCTGCATAAGTCATTAATTTAACTTCACGAACGGTAAGCACTTCTGGATAAGATTGCACCCCATTCTTAAAATATCTTACTTTTCTAAAATCCCTTTTTTCTATTAATTTTCTCTCATATAAATATTTATAAAGCTTTTTTAAACTTGCAATATTTCGTTTAACACTTGCCTCGCTCATATCTTTCTTAAGCTTGTCTAAATAATGCTCGATAAATTTATTATCAACTGCACTCCATTTCGTTACTCCATTTTTTTCAACAACGCACACAAACTTTGTAAGATCATTAGTATAGGCAGAAACGGTGTTAGCTGATATTTTTGTATCAGAAGAAAGATGCTCTAAAAACAAACCTACATTTTCCCTTAAAATATTTTTATTCATTTCCTTTCATCACCTTCCAGTATAAAAGCCCTAAATATGTTTTAGCATCTCTAATTTTATTTGTACTTAAATAATCATCCACTTCTGAAACAGGTAAAAGTTTAACAGATAAATCTTCGCCTGCATCAAGGTGTACGCTACCCTGTATAAACTGATCTGCATAAAAAAGATACATCTTTTCGTCCACAAAACCAGGACTTGAATAAAATTCCGCAATCTTTTTTATGTTTTGAGGAATAATACCCACTTCTTCCTCCAGCTCTCTTATAGCAGCTTCCTCTGGGAGCTCGTCCTTTTCAATCCTTCCTGCAGGAATCTCCAAAAGTTCCTCATCTACAGCTGGCCTAAATTGTGATACAAGAATAATATTTCCATTGTATTCAGCAACTATTGCAGCAGCATCTCCACCATAACTCACCACTTCTCGCTCCCACACAGTACCATCATCGTGTTGAACAGTTTTGTTATAAAGAGTAAGAAGCCTGCCAGCACATATTTTTTTAGCTTTCAATATTTTCATTAGTGGCTTCTTATTATATCCTTTATTTTAAGTAAACGAGCTATATTGCCTCTTTCCATCTCTTCTAATTTACCTGAAATATATTTAATCGTCTCTTTAAGATCGGGTATCATAATGTATTCAAGCGCATTAACTCTTCTGCGCGTTTTGGAAATTTCCTCAGCAATGCAATATAATTCTCTTTCAACAGAAGAAAGAGTAATAATTTCTTTAAGGATTTCTTTCATTTCCTTAAAAACAATATCTATTTCTTCATGAGTAAAAGTGATTGGATAAGAATAAGGAATGCCTCTTTCTTTTTCTTTAAACACAGGAAATTTTACATTCATAACCGATTCCTCTTCCACCGTCATATCTACTGAAAAACTGCTACCAAGCAATAGAGAAAACAGTTCATCTGTGGAAATATCTGCCGTTGAAACATAAAAATTGCGCTGCAGATGCATAAACTTCTCATCGAGTTCTTTCCTGTTTTCTATAAACTTATTTGCAACGTCCAAAAAATCACGCATAAGTCCTTCAAGCTTATCCTTTAAAAGCTTATGCCCCCTCTTTGCAAAAACATATCTCTCTTTAAGTCGAAGAAGCTCCATTCGAGTGGGATTTACATTAATCAGCATTTTTTGTGTCACCCTCGCTGGATGTTGTGTATCTACTCAAATATTTTTCAATATATTCAGGTCTGATCCGCTTTAATTCTCCCACAGGGAACATTGAGAGCAAACGCCAACCTATATCAAGTGTTTCTTCAATTGACCTGTTTTCATATTCGCCTTGCTTCACAAACTTCTGTTCAAATTCATCTGCAAAACGAACAAAGATAAGATCAGTTTTTGTAAGAGCAGATTCTCCTAACACAATTGCAAGTTCTCGCACTTCCCTTCCCCTTGCATATGCAGCAAAAAGCTGATTCAACACATCAGCATGATCTTCACGTGTTTTTCCTTTACCAATCCCTTTGTCTTTCAATCGTGACAAAGAAGGCAATACATCAATTGGAGGGTAAATTGCCTGCTGAAACAGATTTCTACTAAGGAACATCTGCCCTTCGGTAATATATCCGGTAAGGTCTGCTATGGGATGAGTTTTATCATCCTCCGGCATTGTAAGAATTGGAATCTGTGTAATTGAGCCTTTTTTTTCCTTTATTCTTCCTGCTCTTTCGTACATCGTTGCAAGATCCGTATACATATACCCCGGGTACCCTCGCCTTCCTGGTACTTCTTTTCGCGCTGCAGAGATTTCTCTTAAAGCTTCACAATAGTTAGTCATATCCGTTAAAATGACGAGAACATGCATACCTAAATCAAACGCAAGATATTCAGCAACAGTTAATCCAAATCTAGGTGTAGCAATTCGTTCAATAACAGGATCGTTAGCAAGATTTAGAAACATTACAGAACGCTCTAGCGCTCCTGTTTTTTTAAAATCTTCCATAAAATAGTTTGCTTCTTCAAACGTAATTCCCATAGCTACAAACACAACTGCAAACTTCTCTTCTTTGCCTAATACCTTTGCTTGTCTGGCAATTTGAGCTGCTATCTGTGCATGCGGCAAACCAGATCCAGAAAAAATAGGAAGCTTTTGCCCCCTTACAAGCGTATTTAAACCATCAATAGCAGAAATGCCAGTCTGAATAAATTCTAACGGGTAATTTCTCGCATAAGGATTCAAAGGATTTCCATTAATATCCATTCGTTTCTCAGGAATAATAGCAGAACTCCCGTCAATAGGGACTCCTGACCCGTTAAATATTCTTCCAAGGATAGATGGTGAAAGGCCTACTTCAACACCTTTACCCAAAAATTTTACTCGAGTCCCACCAAGATTCAAACCAGCAGTTCCTTCAAACACTTGTATTAAAGCCCTGTCTCCGTCTACCTCAAGCACCTGACCATTTTTAATGCTGCCATCAACTGCTTTTATCTGTACAATTTCGTTATACTTTGCTCCCTCGATATGATCAACAATAAGTAAGGGGCCTGCAATTTCTCTTGTTGTTACGTATTCTTTAGCCATTCTCCACCTCTTTTACAAGCACATTGAATAAACTGCTAATTTTCTCCTCTATAACATCGAATTTCTTTAACTCTTTTTCGGGTATAAACTTTGCTCTCGAGATCTCAACTCGTACTGGAAGGGAAAGAATTTTATCCAATTCCACATTTTTATCCAATGCATGGGCTGCAAGTTTATTAAACAAATGAATTAATTTCATCATTCTATACTGTTTCTTCAAAGAAGTATAAGTATCTGCATCCATAAATGCATTCTGCTGAAGGAAATCCTCCCGTATCGACCGGGCCGTTTCCATAATAAGTCTATCTTTTGAAGAAAGTGCATCTATTCCGATAAGCCGTACCATTTCCTGCAGTTCTGCTTCTCTTCTTAATGTCCTCATTGCCTCCTGCCGTATCTCAATCCATTCTTCTCCCATCTCTTTTTTGTAAAAATCAGAAAGCATATCTACATATAATGAATAACTTCTTAACCAATGGATAGAAGGAAAGTGCCGTGCATATGCAAGTTGTGCATCAAGAGACCAGAACACTCTTACTGTCCTGAGAGTTGCCTGTACAACAGGGTCAGAAAGATCTCCACCTGGAGGAGAAACAGCACCGATAACGCTTAGTGTCGCTTCTTTTCCACTTCCAAGAATAAAAACCCTTCCAGCTCTTTCGTAGAAACTTGCAATTCGAGAAGCAAGATATGCAGGATAACCTTCTTCGCCAGGCATTTCTTCAAGTCTTCCAGACATTTCTCTCATTGCTTCTGCCCAACGAGAAGTAGAATCTGCCATCAGTGCAACATTGTATCCCATATCCCTGTAATATTCTCCGATTGTAATGCCAGTAAATACAGACGCCTCCCTTGCGGCTACTGGCATATTAGATGTATTCGCAATAAGAACTGTTCTCTCCATCAATGGCCTACCTGTACGTGGATCTTTTAACTCTGGAAACTCCATAAGCACATCAGTCATTTCATTTCCACGCTCTCCACAACCAATAAATATAATGATATCCGCATCAGACCATTTGGCGAGCTGATGCTGAACAACGGTTTTGCCACTGCCAAATGGACCTGGCACACAAGCAGTACCACCTCTTGCTATAGGGAAAAAAGCATCTATGACCCTTTGCCCTGTAATAAGAGGGTCAACTGGAGGAAGTCTTTTCAAAACAGGACGTCCAATTCTGACTGGCCATTTCTGAAAAAGCTTTATCTCTTTCGTTCCTTCTGTAGTTTTTACTCGTGCTACAACATCTTCCACTGTCACTTTCTTCTTTTCAATAATGCTTATAATTTCTCCTTCTATACCACTGGGAACAATTATTTTATGCATTATCACAGGTGTTTCCTGTACTTTTCCAACCACGTTTCCAGCTTTTACAGTAGTTCCTTTTCTTACCACAGGTTCAAATAACCATTCTTTTTTCCTGTTTAATGCTGGTTTATATGCTCCTCTTGAAATAAAATCTCCATACTCTTTACGAAGTTCATCTAAGGGTCTCTGTACTCCATCGTATATAGAACCAATAAGTCCTGGACCAAGCTCCACGCTGAGTGGAAGTCCTGTGGAATAGACAGGTTCACCGGGACCAATACCGCTTGTATCCTCGTAAACCTGTATGGAAGCTTTATTTCCCTTAATTTCTATTATTTCTCCAAAGAGTTTTTTATCGCTTACATACACCATTTCAAACATCTTTGCCTGAGGAATATTCTCAGCAACTACAAGTGGACCAGATACCTTGACAACTCTTCCTGCTTTATCTTTCATGCAGCACGCTCCTTATTCATTCTTTTTTTGAAAAAATATCTATACCTATTGCCTTCTCCACCGAGGATCGAACCCATTCAATACCAGTACCCTTATATTCTACAGGAGAAGGTAATACGAAAACTATAGGTAGTTCCTGACGTCGTTCGTCTACAAATTCCTTAAGTCCGTCTACAAAATCTTCCGTTGTAACCACAATATAAAACTCTTTCCTTTGCACAATATCTGAAATCTGCTTAGCAGCTTCATTGTTGTCACTTACAGCAAACACATCAAAACCAAAGCTTTTAAAAAGGGTTCCTATTCGCTCTTCGCCCACAAAAGCAAGTTTATGCATAAGCAACGTTTATCCTCTCGCCCACATCTTCTTTGCTCATCCCCATACTTTTTCCTCGCACAATCATAGAAATATTTTCAACTTCAAACTCAAGAAGCTTTAAATATGTAAATACAACTTCTATTCCCACATTTATAAACTTACCTTTCCTGAGGACTTTCGAAAGTTCTTTCCTGAACTCTTTATCTAAGGAATTGTCCAAAACAAGCGTAAATGGATACAAAGAATTCTCTTTTGAAAATTTTTTAAACATTTTAACATTTTTAACTCCTCTTAGTTTTTTTACAGAAGGTACATCTGCAAAAAAATCAGAAACAAGTAGAAACATTTCCATAAAATCTTTTTCCTCAACCTCATGAGAAAGAACAAGATTGCTTAATCTCTCAAGAAAAATAAATATCTTCCCCTCTGCATATATCTCATAAAACTCTTTTATAAGAACACTTTTTGTTTCCTCTGCTGCTTGCAGTAGATATTTAACATGAAATAAATCAATAAGCCAACCTACTTTAAAAGGTTTATCCTTTTCTTTTTCCATCATATCAAAAGCTTCCTTAAAAAGTGGAGGAAAATCGCCTCTACCCGATTCTAAAAAATTCTTAAGTTCTTTATCCAACCCTTCAAACTCTTCATCGGAAGAAACAAGCACCCATTTCTTGAATTTTAAAAAAAACAATTTATCACAAAAAAACACATTTATAAAACCATGAGGCATATATTTACCTATATCTGAAATTTCAGATTCATATCTCGCAAAAATTGCCCTGCTCATCGAATCAGCATCAGCTCCCGATAGGAACATCCTATACGGTGCCTCCATCAACTCTTTGTAGATACCAGAAATAGGAAGTGAAGCAATTCTGTGCAATATCTCGGCAGACAAAAGCGTAGTCTCAAGAACCTTTATCCTACCAGAAATATAGCTATAGACATCAGTTTCCTTTGTTTCAATAAGAAACTCTTCTCTCATCCTGACTCCTTAAAAAGCTCTTTCGCTACATCTATTTCTTCTTTTTCTCTCAATTCCTCTACGAGAGAAGAAATAGAATCATCCACTTCTATTTCACTTCCTTTTAAGATACACCCGCCCTTTATATCAACTACTTTTGTTGAAAGTTTTACGCTTCTTTTGCTTTTTTGTAACTCTTTGTTTATATCATCTATGAATTTTTTGTTAATAAATTTATAATCACGCTTATTAACAAGCAAAACAGACTCTCCAATCGGTGCATCTCTTAAAATTAGTTTCTTAATAAAATTTAAATATAAATCCTTCTTTATAGAAGAAATTCTATCTTCCACCAATGAGAAAAGGGTGCCCAGAAGAATCCTTTTTTCTTCAAGAAGATTTCTTTCCAGCTTCCGCTCTTCCTGGTCAATTTTCTTTTTTGCTTCACTTTCAATATCTCTGAGTAACTTTTCAATTCTCATTAAAAACTCTTTGTTCTTAATCTCTTTGAACTTTTTAAGCTCATCCAGATTTTTCTTCTTTTCGTTATCGAAAAAGAGTTTTGCTTCTTCTGTGGCTTTATCTGTTATTCGTTTCTCAAGTTTTTTTATGCTCATAAGATAGCTTAAAAGGCCTTACCACCAACCCACAGAATAACAAGGAAAGCAACAAGAAAAGCAAGAACAGCGTACATTTCAACAAGTCCTGGTAAAAGAATTGCACGTCCACTTTCCTCAGGCCTCTTTCCGGTAAGATCTATTGAACCAACAGCAGATTGCCCTTGAGAAAGTGCAGATCTAAATTGCACGACCCCTATAACTATTCCCGTCAACAGCATCGCTACACCCTGCCCAAGAGAAGCTTCTGGGTTACTAGAAGTAAATCCAAATTTTTGCAACATAAGATATGCAATAATAAATGCATAGAATCCCTGCGTCCCGGGAAGAGCCATAAGTACGAGCAGCTTTCCAAATAGTTCCGGCTTTTCAGAAAGTACTCCTGCAGAGTGTGATGTCGTTCGGCCAAGAGCAATTGCAGAGCCAATGCTCCCAAGTGCAGCAACAAACACGGCACCCATTACCACCCACACAGGACCAGTACTAAGACTTTGCCATCCAAGATTTTCCATTATTTTTTACCTCCTCTTTCATTTGGTACTAACCGTATATTTTTCAATTCGAGGCCTAATGGCATAAACTCAAGACCTCCAATATCATAGAATCTACTAAAAAACTCAAGAAAATTCAAGCGGATCGAATGAACAAATGCACCGAGAGAATTCATTATTACAGTAAGACCATGCCCAAACAGTAGTAACAACAGGGTAACAAATACACCCAGAGGACCGAGCAATTCCCCCATCAGTTTACTAACAATATTAAAGGATGATGCAAGGATAGATGTGCTGAGTCCCAGCACAAACAGACGAGAGTAGGAAAGTGCATCACCTAAAAAACTTACAATCCCATACGAGCTTCTTATGCCATAAATATTAACTACTGCAGCAACTGGCTTAAATAATGGCTGCCGCACAGAAATCCAGCCTCCGGCAAGTAAAAGAACAGATCCAACCACAATAAAAGTATAATCTAACATTTTAATCTGCGGATACTGATTCACAAAAAATAGAAGAAGAACAGAAGGAATAAAAATAAGCCATCCAAGACCGTTGAAAACTCCCTCTACAATTCGCTTTCTCCTAAATGAAACAATCATACTCAATAAAATTCCTATAAGTTGCACCAGTATACCCAGTCCAATAGAAAAAGCAATGAACTGCATAGAACCATCTGTTGAAGCAGGATCAATAATTTGCACACTATAAAGCATCCCTGTAATGAGGCGATTGGGAAAATATGTAAGAAAGAAATTGCCCGCAATAGAGCCTGTCAAAAAACCTACAATAATAGCAATGGAACCTGCGTACAAAAATATTTTAAAGAATTTTTCTACTCCAGCATTTCCTTTATACCGCTTCAAAAAGTACAGACAGCCTAATACAATAAGTAAACCATAAAACACATCTCCTAATGCAAGCCCAAAGAAAAGAGAAAAAAATATCGCGACAAATGGAGTAGCATCCATTGCAAAATAGGACGGAAGACCGAACATCTTAACAAGCATTTCAAAGGGCCTAAACAATGCATTATTCTTGAGAGAAACCGGGACAGCATCATATTCTTCCGGTTCTGTTACTGAAATAAAGGTGTTATCAAATTCCTTTTCTATGTGTTCAATTTTGCCACAATCGCTTTCTCTAACAAAGCCCCTTATAATACCAAAATTTTTACCCTCTAATAAACAGCTTAACGCCCTTTCTTTTTTCGCACGAGAAGAGTAATAATCTCGCAATGCAAGAATCTTTGCCTTTGCGCTATACAATTCCTTTACCTTATTGAATATTACTTTTCGCTCTTTAAGAATCTCCGCTTCTGCGTTTAAAATACGCGCTACTTCTTCCTCAATAAACCCAGAAAAATTTGTCAATATCAGCATTTTTTCAATTGAGTACTTTTTAACAATCTTTTCAATTTTTTGCCCATCTTCTTTTAAATAAAGAAAAAATACTTTTGTTTTACTCTTACCAGAAGAAAATGGATAAACGAATATCGTGTCAATAAACTGAGCTTCATTCAAAATAAGTTGCTTGTACTCCTTCTTAGTCATTACGCCAATAAATGATTCAGTTTGCTCTGTCCCGAAGAGTATGGAATAAGGAAATGGAAAATCTGAAATAGAGGTAATGTATGCTTTTTCTTCTTTTAATTTGTTCAATTTTTTTACAGATTCTGCTTCTCGGCTCAGTAACCCCTGAACTTCTTCATGAAGACCATTAAGATCAAAATCTTCAATAACACTATTAAAATCGCTTTCAGTGAGTATCTCATCTTCGGGAAGAAAAGAAGAAATGAGTCCTTTATGCTCAATGTTAAAATTCTTAAAAATGGTAAAAACAGATTCAATTTTAAAAAGCGCCTCATCCTGCATAGACTCAGCAACAGGATGAGCAAAATATTTTCTGCCATCTTTCATGTATTCCGGGGAAAGAGTATCTATATGGATAACATTTAACTTGTACAGTTTGTCAATGAGACCACTTTCTATCTCTTTGGGACAAACGATATGAATTTTTTGAAGCTTTTCAATTGCCATCAGCTTTCGATAACCTTCTCCACAAGTTTTTTTGCTATTTGCTCAGCCTCTCGTGAAGCAATATTTTTCAATTCTTTTAATCTTTTTTCATAAGATATCTTTATTTTTTTGACTTCTTCTTGTACTAACTTTTTGCTTTTCTCTTGTTCTATTCTTTCCTTTTCATCAAATTCTTCTTCCAACTTATTCAAAAAATCTTCTTGTTCTTTTACCATTTTTTGCCTGAGAAGAGTTGCCTCTTTTTCTGCTTTATTGAGAATTTGTTTAGCTTTTTTCTCTGCTTCACTCACTGAAATAAGTATGTCTCTTTCAATCATATACACCTTCCTCTTACTTATTATAAATCATCCACAACTCTCACATAAATCTTATTATCTCGCATGATAGCCCCTTGGACCATGCCACCTTTGTTCGCCATTGTATGGACAAAATTTATCGCTTCCTGTGCTATTTCCATGCCAGGAGCAAGAACAGGAATGCCGGGAGGGTAAGGCGCAACAACTCCCCAGCTGACTTTATTTACTGCCTTGTCTAGCAACTCTATTTTATAATTCAAGTTAAACGCATCATTAGGCGAATAAACTTGCTTCCCGGCTACAGGAAAAGGTATCATTTTTTCCACGCCACCTGGTTTCTTTTTCACAGATCTTAAAACTTTTAAAAGGGATTTTACATCCCTCTTTTCCATTCCAATTGTAACAAAAAGAAGTACATTTTGCAAATCAGAAAGTTCAATTTCTATATTATGTTTATTAAGAAAAAGCTCGAACTCAAACCCAGAAAAACCCATCTCTTCAACATTTATTGCAAGTTTTATGGGATCAATAGCATAAATGTCCTTACCATTTATAATGGAAGAGTCTACTATCCTAAAACCATCTATTTTTTTAATCTCTTCTCTTGCATAATCTGCCACTTCAATAGCTTTCTCCCATAGCTTTCTCCCGTTGATGGCCATCTCTCTTCTTACCACATCAAGAGAAGCCATAAATATATAGGATGGACTTGAACTTTCTATAGTAGCAAGTACTTGTTCCACAATATCTGTGTTAACCTTATCGCTTACAATATGAAGGAGAGAAGTCTGTGTGAATGTAGGAAGTGTCTTATGCGCGCTCTGGACAACTATATCCGCACCATATTCAATAGCGCTTGAAGGGAAAGAAGGATGAAATGGAAAATGTGCACCATGTGCCTCATCTACTAGTGCATACATATTGTATTTGTGCACAATATCGATCATTTTTTTTAAATTGCCCTGAATTCCATAATAATTAGGTGTAGTTATTAACACCGCTTTCGCATCTAAATTATCTTGTATTTCCTTTTCAAGCTCAATAGGTGTAAGATTTGTAATAATGCCAAAATCGTTGTTGAATTCTGGATGTACAAATACTGGATTAGCCCCCGACTCAATAATACCTCCTATGACAGACCTATGAGAATTTCTCCCCACTATAATTTTGTCACCTTCTTTGCAAGTAGCAAGTATCATAGCGTGAACTCCTGCTGTTGTTCCGTTAATTAAAAAAAATGTATTCTTTACTCCATAGAGGTCAGCTGCAAGTTCTTCCGCTTGCTTTATCACACCTTTTGCATAATGAAGGTAATCAAGGCCTGAGACTTCTGTAAGATCAAATTTGAATAAATCATTGCCGAAAAGTTTTTTGAGATAGCGAGGTATTCCTCTTCCATTTGAATGACCTGGCATATGAAAAGGAATCATGTCCTTTTCAACATATCTAAGAATAGCCTCATAAAGAGGAGCTTTATTTTGATTCACTATATTACACCCCTTAAATTAAATTATCTCAAATGGTCGGGATGATGGGATTTGAACCCATGACCTCTTAGTCCCGAACCAAGCGCTCTACCAAGCTGAGCCACATCCCGATATAAAAAATGGTCGGGGCGAGAAGATTCGAACTTCCGACCCCCTGCACCCCATGCAGGTGCGCTAACCAAACTACGCCACGCCCCGAATCCTTCTTATTATAATGGTTTTCTAATGTGATGCAATAGTCACAAAAATTTATAGATCTTGAAAGATTCGTGCTTGAGAAATACCAGGAGCTGAAACTTCCAGGTTTAAAAAATACCCAAATGGGGTTTGGTAAACTTCATATCCCGCACTTTTGAGCCTCTCTTCCGTTTTCTCCAGTATACTAAGTGCAACCTCTGGATCAGCCTTACTTTTAGATAGATGGGCAAAAGAATGCAAAACAATACGTTTTGTCTTATTTTTGCCTGCTGCCCATTTTAAACTCTTGATAAGTTTTTTTACTTTTTTGTCAACTTCTTCCTCATCTTCTTTCTCTGAGTGAATAAAACCTACAAGCACATCCTGAAAAGTTTCTTGCTTTTCCTCGCTTTTAAGTTCTGAAAGTGTTTTCGTTGTAGTCCTATACCCAAATTTGTCCATATAAATTATAAGTAACTTCATTTTGCTTCTCCCCCTTTTTTTATAATATAACATGCTGTAAAATTTTGTTAAATGGTAAGTATAAGATTTTAATGTTACCGAAATTTTTTACATTTTTAAAATTTACCAAGAGCATCACTGCACATATAACACCTGTCAATACTCTAAGAATAAGAAAAATTATAAATGCTTTACTAATTTTAGCACCAACCATTGCCGAGATCGCCCACCATAAGGGATTTTCGTTAAAAAGATACGCCAATACTATTCCCAAACTATTTCCTGCCTTTTACCAAACCTTCTATCATAATAATTAGATAAATGAATTTTCTTTTAAGACACGTGCTTCTATCAATTTAAGCAAAACGTGCATAAAAATCAAACCATTTAAGACTCTTTCTTCGTCGGCCTTCGCATCAATTTTTGCAATTCTTCCTTCGGTGGTTTATGCTGGTAAACAATGTTATAAATTGCAGTAGTTATCGGCATATCTATATTAAGCGCTTCTTTTAAGAAGTATACTGATTTTACCGTGTATAACCCCTCAACTACTTGACTTGTAAGCTCTTCTATTTCTTCTTTATTCTTTCCTTTCCCGATCTCTTCACCTGCCCATCTATTTCTGCTTAGTTTGCTAAAAGATGTAGCAATCAAATCTCCTATCCCGGATAATCCATAAAATGTCTCCTTTTTACCACCAAGAGCCACGCCAAAACGGATAAGTTCACTGACACCCCTCACAACAAGAGATGATTTGCTGCTATCACCGAAACCAAGTCCATCACTTATCCCAGCGCCAATAGCAAGTACATTTTTTACAGAACCCCCCAATTCAACTCCCAAAAGGTCTGTTGTATAATACACTCTAAAATAATCTGTCAAAAAAACATCTTGCACCCCTTTTAGAATAGATTCATCTTCTCCGCCTATTACTGCTGCAGCAGGCATTTTTCTTGCAACCTCAAAAGAAAAATTTGGTCCCGACAAAGAAGTAATGTTTTTAGGAGGTATACCAGTCCATATTTCGTGTATTACTTGAGACATACGTTTCCCAGAATTTATTTCTATCCCTTTTGCAAGATTGACAACAATAGGTACATCGGAAGGAGATACATCCGAAATAACACCTCTTAATTTTTGTGCTGGCACAGCCAAAACAATAATCTCTGCACCACTAAGAGCTTCATCAATATCCATTGTATATTTAGCAATAGAATGGAGCTTTACCCCTTTCAAGTAATAAATATTTTCGTTCCATTCTTGAATTGCATTAATAGCCTTTTTACTGTGTATCCATAGTGTCACATCAAAACCTTTTTCTCCTAAAAGTTCTGCAATAGTCGTACCCCATGCACCTGCACCAATAACAGATATTTTCATTTCCTAATCCTCCTTGCTACTTTCTCAATAAGCCAATAGGGGGTAGACGTACCAGATGCAATCCCTATAATATTAAACCTTTCAAAAGGAATGATTGCTAAATCATCTTCAGTTTGAATAAAATATGAATGTTTATTGATCTCCTTTACCATCTGGAATAATCTACATGAATTTGCGCTTGTTTTATCCCCAATTACAATCATGCAATCAGCTTTTTTTGCAATCTCTTTTGCCTCCGCCTGACGCCTCAATGTCTCCTTGCATACTGTATTAAAAAATCTTAATTCATCTGTAACCGTCACCAATTTATTGACGATAGAAAAAAAAGTATCCTGGCCTATAGTAGATTGCGCTACCACGCCTATTTTTGATGCCTTCAGTTCCTTTTTTATTTCATCCCTGTCCTGAAATACACCAAGAAGATTGCAGGAAGCGGCATCTGAAAGCACTTTCACCTCGCGATGTCCTCTATCGCCTACAATCGCTATCTTATAATCCTCTTTTTTAAGTTCCTCAATAATCTGTACTGTCCTTAAAACAAAAGGGCAGACCGTATCAATCACCTTTTCAAAATTCTCGTCCGCTTTTTTTCGCTCTAAAGAAGTAGAACCATGAGCAGGAAGAAGTACTACTTTCCCTTTGTGCTTCAAACTAGTTAAAGCAGAAACACCACTCTCTTTAAGTCTGCGCATCTCCTCTTCATTATGTAATAAGGCATCAAGTGTATAAACTTTTTTACACTGAGAGAGAGACTCTTCGGCAAGCTTTACTGCTCGCTCAACTCCAGAACAAAATCCAATATCTTTTGCAATTACAACTTTTTTTCTGCTATTTTCGCGCATTTTTCTATCTCTTTTCTAAGATATTCAGTTGATTTTTCATAAAAAGAATTATCTTTTGGGTCAAATAACTCCCCTAGTTTTACAGGCCTTCCAAAAACAATTACTAAGTGGACTGGCTTTGGAAACTTCGCTTTTTTGTGCAATGCTTTCTCTGCACCGGCAATTCCTACAGGTACAACAGGTACATGTGCTTTATAAGAAAGAAAGATAGCGCCTTTCTTTATATCACCAACTTCACCGGTTAATGATCGGGTACCTTCTGGAAATAGTAAAAGTAAATTGTTCCTTTTAAGCAAATCGATGGCAAACCTTAATCCCTTCAAGTCCGCACTATCACGGTCAATAGAAATGGCTCCCATTGCACGATATAACCATGCAATTCTACTCTTACCAATAAATTCTTTTTTACTGAGTGTAAACATCCTTCTTGGCATAGCTACTCCCACAATAGGAATATCTAAAAAACTTCTATGATTTGATGCAATAATTGCACCTTCCTTATCAGGAACGTTTTCCACGCCATAGACACTCAAATGAAAATACAGATTAAAAACCAATTTAGCAATTATGTGGGCCAATTTATATAACATATTCATGTCCTTTTAAAAATTGCATAATTTTACCAACAACTTGCTCAGGAGAAAGATAATTTGTGTCAATTACATAAGCATCATGAGGAATTGTAAGCGGAGAAATATCGCGATTAGAGTCCATTACATCTCTATTTTTTAAATTATCAAGAACTTCCTCAAATGTGATATTTACAGTCCTTTCAGGAAGTTCTTTATGTCGCCTTTTTGCACGAACCTCAATAGGAGCAGTAAGATAAATTTTAAGAAACGCATTTTTTAGTACAACAGAGCCAATATCCCTTCCTACCATAACAACGTTCTTTGAATCTGCAATTTTTCTCAATTTCTCTGTTGCTATTTCTCTAATTTCTTTTACCGTAGATACGGGTGAGACAAGATCGTCTACTTCTTTTTTACGTAATTCTGCTTCATTAACAGCCTTCCCGTCGATATATATAACTCCTTTCTTTAAATCGCACTCAATGTTTTGTATGATATCCACCCATTCTCCCCTGTCGCTTTTACCTGCACATTTTTTTAAAACTGTGTATGCAAAAGCTCTATAAAGAAGTCCGCTATCGATAAATTCAAATTGTATTCTATCAGAAAGGAGTTTTCCCACGGTAGATTTTCCACTCCCTGCATCTCCATCAATTGCTACTTCCTTATTTTTTCTCATAATTTATTATTTTGTCGATCCGTATCTTATGCCTGCCAGCCAAAAAAGAAGTATTAAGCCAAACATTTACAATTTCTTTAGCAAGTTCTCCTTTTAAAACTCTTCCTGCCAGGCAAAGCACATTCGCATCATTATGCTCCCTTGCACAACGAGCAGAATACTTGCTGTCACAAAGACTTGCACGAATACCTTTCACTTTATTTGCAGCAATTGACATCCCAATACCTGTACCACAGATTAAAATTCCAAACTTTTCTTCACCCCTCGCAACACTTTCGGCTAAAGGTATTGCATAATCAGGATAGTCAACACTTTCTTCTGAATATGTACCAAAATCCTTTACATCAATGCCTTTTTCTTGCAAAAATACCTTTAATTCTTCTTTTAATTGAAATCCAGCATGGTCAGAACCTATGGCTATCTTCATCTTTCCTCCTCATTTTTGTCTAAAAAATTATACCACATTGCGCCACTTATTCAATCTATTTGACATTGAAAAAAGTTTATCTAAAATGTAACAACTAACCAGGAGGCAAAAATGATAACTTCATTAAAAAAAATAAAAGACGGAGCGGTAGACATTATCAGCATAGATGAGCTTGAAAAACGGCTAGCAAGTGGGGAAAAACTCAGGATAAAGCTTGGAGCGGATCCAACAGCACCAGACCTTCATCTCGGTCACTATATTGTACTAAGAAAACTTAAAGATTTTCAAGAATTAGGCCATACAGTCGTATTCATTATAGGGGATTTTACAGCATTAATAGGGGACCCTTCCGGGCGATCTAAAACACGCCCACCACTTTCCAGGGAACAGATAGAAGAAAATGCAAAAACATATTTTGAACAAGTATTTAAAATTCTTGATAAGAATAAAACAGAAATTCATTTTAATTCTGAATGGCTATCAAAAATCTCACTTGAACAGTGGATTCGCATTGCGTCAAAATTCACTATTGCAAGAATTTTGGAAAGAGATGATTTCTTAACAAGATATAAATCAGGTATCCCTATTTTCTTTCACGAGTTCTTCTATCCGGTAATGCAAGCATATGATTCTGTTGCTATAAAAGCAGACATAGAGCTGGGAGGAACTGACCAAAAATTTAATTTACTGATGGGCCGAAAACTACAAGAATCAATGAATATGGCGCCACAAATCGCAATCATCATGCCAATCTTAAGAGGGACAGATGGAACAAAAAAAATGAGCAAAAGCCTTAAGAACTACATAGGGATAACAGAAGATCCTGGCACAATGTTTGGAAAAGTGATGTCCATACCAGACATATTAATATCAGAATATTATTCTCTTATCCTGCAGAAACCAGAGAAAGAATCAAAAGAAATAGATAGAATCATACAAGATGGAAAAGAAAACCCAATGAAGTTAAAGATGCAACTTGCAAAAGAAATTGTAACTTTATTTCACTCGCAAGAAGATGCAAACATATCAGAAGAAAATTTTAAAAATATCTTCAGTAAAAAAGAAGTGCCAGAAAATATGGAAGAACTTGACATATCAAAATTCATTCGAGATGGCAAAGTAAACATTGCCGTAATGCTTAACGAAAAAGGCCTTGCAAAATCAAAATCAGATGCAAAAAGACTTATCCAGCAGGGAGGAATACAAATAAACGGAGAAAAAGTAAGGGACTTCAAAAACCCGGTGCCATTAAAAAAAGGAGACGTAATAAAAGTAGGCAAATTAAAATTTTTCAGGATCACAGTATAAACAAACTAATTCACTATTTTTACATAATTTTAATTTACAAAAGAAATGATAAAATAACATCGTAAAAGGAGAAATTTATGATTAAGACAGTAAAAGGCTGCAAAGATAGATACGAAAAAGATATCAAACTCTTTCAGTATAGCAAAAGAGTTTTGTCAGAAACTGCAGAACAATATGGTTATACAGAAATAGTAACACCCATCATTGAGTACACGGAGCTCTTTCAACGTTCAGTTGGGCAAGATACTGATATCGTAGAAAAAGAAATGTATACATTTGAAGATAAAGGCGGAAGGAGCCTCACTTTGAGACCTGAAATTACTGCATCCATAGCAAGAAGTTACGTTGAACACCACTTTGAAACCATACCTTCTCCGCTAAGATTGTATTATATAGGCCCATGCTTTAGATATGAAAAACCACAAAAAGGTAGATACAGAGAATTCTATCAATTCGGAGTAGAAGCCATTGGCGACATTTCGCCACTACTTGATGCAGAAGTTATCTCACTCGCATTTACTGTAGCAAAACGGTTCTCCCTTAAGGAAATAAAGGTTAAATTAAATAGCATAGGCTGCAAAAAATGTAGACCATTATACAAAGATGCATTAAAAAATGCACTTAAACTACGCTACGATGACCTATGCGACGATTGTAAAAAAAGATTTTACACCAACCCATTGCGCATTCTAGACTGTAAAAAAGAAAGTGATGAATTAAAAAAATCCCTTCCTAAAATTGCTGATTATTTATGCGAAGAATGCAAGGAACATCTTGATGCAGTAAAAAAACATTTAACGTTAATGGATATCCCGTTCGAACGGGATAGCAGTCTTGTGAGAGGCCTTGACTATTATACAAAAACGGTATTTGAAGTTGTCTCAACAAATCTTGGCGCACAAAACGCACTGCTCGGGGGCGGCCGATATGATTATCTCATCGAAGAGCTGGGAGGACGCCATGTACCAGCAGTGGGCTTCGCAATGGGTATTGAACGGCTTATAACAATTTTAGAAGCAGAGGAGAAAACAGTTGAAAAACGACCTATCATATATATAGCATATCAAGAAAATGCTCTAAAAGAAACAATGGACATTGCAAGCATATTGCGGGATAACGATTTTATTGTCCTAATGGATGTAAAGGGTGGAAACTTTAAAAAACAGCTTGAAAGAAGCGCAAAACAACATTCCCTCTACACAATTATTATTGGCGAAGAAGAAAAAGAAAAAAGAGTCCTACAAATTAAAAACATGGAAACAAAAGAACAAAAAGAAATACCTTCAGACCAAATTATAACATTCCTCAAAGATCACATAAAAGGAGAAAAAAATGCTTAAAAGAACAATAAACTGCGCAGATATAACAGAAAAAGAAATAGGAAATAGTGTAACCATTAATGGCTGGATACAAAGAAAAAGAAACCTTGGTGGACTCCTTTTTTTAGATATTAGGGATAGGTCTGGAATTGTTCAGATCGTTCTAAACCCCGATACAGTAAACAAAGCACTGTTTAAAAAATTCCAAATGCTTAAAACAGAATCAGTAGTAGGAATTAAGGGCACAGTTAAAAAACGTGAAACAGAAAATCCAAATCTCAAAACAGGAAAAATAGAAATCAAGATAGAAACTGCAGAAATTTTTTCAGAAGCAGAAGACCTTCCTTTTAATCCATTTGTTGGACAGGATGTTGACGAAATAGTAAGATTAAAATACAGATATCTTGATTTGAGAAAACCTGAAGTAAGAAAAACTTTTGAATTAAGAGCAAAAATAGTTCAAAGCATCAGAAACTATCTAATTCAAAAAGATTTCATAGATGTTGAAACACCAATTCTCACAAAAAGCACACCAGAAGGAGCAAGAGATTTTGTCGTGCCATCCAGATTGAACAAAGGAAAATTCTATGCACTTCCACAATCCCCTCAGCTCTTCAAGCAAATCCTTATGGTAGGAGGTTTTGAAAAATATTTTCAGATTGCACGATGCTTCAGAGATGAAGATTTAAGACAGGATAGACAGCCGGAATTCACACAAATTGATATTGAAATGTCGTTTGTAGACCAGGAGGATATAATGCTCCTCACAGAAGGTATGTACAAAAAAATGTTTAAAGATGTACTGGATGCAGACATTGTCACTCCGTTTCCGCGGATAAAATATGCTGAAGCAATGCTCCGTTACGGCTCTGACAAACCAGATACACGTTTCGCAATGGAGATAAAAGATCTAACAAATTTCTTCAAAGAAAGCAAGTTTAATTTAATTAAAAACAGTATAGAAAAAGGACAAAAAATTCTTGCATTGTTTGTGCCCAACGGCACAACACTTTCAAGAAAAGAAATTGATATTCTGAAAGAAGAGATAAAAGAACAAGGAGTAGCTGGGTTCTTGGAATTTAAAATAAATAACGGAATATCTTCCTCCTATGCAAAATATCTTAACGAAACGGAAAAAGAAATACTTCTTAAAAATGGTAAAAATAATGATATTGCGCTACTCTTTATTGTAAACAAAAAAAATGGGTTTGAAATGGTAGGAAAGATCAGACTTTTCCTTGCAAGAAAATTTGATCTCATTCCAAAAGAAAAATGGAACTTTATATGGATCACAGATTTTCCATTTTTTTCATTTAACAAAGAAGAAAATCGATATGAAACAGAACATCATCCCTTTACTATGCCAAACCCTGAAGAATTAGAGAAACTAGATAGGGACAAAGACAATCTTCATGCCCTTGCTTACGATTTGGCCTTAAATGGTAATGAAATAGGCGGAGGAAGTATCAGAATTCACAATCCAATCCTTCAAAAACGTGTCTTTAATGCAATAGGGCTTACCGAACAAGAAGCAGAAGATAAATTTGGCTTTCTCCTCAAAGCGCTGAAACTGGGAGCCCCTCCACATGGAGGTATTGCTTTTGGCCTTGACAGACTTGTATGGATTATGAGTAACGCAAAAAGTTTAAGAGATGTAATTGCTTTTCCTAAAACAACAGCAGGAATATCTCCTCTGACAGATGCGCCCAATAGAGTTAAAAAAGAACAGCTAGACGAGCTTGATATTCAAATTAAAAAAAGATAGAGTAATGAACTAAAGTAAAAAAAGGAGCAGGCCGCAGAATGACCATTTTTTAATCGCCCCGCAAGCCTGCTTATACAAGGAGAACTACAGAAGAAATTTGTATGGTTTTGCTAAAAATTTTTCAAGTATCATCGTTGTAGCCCCTAAAAGACAATTATTTCCGGTTAACATTGAATTTACAATAGGAGTTTTACGCATTTTCAAATCTCACAAGTGAAAGCAAAATATACTTAGTTATTTATAGTTCGCCTGCTGATATCTTTTCTTAAAACTCTCGTAGAACTCAAGAAAATTATCATCCTCGATAGACTTTCTTATATCTAAGATTAATTTTTGAAGAAAAAAAAGATTGTGAATTGTGGCTAGCCTTCCTGCAAGAAATTCTCTTGCTTTAAATAGATGATTTAAGTATGCCTTTGTAAATGTCCTGCAAGTATAGCAATTACAGTCGTCCTCTATGGGAGTAAAATCTTCCCTATAAATTGCTTTTGTTATTTTTATAGGACCATTTTTTGTAAAAAGAGTACGATTACGAGCAACCCGCGTAGGAAGAACGCAATCAAACATGTCCACTCCGAGTTTCACATACTCAAGAATACTAATTGGATCACCTACACCCATAAGATAACGTGGTTTATCCTCAGGTAAAATCGAAACAGTATAATCAACCATTTCTCTTGTGAGTTCTTTCTCTTCGCCCACACTTAAACCCCCAAGCGTTACTCCAGGGAAATCTAATGACAAAATACTATCTACTGCTTTTTTTCGCAAATCTTTATAAAAACTACCCTGGATAACACCAAACATAATTTGGTCATCCCTGGTTTTTGCCTTCAAACTCCTTTTGGACCAATCAAGCGTAATATCAAGCTCTTTGCCAGCTAGAGTCCGGTTTGAGGGATATGTTCCGCATATATCAAGAGGAATAATAATGTCTGCTCCAATCTTTTCTTCAATATCTATAACCTTTTCTGGAGTAAAATAATGCTTTGAACCATCAATAAATGAACGGAACATTACACCATCCTTTTCAATCTTTCTTATCTCTTTTAGCGATAATACCTGAAAGCCCCCACTATCCGTAAGTATTGCATGTTTCCAATTCATAAACTTATGCAACCCACCTGCCTTTTTTATTACATCTGCGCCAGGCTGCAAGTAAAGATGATATGTATTGCCAAGTATAATCTTAAACCCCATCTCATCAATTTCATCTGAAGTAAGAGTTTTAACGGTTGCTTGTGTTCCAACGGGCATAAAAACAGGAGTTTCAATAATAGAATGCGCCGTTTCAAAATTTGTTATGCGCGCTCTCGTTTCGCTGCTTTTTTTAACAATCTTAAACTTAATATCTTCCACTTTTATCTTCTCCTATATAATGAGCATTGCATCGCCAAAACTATAAAATCTATAATATTCTTTCACGGCAACATCGTATGCATCAAGAATAAAATCCCTCCCAGCAAATGCAGCGACAAGCATAAGAAGCGTTGTGCGAGGAAAATGAAAATTCGTTATAATTGCATCGACAACTTTAAAAGGATATCCAGGCTTTATAAACAACCGCGTCTTGCCTTTCATTGGTTTTAAAACTCCGTTAAAAGTAGCGGCTGTTTCTAACGATCTCACTACCGTTGTTCCGCATGCAAACACTCTTCCTCCTGTTGACTTTGATTCGTTAATAATTCGTGCTGTTTCTTCAGAAATGAAAAATTCTTCCCTGTGCATTTTATGCTTTTCAATTTCCTCTTTCACAGGCCTGAATGTACCCAGGCCTACATGCAGAGTGATGTATATCACCTTTACGCCTTTTTCTTTTACTTTCTCTAAAAGATCTTCCGTAAAATGCAACCCTGCAGTAGGCGCTGCAACTGCTCCATCTTTTTCTGAAAAAACAGTTTGATATTCCTCTTCATTGACAATTTTTCCTTTTATATACGGAGGAAGAGGTATATTACCTACAGTTTTCAAAATCTCCTCCATTGACAACCCGGTTGCTTCAAACCGTACAATATTTTCTCCACTTCCTCCTCTCTCTTCTATCTCAGCGTATATTCCACTATCTTTATCTACAAGGATTCTATCACCCTTATGTGTCCGTTTAGCAGGACTAACAAGAGCTTTCCACCGAAAATCACCTAAATAACTTAAAAGAAAAACTTCTCTTTTTCCTTTTGTCCCTTCCTTCAACCCTTTCACTCGCGCTCGTATCACTCTTGTATCGTTAAGTACAAGTACATCGCCCTTGCTGAGATATTGAATAATGTCATAAAATCGACGATGACAAATGCTTTTGTCTTTCCTGTTCAGTACCATAAGTTTTGCATAATCTCTTGGATACATAGGATGCTGTGCAATAAGATTTTCTGGCAAATTATAATTAAAATCTTCTACCTTCATAAAAAATTATTGACCAGCGGAAACAATAAGAAAAATGATCTTTTCTTTTATTATTGGGAAAATCTTTACCCCAATTGTATAAAATTTTGATGTTTCTATTTGATAAATAAATGCACTCTCTGTAAGATGCAGATAGCCATAGGCAGAAAGAATTACCTGTATAATAATAAATACAATCGCATATGTAAAAACAAATTTCAGCAAAGCTCCAAAAAATGAATCAAACCATTTTAAAAAAGGACTCACTCTAACTATTCTTCTAACAATTATTCCTGCCACCCTAAATAGTATGAATACCCCAAGCAGAATAACAAGAAAAGCAATGCCTGTAACAATGCTCTGTGAAATCCTGCTTGCCAAAAACTGCTGCACTGTAAATCCGGAAGGAATTGTCCCTTCAAAAAAAAGATTCTGTAAAAAGGAAGGGAAATGCAATGCTTTAACCGCATTGATAACAGTTGTGTTATCTGCAGGCAAACTGCCTACTTCTGGTGGAAGCTTCACAATGTTAAATATTTTATCATAAAAATATGAACCTATATTGAATCGGCTATCCAGATAAATACCAAACACAAAAGCATTAGCTTTTGCAATAAACCATCCTGCAACAAGCCCTACAATATCAAAAATGGGAATTACAATACCCTTTCTTATTCCTTGAATAACAGTAATAAGAAGAAGAATAAATATTACCACATCTACATAATTTATGCCGTTCATAGATTAAATTTTACACTGAAAAAAAAGATTTTCAAGGAAATACAAAAAACTGCTTAAATTTTTCCACATTTTCTTTAAATCCCTCGATAGTGAGGTAGACTCCGTCTTCGCTTCCATTTTATACTCTCTCTCGAGTCAATACAATACCTTTTTAGAAGAATTTTGAAAATTCATTTTTTACTTTAGCCAAATTTTTCTCTTCATATATATTAGACACTTGGGAAGCAAAAATTTTCCATATTTTTCGGAAGAATTTTTAAAAAACTTTTCTAACTTATCAAATTTCTTCATATTTCAGTTAATGGGAAGCCACAAATATTTTGCCATGTCTTATTTTTTCGTCCATGTTATAAAAAATAGTGTCCTTCCTTCAAACTCAATTGCAGATTTCCTTTCTTCTTCTGTAAGTCCGCCTGGATTGTCAGCAGTTTGAAGATACAATAGCAAAAAATGATGTTAGTGAGGTAAATTAGCCCTTACAGGCACAAAACAATAGCACAAAATTGCGCTTGGTGAGGCGATAGACACCTTGCAGATATATTTTTTATACTCCCCTAGTATCTTTCGCACAAATTTGATACGTTTACACGTCAAAATAGAGGATGTTTTTCAGGTGGTCATCTCAGAAATAAGAATCCCCTGCAAGGTTAGGTTAACTCGCGATGGGAGTGTTAAAAAAATCGCATTGTGGTATTACTATACAATAACCTTTCACAAAATCAAGAGCACGAATTGCCTCATCAAAATTCTATTCGAAATTGTATCGTTGCCTCGTCAGCCAATCTATACGAAAAAGATTACAAGTCTCATATGTTTCGGAACTTATTCACTCCTATCATCTTAAATTATTTCTCGGCTCTGCCTTAGTATTAATTTGTTCTTACGCCAGCCTAAGAGTAAGAACATTATTAATGATATAACAAGCCTAAACAATATCCATATGTTCAATTGAGTAACATCCATAAATTATAAATACCAGACAAAAAATAATTAGATAAACTATAGAATACATAACACTAAAGCCACTCAACCTAAACTCAAATAGACCAAGTCTATTGGGGAACCCGGATATTGAATCATGCCAGGTAATTATAGCCTGACTTGAAGGCAAAAACTTTATCAGGGTTGGCCCTTTCTCCAAATACTTATAGAAAAAAGAAGATATGAAAATTGAGAATATGTTTATAAAAACCGCCACAAAATAGCCAATTATCACATTACTTTTTAAGGATAAAATATTAACAATCAAAATATAAAAATAACTTAACAATACCATCAGCGTATATTGCCTGAAAATCAACTGTATACCTTCTTGTATATTATAAAAACTAAACCCGGCTATACTACCGACCACATATACCACAGTAAACTGGATTAGCCAATATAAGAGATTTAATATAAGTAGAAATAAAAGCTTCGATAAAAGCCATTTAGCTCTCTTGCCGGTTCTTGTAAATATATAAACTGCATTTGCATTAAGCTCACTGCTAATACAGTTTCTCAATATCCATATTAAATATAACTGCGGCGCAATCCAGAAAAGCACCGGGAAGATTTCTTTACCCAGTTCCAAATGCCCAAATGATAGAAGAAGCAAACTTTCTAAATTCTTTGATTCGAACATTGTACAGGTATAAGCATTGTATATTCCTATTATTGCCATAAGTCCAATGCCAAATAAAAAACTTTTAAAAGCACCGCGCATCATTTTCCAGTTCAAGAAAAACATATTCATTTATTAAGCCTCCCAGTAAATGTCTTTGTCTTTAATAATAAAGTAACCAATTAAGCACATTATTAAATAAATAAGAACTAACCAAAAAATGTTAAAAATGTCCTTAAAGTTTATTATGATGCTTTCTTTATATTTAAGGAACATATACTCATTGAGTGCAAGCATCGAGGCTTTTGGATTATGAAATATATATTTTATAAGACTAAACGGCAAAACAATAAAGTAAGTAATTGGAAAGCCAATAAAAGTATGATTAATTAACAGAACCACAACATTAAATATGCTTGATAATATTAAAAAGCCAGCTATTTGGAGAAAGAATCCTACAAACAGGAATTTTATCATATCTATCCCAACTACACCTATCTTCCCGCTAAATAATATGGTAATTAATATTACAATATTTATTATGAAAGCAAATATAGCTGAAAAAATAAGCATTGATATATTTTCGTCATACCACCATTGTTTTACATTTCCGTATTTTAGTAAAATATTGCATTTATTAAATGTCTCCGCAACAAATTCAATCAGATATAAGAAAAATGGCACAATTATCATTAGAGTAGGTACCGTTGAGAAAATATCCTGATATATTGAAAACAGTATATCATTCTTATTGCCAGGATTTACTGCAACAGTACGGTAATGGCATCCAACCCCCAACGACACTATCACAATAAGAGCTACAAATATGTACAGCTTTTTAGATTTAAGAAGATTTCTTGTCAGAAACCTATGAATATTTTTTATTTTAGCCATTCTATTTTTTGATAATGTCTGGTTCGTCTTTTATGCCTTTAGTAGCTATTATAAAAATAGCCGGTATCAATAATGCTAAAATCCACAATACCATCATTACAGGATAACCTCTTGTGCCGAAAGTCATATATTCTAATAAGGACAGCCTGTAAAAACCTAACATAGGTAATAATAATTCTGATAAAATAAAGGACATATATAGACCTATCAATACAGATATTCTATCTTTTTTAAAAATAAAATACATAGAATACCCGAGCAAAGCAAATAGTGCTGCAAACAGGCTCAGGAAAAACATCCATATTAAATTAAACAAGTAGGGCCACTGTAATCTTATAAAATCAAAAAGGTATTCTTTATTATAGTAAAGATAATATAAAGGATTGCCAAATATACTATCATAGCCTTTCAGGGGAAATGCTATAAGGGTTAAAAACTGATTTGTTAACAAAGGTATGAAAAATGTAAAAAAAGTGACAGCAAACACTACAATGCCTTTAGATGCTATATATGTCTTCGTATTGGTCCTCGTTAATATATTTTTATATGCACCACATCTGCAATCAGTATAGTATGAATCCGAATATATAGGTAAGGCCAGCACAGGAGCAAGAACCGCTTCAGATTGTATTATAAAGAACGAATAAGCACTCTTTACAATACACGAATCGTATGCTGATCTTACAAAAGTTATATAATCTCCATAAGATTTAAAGCATTCTATTAAATATGCAGCAATGGAGATAAAGAATAAAGTTAGGAAAACAATCTTAAATTCTTTTCTATTAATACAATTTCTGAATTCAACTGAAAGCATCCGTTTCATTTTATGCATACCCCTATAAACTATACCAAAAATATTAAAATATCCACAGATGTGCTTAACATCTTTACGATTCAAGCAATACTTTAGTTAGATACAATCAACAATCTAAATATTACCTAAAGTCTACTCGGCCTGAAACCCACGCATAATGAGCAACCAACCTGCCATTCTGCATACCCATAGCAATAACAGTGCCTGCACCTAAATAAGAGCTAAAAGGTATGTTTAATGTAGAATTGAGATATTGGGTATAAACACTGGATACCTCTGTTTGACCTGAAGATGAACCCAGGGTAGCCCAAAACTGTACACAATCAGTATCAGTAAGTGCAGTAACATTATTTTTTATATATTGATCAGTACTTTGTTTGGAGTGATCGTTGGTGTATGTATTACCTTTAAACGGTTTCAGTGAATAAGCAGTATAGGATTGCCAGCCCGCAAACAAAAAACTAGGCGTTAAAATAACTGTTACTAAGGTTAACACTAATAAAATCTTTATTAATTTGCTACTCATCTTATGCACCTCCTCTCTATGTTATTGTATCGTAACCTACTAATGTTAAGCACATCCAAGGAATACTTTAAAAAACCTATATATTGTCCTAGCTTCAAGATGTGGTTACAGTTAACATTCCAGAACCTCTTTATTTTCATTCACTATTTTAACAGAGCTATGGGAAAAAGTCAAATTTTTTGAGAAGTGTGCTTCTGCTGGCCTTCTAAAGCCATTCTGCTTTAATTTGTATTCCTGATGTGTCCTTCTGTAATTATAATAATCCATAAAGTTATCCAGGTCAATTTGAAGTTCTTCTATGTTTTCATATTGCTTCTTTCTAAAGACAACAGAATAGAATTCATCTAAGAGAGTTTTATTAAGCCTTTCTACATAACCATTGGTCCAGGGATGTTTTACCTTGGTTATGGTATGCTTTATCCCAAGTTTCTTGCAGGTCTTCTCAAATTCATGATTTAGCATTGCTTCTTCATGCCAGGTGGTATATTCTGTTCCGCAGTCAGTAAGAATTCTCTCTAAATTTAGCGGAGTAAATTTCTTTACAAGATGGTTCTCTACAAAGTCAGTAGAGGCTTTGGTAGTTTTATTGGCATAAACTTTAGCCGCTCCAAAGGAGGAGAAACAATCACAAGCAACTTGATGATAAATTCTACCTATCCCTTTTAGACAGCCAATGTAGAAAGTATCTTCTCCTATCAATTGACCCGGATAGTTTGCCTCTACATGGTTGTTTTTGCTTTCTCTTTATCTCTCACTATCTCATCTCTCGTAACTATTTCTCCCGACAATTTTCTTACCTATTCTAACCTCTGTTGGGCTGTATTTAAATTTGTCCTTTTAAGAACATTGTAGATACCAGTATGTCCACAATTTATCCCTCTTAATTTTAATTCTTGTTCTATCCTTTCCGGTCCATAAGTGGGATATTGAAAACAGAATTTTAAAATCTCTTCTTCTATCTCTTTACTAACACAATTGGGCATCTTTGGCCTTGCTCTTATTTTAGACCTTAATCCTTCATCCCCTTCCTTATCTCTTCTTTTCTTCCACTTATAAAACCAGCTTCTACTAACTCCATATTTCTTACACAGAAAGGTTATCTTTTCTCTTTTCTTATCCACTTCCTGGAATATCCTTAACCTCATCTGATAAAGAAACTCCTTTTCACTCATTGATAGACCTCCTTTTTGAAATTTCATTTTATCAGAGATCCTGACCATAATCAACCTTATTTATTTTTTAACCTCCTTCTTATATAATATGTAAACACTACTTGAAGATACTACAAATAAATTATAACAAAGCCTTAGAAGAGTTAAATAAAAATCTAAAAACATATTCCGTGAATTTTCATCTTGATTTGATTTTATCTATTCATAAAAAATTGGTTAATAAATTAGTGCCTAAATATCAGCTTGGAAAATTAAGAGTAGAACCGGTATTTGTTAATAATCCAAAGACAGGTAAAACAGTATATTGGCCACCGGATCATAAAGATATACCACAACTAATGAACGATCTGATGGATTTTATTATTAGAAATAAAGGCGCAATTGATCCACTTATTATTGCCGGTATATTTCATAAGCAATTTGTGGTTATTCATCCTTTTATGGATGGCAACGGTAGGACAGCCAGACTTTCTACAAAAGTTATCCTGGCAGACACGGATCTTAACACCTTTAAGCTAAGCTTTGAAAATTACTACAACAGAAACGTTACCAACTATTTTAGCAATGTGGGTGTTTTAGGCAACTACTACGATATTGTAGATTCTATTGATTTCACAAACTGGTTGGAATATTATACTGATGGTATAATTGACGAACTTTTGAGAGTAAAAAAACTTCTACCGGAAGTGTCTGTTAGCCCCAAAACAGAACTTTTGGTACCATAAAACGGATCTTCCGTCAAAAAATAGGACTATTTTATGCTCTAATCCCTCGTTGCAAAAGGGTTAGATGAAATTAGCGAATGTGATAATTCGTTACCACAGTTTATAGGATAATTTTATCTTTAATCTATCTCATTTTCTGCAACCTTTAACAAACAAAGCTGAGGTATATACTTTGCTCTTAACTCTTTTTATATTTTTCATTATATACATTGTGGTGATATTGTATCATATTATTTATCTGTATCAAGAGTTGCTATATGCAATGTATATCCCAATCATTCGCATCAACAGAATTCAACAATTAAATCCTTTTTATCCCTCTTATATTCAGGGTTTGTTAGACTTTTTGAGTGGAAAAAATAGGGGAAGATCTGATAAAAAGATTTTAGGGTTTATAGGAGAAAAGGGCTACATTTCGGATCGTGATTACGTAAAACTGACAAACCGTGCTAAAGCAACCAGAAGCTTTGATTTTAAAAAACTTATGGATATGGGTCTTATTGAAAGAAAGGGAAAGGGGAGAACAACCTATTATAAGCTAAAGGAAAAACCTTAGGTGAACCTAAATAAAATCTGCAATGATGAGGGGAAACTTATCAAGAGACTTTAAATGTGTTTCAAAGCTTATATTGCAATTTAAGCTAACCATAGAAAGTTTGCGTATCTTGTCTTGGCTTTCGGTTCTATCATATCCTGTGCTATCAGTTGTTCTCTTATTTCATTGTATTTCTTTAATGTCTCCATCCTGATAGCTATTAAATCCATATCCTTTATTTCAGCGAATTTTATAGTTTTATCTGCTATGAAGGAATTTACTCTATCCTCATCAATAACCTCAGTGTGTCCGTAAGCTTGCACAGGGTATTTCCCAAAAGTCATAGATGTTAATACATAGGTCATTTTTTCCTTTCCTCTATATCTATAGCCCTCCGGTGCCTCTAATTTCTTCAAAAAAAGTATATATTCCTTGCCTTTACGCATAAGTATATATCCATCATAGGAGGTATATGAAGAGCGAAATACCCCATATGTTACCATATTTTTTTTCTTATATAGGATACTACAGGGCTCATACACATAAATATTATCACCGGCTATTATATCTTTCCCTTTATATACATCCAGTACTTTCACCCTGGAAAGTATGGTTTGCAAAAGCACTTTTCTATCATATGCTGGTATTACCTTAACAATTAAATCAGATTTATCTTGCAATTCAGAAAAATTATTGATGTCTTCCCGTCCATATTGCTTTCCAAGTGCTCCCAAAAATGGATCTTCCGGGAAAAGCGAAATGGGTTCAAGTTCCACATCAAAACTATCAATGTTTTCTACCGCCTTATCAAAATCTGTATCATCATAATAAGACTGCCTCGTCATAAATCCGGCAACTACACTCACTATTAAAGTTAGACTTACCAAAATTACTATTACCTTATCGCCCTTCTTCATCGTTCTCTCTCCTGTTGCTGCATATCCTCAGGCGTTACTTTGCCGTCTCTTACTCTAAATTGATAATCAAATGGAAAATCGATATCCCTTTTATCAGGAAAAGCAATGAGCACAGTTACGCCCCTTGCTTTTTCTTCCAGTAATAAGTTTCTAAAAAGTTCCTTTCCGTCTTCGTCCAATGAATCTGCAGGTTCATCCAGCATAAGCAAATCCGGCTTTTCCATTATAGCCTGAGCTATAGCAAGCCTTTGCTTCATTCCCATGGAATATTTTTTATATATACGGTTATCTTCCGGATCCAGACCGACTCTTGTAATTGCTTCTTTTATCTCATCATCTGTTATAACATTCTTTATGGATGCAAGTATCTTTAAATTTTCAAAACCTGTATAATAATCCCAAAACCCCGGGGATTCTATTATTACTCCCACACTTTTGGGAAATGATATATCCTTATGCAAAATCTTACCATTTATTTTAATCTCCCCGGATGTCGGCTTAATTAAACCGCATATAGCCCTGAAAAGCATCGTCTTACCTGATCCGTTTCTGCCGCAAAAAATATATATTTTACCAGGCTCCAATTTTAAATTAACATCCACTAAAATGTTCGTTCCACCAATTACTTTGTTTAGATTTACAATTTCTATAAAATCCATATTTTAATTCTCCTTCTCCTCTTTTCCTTAGGATAGTAGTCTCATATGTTTCGGAACTTATTCATCTTTTACTTCAATATCATTTTAACTGTTTTTTTGCTGTCGTCAATACCACGAATTGTATATATAGCAAGACTCAAGCTCATTTACTACAATTCAGGATACAAAAGTAAAACAGAAGTTGCCCCGCGATCTGTTCATTGTTTACTATCTTAAAAAAATGAGTATCTATCTTTTTCTCTCTGTTATAAAATTACTGGGATATTTAGAATGGATTTGTAAAAAACTGCTTAAATTTTTCCACATTTTCTTTAAATCCCTCGATAGTGAGGAAGACTCCGTCTTCGCTATCTCTCCGTTCCAATACTCTCGTTTCCTTATAAACCATCGCAAGAATCTTTTGCTCTGTATAAGGAACAAGTATAGTATGCCTTATAAAGAGTAGTGAAAGCTCTTTTCTAATTCTATCCTTGAGATCGTCTATTCCTTCCCCGTTCAGCGCAGAAATAAAAACAGCTTCTTCAAACAAGTTTTTATATTGTAGAAGTTTCTCCTCCGAAATTTTGTCAACTTTATTAAAAACAAGTATTCGCGGAATATGTAAAGCTTTTAACTCTATTAAAGTTTTCACCACAGAATCAATTTTCTCTCTAAAATCTGGTACAGATATATCCACAACATGCAAAATAATCCATGCATCTAAAACCTCTTCGAGAGTAGAATGGAAAGCATATATCAAAGGATGCGGAAAATCCCTTATAAAACCAATTGTGTCCACAAATAATACTTCTGTACCGTCATTTAAATTACCCTTTCTTACAAGAGTATCAAGGGTTGAAAAAAGCATGTTTTCAACATGTGTGTTAGATAACGTAACCCTATTGAAAAACATAGATTTGCCGCTATTTGTGTATCCTACAATGGCAGTTATCGGTATGTTGCTTTTCCTTCTCCTCTTCCTTCTTAATTCCCTCTGTTTTCCAATAGTTAATAGCTTCTTTTCTAAAACTTGAATTCGGCGCTCGACAAATCTCCGCCTAACCTCTATCTTTTTTTCTCCAGGCCCTTTTAGTCCAATCTCTGAACCTACCTGCTGGTCAAGAAATTTCTCACTGTGCACAATATCGGGAAGACGCATTTTTAATTCAGAAAGTTCTATTTGTAACTTTCCTTCCCTTGTTTTGGCTCTCATACTAAATATCATAAGAATAAGATGAGGCCTATCAATGCAAGGAACGCCAATCTCCGCGAAAATATTCTTAAGTTGAAGGTATGTAAGTGTAGCGTTAACGAAAACATATTTAGGTTCAAGCAGTTTCACAATCTGCTTAATCTCATTCAGTTTGCCCTTACCAATAAAAAATGCATAATTTGGTTGTTTTATGATTTGTGTAGTCTCTGCAACAATTTCAAGATTTAATGTTTGAACAAGCGTTCGAAATTCTTCAAAAGAATCTAAAGAAATTTCCCTTTTGCCTGGCTCTACAATTTCAACTAATATAGCTTTATCCTGTTCTTTCAAGCAACTCTCCGTTTTGGAAACAACACATGCATAATAATCATACTCACAATCGATAAAAGAATGGACCCCCATACAGCTGTCCAAAAAGAAACAATTGAAAATCCTGGAACAACTGCCGCTACAATTTCAAGCATTATAGCGTTGATAATAATAAGGAATAGGCCCAATGTAAGCACGCTTATAGGAAAGGAAATAACAATAAAAAGTGGCTTCAGTGTAGCGTTTACAATGCCGAGCACAATACCTGCCAACAATACGCTTACAAAATTCTCAAATTGCATTCCCGCCACAATTTGGCTTACAATAAAAAATGAAATAGCATTAATAATCCAAGAAGCTATAATTCTTCTTTTCATGCTTACGCCTCCTTTAACATAGATTTCTTGTGCACTTTTTGAAAATATGCTTTTGCAAAGCGATGAGATTCATCTCTGACGCGCTGCAAAAGCATAAGCTCCTGTGAATCTCTTGAGAGTTTTATAGGTTCGCTTCTCCCTTCTACAAAAATTAGCTCTTCTTTTTTTGCAATGGATGCAACAAATGCTTTTAGTTTCATCAACTTTTTAATTTTCATTGCCGCACTTAATTGCCCTTTCCCACCATCAATCAGAATAATATCAGGATCTCTCTTAAAAGAAGCTGAATCGTTTTTGAACCTTCTGAACAATACTTCCTTTAGCATAGCATAATCATCTGGCCCTTCTACATATTTAATTCGAAATTTTCTATATTCATTTTTGTCTGGCTTTCCTTCCGTAAAAACGACCATAGAACCTACGGCATCTTTCCCTGAAATATTAGAAATGTCGTACCCTTCAATACGCATAGGAAGCTCTTTGAGATGAAAAATATCTTTCAGCCCGTTGAGTGCTTTTTTATTTCTTGACCCCTTGCGCTTTTCTGTATAATTCCTTAGATGTGTAGATGCATTTTCCTGTGCTACAGATAAAATATCTTTCTGAAGTTTTCCGCGTGGAGTAGCCATCTGAATTTTGAATCCTTTTGTTTTTTTCACAAATTCCTTTATTAATTCTTTATCGGGAAGAGCTGATTCCACGTAAATTTTACTGCTGTTGAGGTGAAAGGGATGCATAAGAAAAAATTCCTGCATAATCTCTCCCTTTTCTTTCTGCAGAGGAACACTCAGTATAAAAGGATAAGAATAAATAATTCTCCCGTTCCTCACACTTACTTCAGTAATACAACCTAATTTCCCCTCTGTTTTCAGGGCAAATAAATCGAAAGACACATTTTTTTCACTAACTACTCTTTGCTTCTCCAAAATCGATAAAATCCCCTTCAATTCATCTCTGAATATAGCTGCTTTTTCAAAGTCAAGATCGTTTTTTGCTTCTTCCATCTCTTTTTTAAATGTTTCAACAATTTTATTTCCTTCTCCTCTTAAGAAAAGCTTCAGCGATCCGACAATTTTATTGTATTCTTTTGCAGTAATCTTGTGTGCGCATGGCGCAGAGCAAAGCCCCATATGGTATAAAAGACATGGCTCTAGTTTTTTACCATCAGATATCTTTATGTTGCATGTCCTTACGGGAAATACCTTTCTAAGTGCCCTTATACTGAGCTGTATTGCTTTTCCATGAGGAAATGGGCCAAAATATTCACCATTTTTACCTCTCTTTCTATACACTTTCAAAAATCTGGGATATTTTTCATCTGTTATCTTTATATATGGATAGTTTACATCATCCACAAGCACTATATTAAACCATGGTTTATACTTTTTGATAAGATTGCTCTCTAGAAGAAGCGCCTCCGATCCCGAATTTACTACAATAAAATCAACAGTCTTTACTTTTTTGACCAAGACAGTCGTTTTAGGATCAGATGGACGTAAATATGATTGAACTCTTTTTTTAAGAACATTTGCTTTACCTACATAAAGTATCTCCCCTTTAACACCCTTCATAATATACACTCCTGGGCAAGAGGGGAGATACTTTATTTCCTCTGGAAATAAGAGGCTATTTTGCATAATCTATATAACGAGTTTCTCTTACAACTGTTACTTTTATAACGCCGGGGTAAACAACTTCCTCCTCTATCTGTTTTGCCACATCGTGGGAAATTGTTAATGCTTTTTCTTCACCTATATCTTCAGGGTTTACCATTATTCTAAGTTCTCTGCCGGCCTGTACAACATAAGCCTTTTTTACTCCCTTAACTGACATTGCAATCTTTTCAATATCTTCAAGTCTTTTGATATACAATTCCAGATTTTCTCTCCTTGCTCCTGGCCTTGTTGCAGAAACCGTATCAGCTATTTGTATAATTACATCCAAAACAGTTTCAGGCTTTACCTCATTATGATGAGCAGATACAGCATGGACTACAGCAGGATCTTCATTATAGCGCTTGAGTAAATCCGCACCAATCAGCGCATGAGGGCCTTCAATCTCACTTGCCATTACTTTTCCGATATCGTGCAGTAAACCAGCTCTTCTTGTAAGCGCAGGATTTTCGCCAAGCTCAGAAGCTAAAATCCCTGCAATAGTTGCAACTTCAATAGAATGTCTCATAAGATTTTGGCCATAGCTTGTTCTAAATTTCATTTTTCCTATAAGCTTTTTTAACTCAATAGGAATATTATGAACAGAAAGTGACACTAAAACATCTTCTGCTTCTTTTAATAAAGCCTGTTCCATTTCTTTTTCAGCTTCTTGAACAAACTCTTCTATTCTTGCAGGATGTATCCTTCCATCTATAATTAGATGCTCTAGTCCTCTTCTTGCCACTTCCCTTCTAATAGGATCAAAACAAGAAAGCGTCACAGCCTCTGGAGTATCATCTACAAGTATATCCACGCCTGTTAACGTTTCAAAAGTCCGTATATTCCTCCCTTCCCTTCCAATAATTCTTCCCTTTAATTCATCGGATGGTAAAGGAACAACGGAAACTGTTGTTTCTGACACATAATCTGCAGCACATTTCTCCATCGCACCTGATAGAATTTCCTTCGACTTCCTCTCAACAGCCTCTCGTAAATCTTCTTCTTTTTCACTTATTTTCTTAGCATATTCCTGTTCCAGGGCCTTGTCCATTCTATCTAAAATAATCTTCCTTGCTTCCTCTATTGAAAGACCCGCAACACGGGAAAGTTCCTGATCTATTTGTTGAGCACTCCCTTTTAGTTTCTGCTCTAGCTGGTCAAGTTCTTTTTCTTTATATGAAAGCTCTTTTTCTTTTTTCTCCAGAGTTAAAAATTTTCTATCTGCAGCTTCTTCTTTTCGGATAAGTCGATCTTCGATTTCCTGAAGTTCTTTTTGCTTTAACCGAAATTTATTTTCAAGTTCTTCTTGTTTTCTTTCAACCTCTTCCTTTAACTGTATTCTCTGCTCTCTTTTCTCTGCCTGAATTTCTCGCTCTGCTTCCTCTCTCTTTTTCTTTGCATACTCATCAAGAGAGCCAATCTTCGTTCTATATATATATGATCCAAACACATATCCTAGAACCACACCCAAGACAAGCATCACGATACTAATTGTAAGATAAACAATGTATGGTACTTCTCCTCTTAACAAAATCCTCACCTCCTACTCTTTTTCCAAAAGGGCAAGGACTTTCCGAACAATATATGAACGATAACCTCTACTTAAGAGATATTTCTCCAGCTTTTCGCGTGGCCTTTTAAATGCAATAGATAGAGCATTTTCTTCTTCTTTAGCCTCAGTATAAATCTCACTTAGAAGATTTTCATAAACTTCTTTTTTCAGACCACGCTTACGGAGCTCTTGCTCCACTTTAAAATATCCATATTTCTTAATACTCCCATATCTTCTTATTATCTTTTCCACATATTGCTTATCAGAAAGCAGCCCTTTCTCCTTTAATTTTGCGATAACATTATCAATAAAACAAACATCAAATTTGCCTGCTAACTTCTTTCTTAATTCATATTCAGAATAATCTTTAAATGAAAGTAAATATAACGAATATTTAAGTGCCGATTGCTCATCATTGTGCATTCGTTGTATTCTTAGGGAAGAATTTGACCTTCACTTCTTTCTCAATTTTATCAAATAGTTCAGGATGCATTTTTACAAACTGAAGTGAATTATCTCTTCCCTGCCCTAGTTTTACCTCTCCATAGGAATAAAAAGAGCCAGCCTTTGTAATAATATCAGCATTTACTCCTATATCAAATAAATCTCCTTCTCTGCTCACGCCTTTGCCAAAAATTAAATCGACAAGAGCTTCCTTATAGGGTGGAGCAACTTTGTTTTTCACCACCTTAATCTTCAATCTATTTCCATATGTCTCGCCTTTATCTTTTAATCTCTCCACTCTCCTCACGTCTATTCTCACGGATGAATAAAATTTTAAAGCCCTGCCACCCGGAGTCACCTCGGGATTACCAAAAAAAACCCCGATCTTCTCTCTTAACTGATTAATAAATATTACACAGGTTTTTGATTTACTAATTGAACCGGTGAGTTTTCTTAAAGCTTGAGACATCAAACGGGCCTGAAGACCCATATAAGAATCACCCATATCTCCCTCAAGCTCTACTTTTGGTACAAGTGCCGCGACAGAATCCAGCACGCAAATATCCACTGCGGCCGACCTTACAAACATATCAATAATGTCAAGTGCTTGTTCTGCATAATCGGGCTGAGAAACAATCAAGTTATCCACATCAATTCCCAGATTTGCAGCATATTCAGGCGAAAAAGCATGTTCCACATCCACAAAAAGTGCTTTCCCACCCAATCTCTGTGCAGACGCAATTGCTTCAAGTGCAAGCGTTGTTTTGCCTGTTCCCTCCGGTCCAAAAATTTCAACAACTCTTCCCCTTGGAAAACCTCCAACACCAAGTGCAATGTCAAGTGAGTAAATTCCAGTAGGAATTACATCCATTTCAAAACTGATTCGTTTGTCACCCAAACGCATCACAGCACCTTTGCCAAATTCCTTTTCGGCTTGTGCCATAACAAGTTTTAAAGCATTGTCTTTGTTAACCTGCTCTTTTTCGAATTTATCCTTACTTCCCGCCATATCGTTACCTCTCTTTTCTAATAAATTTGCTTCTACTATTATAGTTTATTTTTTAACTGAAACCAAATTTATATATTGATGTATAAATCGGCCCAAACTTTGTAAGCTCGCTTTTAATAATTTCGATGCCAGTAGCATGCCCCATTACAGGAGGAAAATTATTTTTACTGCCGGTCTTAAGATTGACAGTTCCAAATTTTACCCTTCCAACAGTAAGATGCGGAATATAACTTTTTTCGCGTTTAAACCCCATCTTACAGGTTTCTTCATCTAATTTTATCATAATTTCCTTAATTTCTTTTGCTCCCTTATCCAACCCAACAAATATTACGCGAGCCGCTTCTTCTTTTGGAAATCCTGATACCTTCGAAAAAGAAAAATCAAATTCTTTGCACTGACTTCCTATGTTAACAATGGTCTCTTTTATTAATTCAAACTTTACCTTATCAACGTCACCCAAAAATTTTAGCGTAAGATGAAGATTATCTTTTTTAACCCATTTGACATCTGTAATTTGTTTTTTTAATCCTTCTTCGATTTCAAATATTTGCTCCTGAATAGGAGTAGTCATTAAGGCAATAAATAATCTCATAGAACCCTTCCTATCAACGCATGTTCTTTAACGTTTTCCACTACAATGTCTTGGATCTCTCCTACCGTAACAGCACCTTTTGCCAAGACAATATTGTCAACTTCCGGAGCATCATATTTAGTCCTTCCAACAAACACTCCTTTTTTTTCATCGTAATAATCTATAATAACAGGGATAGTCCGCCCTATAAATGTTTTGTTCCTGTTTAAGGATATCTTCTCCTGAATCGCCTTAATAGTTTTTTCTCTTCTTTCCTTAACAGCTTCCTCAACCTGATTTTCCATATTATAACTTTTAGTTCCTTCTTCTCTGAAATATTTAAACACGCCAAGGTGATCAAATTTCATTTCCTCTACAAACTCCCTGAGCTCTTCAAACTCTTTTTCACCTTCTCCTGGAAAACCCACAATTAAAGTAGTTCTCACCGCTATATTATTCTTCTTAAAGAGTCCCACTATTTTTTCAATGTCTTTCCTCTGCCCTATCCGATTCATATTTTTTAGTATCGTATCGTTAATATGCTGAATAGGCATGTCTATATATGGAACAACCTTTTCGCTATTTCTAATATAAGACACAAGGTCTTCTGTTACTTCGCCAGGATATGTATAAAGCACACGTATCCATTCTATGCCCTTTATTTTCTCCAGATCCTCAAGAAGCGGTATAAACATTGACTTTCCATAAATATCTGCTCCATAATTTGTTGTATCCTGCGCAGTAATAATAATTTCCTTTACGCCATTATTAACCAGTCCTTCTGCCTCTTGAATAATAAATTCCCTTTCAAAACTATGGAGATTTCCTTTAATATTCGGTATAAGGCAAAAAGCGCACCTATGACTGCAACCGTCAGCTATCTTTAAGTACGCATAATGGGGAAGCGTCACAAGAAATCGCGACGGAAGAACAAGCTCGAAATCTCTTGAAAGAAATTGGCCCTTCCTGTCTAATTTTAAAGCATCGACAATATGATTAATATCATTTGTTCCAGTAATTGCATCTATCTCAGGAAATCTATCCATAAGACTACTTCCATCAAGTGAGGGATAACACCCTGAGACTATGAGCTTTTTTATAATGCCTGCTTTCTTTTTTTCAATAAATTCTTGAATCACCTCTTCTGATTCACTGCGTGCAGATTGAAGAAAAGCACAAGTATTAATAATAATTGAACGTGCTTCTTCTAAGTTCAGCGTTATATGAATATTGTTTTCTAACAGTTTGCCCAGGATTCTTTCGCTATCCACAATATTTTTAGGGCATCCAAGACTTACGAGACCAACTGGCTCAAAAATTCGGTTACGGTTTATATATAACCTCCACTACATCTTTATTTTCACTCACTTGTCCTATATTCTGTCCGTTTTTTGTCACAAAAACATGCCTTGCATTGCCAAAAAGAATTTTTATGTACTCCTCCCCTTTGAATTCTCTACTTTCTCCTCCATTTATAAACAGTTGCGTATATTTCCCGTCTATTGTCACGCCCACCCAGCACTTTGCATCTGCATGAACAATTATATTTACGCCCTCTATGACTTCTTCTACCGTTTCGTCGGGTATAATTGGCGTAGTTTCGTTAGGTTCTGTTTCTTCCACAGGAGTAAGCACCGGAGAATTATCTGGCTCTTGCAAAGGCGCTTTTTTCATAGAAAAAAATACCACAACAATCACAATCAATACAATAGCAATTGCAGCAATTATCATGCCTTTATAATTTCTTCTTCTTAATATCGGCACAAATTGTTCCTTTGGTCCTTTCTCATCGCTGAAAAGCTCTTTATATGCAGTAGAAAGAGGAACAGGGTTCAGCCATAGAAATGTTGCATATTTGCGTATATACGCATGAATAAACCCGTCATATTTGTCAAATTCATTATTCTCTATTTTTTCAAGATAGTACTCACGTATCAGAGTTTGCTCTGCAACTTCGCGAATGGATAAATTTTTCTTCTCCCTTGCTTCACGCAAAACTTTACCTATATCAACCATTTCGCTTACCACCTTGCGTTAATCGCCTATCCTACCCTATACATTGTTTGACAAATTTTATTTATTCAAACACTTCATCAACAACTTCTTTCACATTATCAACAAATTTAAATACAAGTCTTTCTTTTACTTGCTTAGGAATTTTCTTTAAATCATTTTCATTCTGTTTTGGTAAAATAATTGTTTTGATCCCAGCTCTATATGCTCCCAATACTTTTTCTTTCACCCCACCAACAGGCAACACCCTGCCCCTTAGTGTAATTTCTCCTGTCATTGCTACATCCTTGTTAATAGGCTTTTCTCTAGCTATTGAAATAAGAGCAGTAAAAATAGCAATTCCAGCAGAAGGACCCTCTTTCGGTACTGCTCCTTCAGGTACATGTATATGCACATCATATTTATCAGAAAAATCTTCCGGAGCGCCTAATTCTTTTGCATGAGCTCTTACATAACTTAACGCCGCATGAGCACTCTCTTTCATCACATCCCCTAGCTGTCCTGTAAGAATTAAATTTCCTTTCCCTGGCATTTTTATTGCCTCTATAAATACAATATCTCCTCCCGCTTGAGTTACTACCATTCCGCAAGCAACACCTATCTGACTTTTCTTTTCTTTAATCCCTACCGCAAAAATCGGCTCTCCCAAATATTCATTCAGATTTTTGTCAGTAATCTTAACCTTCTTAAAATGCTTATCTACTTTCTTTTTTGCAACCTTCCTCATAATTTTCATTAAGGAGCGCTCTAAATTTCTCAACCCGGCTTCTCTTGTGTATTCTCCTATAATACGCAGTACAGCTTTTTTCGAAATTTCTATATCCTCTTTTGAAAGCCCGTGAAATTTCAATTGTTTTGGAATAATAAATTCTGTTGCAATACGCAGTTTCTCTTCATCTATATATCCTGGAAGCGACATTATTTCCATTCTATCAAACAGCGCAGGAGGTATTGTATCTACAATATTAGCAGTGGTAATAAAGAGGACTTCCGAAAGGTCAAATGGCAATTCTATATAATGGTCAGAAAAAGAATTATTCTGTTCTGGATCCAGTCCTTCAAGAAGAGCTGCAGTAGGATCTCCTCGAAAATCTGCACCTACTTTGTCTATTTCATCAAGTAAAAATACAGGATTTTTAACACCTGACTGCTTTATTCCTTGAATAATGCGCCCGGGCATTGCTCCTACATATGTTCTTCTATGGCCTCTTATTTCAGCTTCATCCCTTATTCCACCAAGAGACATACGGACAAATTTTCTCCCTAATGCCTCCGCTATGGATTTTCCGAGGGAGGTTTTGCCTACTCCTGGAGGCCCAACAAAACAAATAATAGGACCTTTCATGCTCTTCGTAAGTTGTCTAACGGCAAGAAATTCGAGTACCCTTTCTTTAACATCTTCCAAACCATAGTGATTTTTATTTAGTATTTTATTCGCTTCACTTATATCCATTTTATCCTGTGTCCGCTTATTCCACGGGAGTTCTAACAGCCAATCCAGATAATTTCTTATTACTGCGCTCTCCGGACTTAAAACAGGAATTTTTTTAAGTCTCTCCAGTTCATCTTCAATTCTATCTTTAATATATGCAGGAAATTTTCTTCCTTTCATTTTCTTTTTGTACTCACCGATTTCCCCTACTTCTTCACCGGATTCTCCTAATTCCTTTTCAATTTCTTTAATTTTAGCCCGCAAGAAATACTCTTTTTGGCTTTTTTCTATTGTACTTTTTACTTCTTCGTCGATTTTTTTGCTAATTTCCAGGATCGTAACTTCTCTTTCAAGAATTTGCACAAGCGCTTTAAGTCTTTCATCAGGATTACTCATCGATAAAATTTGCTGCTTCTCTTCTATATCAATGTTAAGGTTTGCTGCAACAACATCAGAAAATCTTCCCACATCATCTATATTGGAAAGACCTATCAGTATATCCTGTGACATTTTTTTATTGAAACCAATATATGTTGTAAACTTCTCTGCAATTAAACGTACCAAAGCATCTTGATGAATCGTTTTTTCAGTTTCTTCATCGGGAATAGTATCTACGCGAACTTCCAATAATTCGTTAGACTTAACAAATTCGGTTATTTTCACGCGCCGAATGCCCTCAATCAGAACTCTATACGAGCCGTCGGGTAATTTTAGAAGCTGCAATACCTCTGCTTTAACGCCAATATTATAAATATCATCTTCATCTGGATCCTCTACCAGCCCGTTCTTTTGTGCAGCAACAACGATCATTTTGTCTTTGCCAAATGCTTGATCAATTGCAGTAATTGATTTTGTTCTCCCAATAAATAAAGGCACCACCATATAAGGAAAGATTACAATATTTCTTAACGGAATAAATGGCAATTTATTGCTCTGTTTCAAACCTGTCTTCATCGTGCCTCCTAAGCAGTTTTACGTAAGTGTACCCTACTATTCTTTTCATCAAATAGCATTGCTTCTTCTCTATTTGCCAAAAATTCTTTTGTAATAACACATCTTTTTACATTTTTCATTTCCGGTATTAGATACATCAATCCAACCATATACTGTTCCAATATAGATTTCAATCCTCTTGCTCCAATATCCAATTCAAGAGATTCATCTGCAATACAACCAAGTGCTCCATCTTCAAACTCAAGTTCTACGCCGTCCATTGCAAAAAATTTCTTGTACTGGCCTATTAATGAATTTTTAGGCTCATATAGTATCCTGACAAGCTCATCTCTTGTTAATTCTTTAAGCTGCGCAATAACTGGAAACCTACCTATAAATTCAGGAATCATGCCAAATTTTAGCAAATCATGGGGCATTGGCTTTAATTTTTTGATATTTTTTTCGTCTTTTGCGGCAAAACCAATTTTTCTCTCCTTCACTCGTTCCTTTATAATTGAATCCAGGCCGTCAAACGTTCCACCGCCTATAAATAATATATTTTTTGTATTTACATGTATAAATTCTTGATAGGGATGTTTTCTTCCACCAGCAGGAGGGACATTTGCGACCGTTCCTTCAACAAGCTTGAGTAACGCCTGTTGAACACCCTCTCCGGATACATCTCGTGTGATAGAAGGATTATCACTTTTTCTTGCTATCTTATCTATTTCGTCAATATATATAATGCCTTGTTCCGCCAGCTGCACCTTATAATCAGTAGCCTGCAAAAGTTTCTGCACAATACTCTCGACATCCTCTCCAACATACCCTGCCTCAGTAAGAGATGTAGCATCCGAGATAGAAAGAGGTACGCCTATAATTTGAGAAAGTATCTTGGCAAATAAAGTCTTTCCAGATCCCGTAGGCCCTATCAATAAAATGTTGCTCTTTTCTACATCAAAATTTTCCTCATTTGCAATAATCCTCTTGTAATGATTATAAGCTGCTACGGAAATAACTTTTTTTGCCTCATTCTGTCCTATGATGTACTGGTCTAAATAAGAATAAATCTCTGATGGCGTAGGTACATCCTTTAAAAACAGTTTATTTTTCTTTTTTTTAGTATCCTCTACAAGTTTATATGCCCGTTTCAAACATTCATCACAAATATACACACCACCTGGTCCCGCAATAAGTCTCTCAACTTCATCGTATTTCTTACCACAAAACGAGCACTTTGGTTCTTCTACTTCGTTCATTTTTTGCTCGCTCCTATAATATCTTTTGATTTTACGATAATTTCATCAATAATCCCATATTCTTTAGCCTCTTCAGGAGACATATAAAAATCCCTTTCTGTGTCTTCCTGCACTTTTTTAATAGGCTGTCCGGTATGAGCCGCAAGTATCTCAATGCCAATTCGTTTTATTCTAATTATTTCCCTTGCCTGAATTTCTACATCTGTTGCCTGCCCTTGTGCCCCTCCCCAGGGCTGATGAATCATAATCCTCGAATGAGGCAAAGCATATCTCTTCCCCGCTTCGCCCGCTGCAAGAATAATTGCACCGAGAGACGCTGCTTGACCTAAACAAATGGTTGAAACAGGCGATTTTAGATACTGCATGGTATCATAAATTGCCATCCCTGGCGTTACCTCTCCCCCGGGACTGTTTATATAAAGATATATATCTTGAGTGGGATCTTGCGATTCAAGAAAAAGCATTTCTGCAACAATAAGATCCGAAATATCCTCATTAATTGCTCCAGTGAGAAATATAATTCTATCCTTCAGCAGTCGGGAATAAATATCATAGCTTCTTTCGCCTCTGCCAGTATGTTCTATCACAAACGGAATCATTGGCATATTATTCATCTCCTTCTCTTTTTTTAATTATAGCATTTTCCTTTATGAATAAAATTGCTTTTTTTCGGAGAATATTATCTTTAATAGCCATCCGGATATTATCATTAAGCGGTACTTTTTTATCCGCTAATCCGTTGGCTTCAAGAAGCTTATTAAACTCTTCTTCTATTTCGTTATCATCAACGGCAACATTGCTCTTTTTTATAACTTCATTCATAACAAGTTCGTTTTTAATATTGTCTACCACAACTTTTTTAACTTCTTCCCTCAAACTGTCCATTGTTTTATTTTCTTCTTTTAATGCATCTTCAATTTTTTTGCCTATCTTTAAATATTCATCCTGTGCCCTCTGAATTCTCTCGTCAATTTCCTTCTCAACAAGCTTGCTTGGGATTTCCACATCAAGTTTATTTGCAAGCACATTTAATGCCTTTACCCCTCTCTCCTCTTCGGCTTGAAGTCTGCTGTTTTCTTCAGCTTCTTCTCTAATTTTCTTTTTTAGTTGCTCAAGATTTTCATATCCCGCCTGTTTTGCAAGGTCGTCATCAATAGGAGCCACATGTTTTTCCTTCACTTCAAGCACATTTATTACTATCTTTTCATCCTTAAAATCTATAGTAAATCTATCGCCTTTTTTCTTCCCAATAATATTTTCATCAAAATTTCCAATAAATTTATCTTTACCTATTTCAAGTGTATCATTCTTTGGCTCTTTGTCACGCCCTTCCACCTGCCAGGTTAACGACACTATGTCTCCGTTCTGTATAGCTCTCTCCACAGGCACAATCTCTGTAAAAGAATCTTGTAATTCATTGAGCTTTGCCTCTACATCTTTTTCTGTATCAAGTTTTTCATAAAAAACTTCAATTTTTTCTGAAAGGTCTATATTAACCTCCGGTAGAAATTCGACGGTGTAGGTGCAGATAAGTTCGTCTTCTTCTAATTTGTCCATTTTTACATCAGGCTGAACAATAGGATTTACTTTCTCTTTTTCCAAAAAATCTACAAGATTCTTTTCAAGCAATATATCTACCGCCTCTTCCAAAACTCTGCCCTCACCAACAAAAGGAACGCCCATTTCATAAGGAGCTTTCCCTTTTCTAAATCCGGGAACTGTCACTTTCTGTGCAATCTTTTTATATGCTTCCCTCTTTTCTTTTTCAATTTCTTCTCTGGTATTTTTTGCTGTAAAAATAATCTTTGAACCCGTTCTTTCCTTTATTGTATATTCCATTTACATATCTCCTTTCTAAATAAAAATGGTGCGAAGGGCGGGACTTGAACCCGCATGAGTTTCCTCACTGGATCCTAAGTCCAGCGCGTCTGCCAATTCCGCCACCCTCGCACTTTATATCTATATAACCACATAGGCAATTTACCCTCAGAACTCAAAATTCATATCCACAAGTAAAAATTCATTAACTCTTCTATTTGAGGCATGCAAAATGGTCTAAACTTCTACATAGCACACCCAACATCAGTCCATGCGTAAAATGGTGGGTCCTGCGGGACTCGAACCCGCAACCTACGGATTAAGAGTCCGTTGCTCTACCAATTGAGCCAAGGACCCCATTTACACATGGCGCGCCTAGCAGGATTTGAACCTGCAACCTACGGATCCGAAGTCCGTTGCTCTATCCAGTTGAGCTATAGGCGCCGTTGGTGCGCCCAACAGGATTTGAACCTGTGGCCTGCGGATTAGGAATCCACCGCTCTATCCTACTGAGCTATGGGCGCTTCCTTTTTCAATACAAAAAAAATATATTCATGGGGTGGGTGAGGAGATTTGAACCCCCAACATCCGGAGCCACAGTCCGGTACTCTAACCATTGAGCTACACCCACCATTTCTAAGTGGCGCGCCTAGCAGGATTTGAACCTGCGACCGACGGATTAGAAATCCGTTGCTCTATCCTACTGAGCTATAGGCGCAACCCAATCTAAACCTGGTCGGGGCGAGAGGATTCGAACCTCCGGTCTCATGGTCCCAAACCATGCGCGTTACCAAACTACGCCACACCCCGAGCAACACATATTGTATATATAAATGTTAAAAAATCAAGTATATTTAACCGTTTCGGCAAATCTAAACATCCAGTTTATGTACTTCTTTTGGAAAAATATCAAGAAACAGTTTGGCCTTGATAAGAAATTCTTCTGTCATTCCTGTTGTAAAAAACGTCCTTGTATTAACACTTAAAGATTTATTTATTAAACTATTTGCTTTTAAAAATTTTTCCAATTTCAGGACAAGCTCATCTGCTGGATCCACAACCTTAATATCTTTCCCCACAACGCTCTTAACAACCTTGTCGAGAAACGGGAAATGCGTACAACCCAGCACAAGCGTATCTATTTTAGCAGAAATCACATTTTGCAATTTTCCTTTTACTAATTCATAGGCGCGTTCGCGTGTTTTATTGCCATTTTCCACAAGATTCACCATTCTTTGGGAGCCTATTTCAAATACTTCAATACTATCATCTAATTTTTGTATCTCTTTTTTATATGCATGAGAAGCAGCTGTAAGGGTAGTAGAAATCACACCAACTTTTTTATTTTTAGTTGTTTTCACTGCAAGGATTGCCCCGGACTGTATCATCCCAAAGACAGGTACAGGATAAGATATCTCTTTCAGGAGAGGCATCGCAATTGAAGAAACAGTATTACAAGCAACAATTATTGCTTTAACGTCTTTTTTTAATAAGAATCGCGTAATCCTTTCAGAAAATTGTATAATCTGATTCTTTGTCTTCGTGCCATATGGGAAATTTTTTGAATCCGCAACATATACAATGCTTTCATGCTTAAGCATCCTCGAAATAGTGTTTACAACAGCAAGGCCTCCAATTCCAGAATCAAAAATACCAATAGAAGATTTGCTATCCACTGAAATATCTCTCTATCCCTTCTTTCAAAGCTTCCGCTATTTTATCCAAAAATGAAGAGTTTTTGCACAATGATTCTTCATAAACATTCGAAACAAACAAAATTTCTGTCAGTATAGATGGCATTGTGGTAACATTTCTGCACACGTAAAGGTAACCTTTCTTCACTCCTCTATCCCTGGTATTTAAATTTTTTAATAGCGAATCCTGAATAGCTTTAGCAAAATTGTAAGACCCGCTGTGCCAATAATATGTTTCTGTTCCTTGTGCCGCCCTATTAACTGACGCATTAAGGTGAATAGATATAAATAAATCTCCTCCTGAATTGTCCGCCATTGAACACCGTTCTGCAAGCGTTGGGTTATTAAGATCATCCAGAACTTCATGCGTAAGAATTACTGTGGCTCCCTCTTCTTCCAATAATTTCTTCAACCTCTTTGCAATGTCAAGAACAATTACAGCCTCCTTAATACCAGTGGGGCCTGTAGCGCCAACGTCTAGATAAGGTCCAGAATAACTTCCGTGCCCAGGGTCTATCACAATAATTCTCCCTGCAAGCGAACCACTTTTGCTCGCAGTGAGACTAACAGTAACTTTAGTACCGGTCGTATTAATAGCAACAGTTTCGCTGGCTTTGCCAACTTTAATCCTTATTTCAGGCGGATCATCACCGTTTCTTTCCTTTGAATCAATCATATCAAACGTGCCGCATTCTGCGTAGAAAATTAAATATAACGAGTCGCTTTTTTCCTTTTTGACCTTCGGTGGCGCAGAAAACGTAAACAAAAACTTTCCATCTTCTTCTTTGTACTCCGTTAGCACCGGATCAATATAAATTACCTTATCTGTGGAAACAACTGAAACATTAAATGTTTCTGAAAAAAGATCTAACGAGATAAAAAATTCTCCATCCTTTTCCAAAAGTTTGCTCTTATCAACTACTGCTTTTTCTCCAAATAAACTTATGCTAACACTATTATCTTGCACGATAGGTTCTGTATTAAAATAATTCAAAAAATCGTTTAAACTCAAATATTCCTTGTCATTTAAATTTTCCACAGAGACATAAATCCCCGTACTAGAAAAATCTATTCTCTTTTCACCAACTTTAGGCAATTCTAAATGCAGTATAAAAGTTTGATCATCTTTCATCTCCCCTTTAAAGGGAACCCTGTTATTTAAATCCGTAGTAACCGACACAGAACTACCTAATTGTTCCCACCGCACACGAATAATTGGAGGAAGATTAATCAAAAGAGCGTTCTCACTTTCCGCAATTGTGCCTGTAAAATTGGCTGTGAGTCTCACGGGATTCTCTAACATAGATAAAGAAGGAATAGATAGATTTTCGCCCTTAATCACAATATCTATTCC
>DBOM01000029.1:0-466 GCA_002299965.1 Caldiserica bacterium UBA646 | reverse complement strand
CTGGTAATAACTAAGTCAGAACGAACCCATCCCGTTTCTCCGTTGGCATTTACTTCATACCAGACTTCCTTTTTTTCATTTTCTCCAACACCTCTAATTATTACACTTGTTCCGGATTTCAATACAGTCTGCACAGAATAATTTGTAGAAGGCCCTCCCCTGACATTGACAACATCCTCTATTTTTCCTTCGCTTCCTATTTTAGATAGGTCTAGAGAAGGAGATGAAACAACATCAAAAAGAGGGGCATACACCCATCCAATTTTGCCTTTGTACTGGACCTCCAGCCAAATTTCTGTCTCCCCATTTCTTGCAATGCCTACAACAGGCAATTCACTTCCTTTGTCTATCAGATCTATTCTCGCGTAGTCAAGCGATGGTCCTTCTCTGAGGTTTATATAGTATAAAGCCGTTGCTTTAGAAGTTTCATCACCAGTTTCAGGAGGAGTTTCGGGAGTCTTTTCTA
>DBOM01000073.1 GCA_002299965.1 Caldiserica bacterium UBA646 | reverse complement strand
GAACAGAATTCTGCAAAAACTCATTCAATTCGTCACGATGCTTAAAACTTTTATGACGAAGCATCCATCCCTCAAATAAAACAAAACCGAATTCACGTTTATCAATCATTAAAAGAGAACTGCCTAATGAATAATCCCTCGTGTAGTATTCACGAAACACCCCCTGTACAAAAGTAATGGATTTCAAGTTCACCTAGCTTTTAATCACAGTGAAGGATAAAAAACGTTTCGTCTTCAATACTCGGGTTGCTCTATGACTATGTTAATTTTACTTTAAAGGGGGGATCTGGTTTTTACATTTCTTAGAGAGGAATACAACATCTGCAAACCACATCGCGCTCTTTCCACTAACCTAAACTTTTCGACAGAGACTATTATAAGAATGTAGGCAAATATCCAGAAGACAAAGTATAGTTCTCCTGTAGTGTTGTGGAAAAAGCGAGCGGCTTCTTCACCGTTGTTCGTGAGAATAATGAAATAAGAAGCTATCCTTAGAACATTAACAAAATATGTACAAACCGCGCCGACAACGAAATATGTGATCTTACGAAAACTCGAGAGGTTAGACTTCTTAAATAACAACAAAATGATCACTGTGAAAAGGAAGAGACTGTGGACGCCCGCACAAGGCCAACCAATAGAAGCGCCCCCAGAAGGGGTAATTATCGATGGCATAGCTTCTGGTCCTGGTCGGTAGTATAGGTAAAAGCTGTAGCCAAGAATCTCAAGTAACGCTGCTGCACACGCAGAGGTAGGAAGCGCTAACAATTCGAAGGGCCTAAAAATTCCGCGAGGGTAGAACGTGTCAAGCGTATATATAGCGCTTATCCCCGCGAGAAGACTCGACGAAATAGAGAAGAAATTCAAACCCTTCTTTCCATAGGCTAAACATATAGCCACAAGAAAAGGGATGGTGAGCACGAGATATTCGACACAAAGAGTCCAATGGAAATTCAGAGTGCGCCCAGTGAAACCTAAATCTTGACCAACACTTAGAATAGCTTGATCTAAACCCCAGAAATTAACACTTAAGATATAAATTAAGGGAACAAATACGCAAACAAAGAAAAACAAAACTCTAAGAGGTTTTTTAGGTTTACTTTCAACAATTTCTGCCCAGCTAATTATTGATTCTAGAAATAGAAGCCATATGAAGAACAGGTAAAACATTCTTCCCTTCCAAGTGCCAAGAAAGACAAAATTCTTGTTAAACTCCGCTAAGCTTTCAATGTTCAGATAGTCTAATATCATCAACAACATTATAGGTGTTGAGAAACAAACTAGCAAAGCAATATGGAACCAATTTTTCTTTAATACCTTTTCAACTTTTCTTCCAGCAGTTCTTCCTTTCGAATACAATTTCAACTTTCACCTTTTGATGCATAAATAAAAAATTACTAATATAATAATACTTTCGAACTGAGGTTGTTGTTTTGCAATAACTTGTGAAATAATCAGTTTTTCTTGTCCTTTAAGCTTAACGCCCGCTGCATTTAATTTCCAGACAATAAGGGTATATGCAAAGTCTTCAAAGCCATTAACGGACATCTTTAGAGCGAGGATGTTAGGTTCAGAATCAAGTACGCCCTAATTTATGTAGAAATGAATCGCGTATGCTGGACGTTCCATCTGTAAGGATAGTTTTCATCAGTTTTATTATCAGAAAATCATGTTCAATAAAGGTGTTATCTTTGTATGCTCAGATTAAATTAATGTCTAATGAGCCTTCTTCTACTTAAAATGAAATTAAACGTAACTATTAACGCAATCACAGAACCATAGAAATAATAAGAGAAGGTAAGAGAACCCCAATACTTAGCAAACTTAACGCTCAAAATATACTTTCCTTGCTTAGGGATAAAAATATAACATAACCCTTTATATTCTTCTATCTTTAATTCTAACTTTTCATTTTCGCAGTAAACTTGCCAACCATCATCGTAGGATTGGCTCATAATTATATAACAAGGGGAAACTGTGCTAACCTCGAGCCTTCTGGTCATGGAATCTTCTTCATGATACAGCACCGAAGCGTCAGCCTCGTTTTCCTCAGACAATAAATATTTTACTGTTATGTTGTCGTTTAATGTATTTACAACGAAAACTCCAGACCAGCCATTTCTAAAATGCGTATTTCTATACAAAGCGAAGGATTCATCTGTTGTAACGTATTCAAGATCCTTACAAGAATTGTTTAGCTTGTAAAATGCTTCTAGCCTATTTGGCTGAAATATTACATATTTTATACCTAAAAGGAACATTTTTTCACCTAAATTATCAACTAAATCTTTAGTGCTGTTCCTAAGGAAATTAACGAAGCTTTGGTAAATCTCTTCTTGCAAGCTAAGTCTTGGGTAATAGCCGTACCCGTAAGCAAAGGTTATGTTGCTTTTTTGTAAATTTTCTACGTAATAGAAATATGGAATAGTATAAACGTTTGGAATGATGAGTATTCTATAAAAACCATCGTCAGATTTCACGTAGTCATATACATCACTTTTTTGTGGAACATTCAATGCTGGAGGAAATAGGAAAAAATAATTTTCCCATTCGTCTATCTCGGAATTCATCGTGAAATGGAATTTCTTTCCTTCCCCAAAGTAAATTGAATTATCCAGCAATATGAGACATGCCAGCAAAATTGTAACAATTGTTTTTCCATGTTTTTTCAAGAAAAACATATTTCCATAAACTTTCTTTGAAATATGATTAACTAGAAATAACACGCCATTACCAGCCAGAATAGATAAACATAATTGAGCAAGTATTAGCCATCGAGTTGGAACCCGTAAAACGTTAAAATAAGGCACATATTGAAAAAGGAATCCGTATAAAGGCGTATTGCCACCTAAACTTAGAAGGAAAGAAAACAATAGTACAAGAGAAAGAAAAAGGGAAAATCGCTTAAATTCTATTTCACGATTCTTGAAAATTTCTTCGTCCAGAAAATTATTCAAATACGATAAGAAACCAATGATCGAAAAAGAAAGAACAGAAATCCCAAGATAAGCATTTGTATCTCTGGAGTAAGGAAGTAAATACTGTTCTGGTTTAGGAGAGTAGAAACCGTAATCATACTTAATATACTTAAATTGTGTTGCTATTAGTTTGGCTGAAGAAAGGTATCTTTGACTTAGAAAAGGAAAGGATAGAGAAAACGCTATTATAAATAAAAGTGTGGTGTATTTTAGAATTTGAATTCGCCGTTCTTTTGGTTGTATAAAAATGAAGTATAACACAAGTAAGATTAGGAATACGGAAGTAAAATATCCGAAGTCGGGCCGGATTATCAACAAGACCGAGAAGATTACTCCAGATAAAGTCGTCCATAAGACACTATTATTCCATAAAGCTTTCAAATAAGTTGAAACAATTAACGGAATCAACGCGTATCCAAACACCATAGAGAGATGCCCTAAAAAAACTTCAAAGGCTAAAACTTGTGAAAACACATAAACAGTCGTAGACACCAAACAATGCATGTGATTTTTAGTTAATATATAAGTTAAATAATACATAGTGAAGGTAGCAAACAAATACAAAATAAAAAGCGTGGCTTTGTATGCGAAAATGAAGTCATCAGTGAGAAACAGCGTAGGAAGATAAATGAGTTGCAAAGGCAAATCGGTGGATACGTGATAGAAACCGCAATAAATTTGGTCAAACCATGAAACAATAGCAAGGGGAGTAAAATTCTCTTTTGACAATCTAATGAGGTGGTTTGCCTCTAGCATGTAACCGTAAGCATCTTGCCTGTAAGAAAATCCAGGCATTCTATCTGAAGAAGAAAATAGATAATTGGAAGCAAAAATCAGATTAAAAATTAAGAGAATAAAAAGGAATTTAACAAAAGGAGCTTCTTTGACTATTGCAAGCAATCCTGCTAAATTCATTTTCATATTTTTATGTATTTTCGTATCACTTTTTAACTTTTAGCGTTGTAAGAAAGCCATCGTAGAAAGCGTAACCACTCACTTTAGTTTCAATATAACTCAATAACTTTTTTCCATCACTCATTTTCGTATTACCTAGACATCAATTAACCTTTACTCATTTTCATTTTTTAGAAAACATTAAAAAAACGCCTATAATATAACAAAACCATCTTTTGTTAATCACGGACGGCGGTAATTTTTGTTATAAGTTAGTTATCGCCAATTTTTCTTGTCCTTTCAGCTCTCAACCCATAATAGACATAATGAGAATAACAAGTTAAAAAGTCAGGCTTTATCAATTGCGATCAATATTAGGATTTGCAGAGTAACCGTTACAGCCAAAGGCGCAACCATGAAAACAGAGCTAAATTTTAGCACATCCACTATGTAAAAAATAGCAGAAACTTGCAAAAATAAAACGACTGTTGCTCCAAGATAAAGCAGAAGTAATTTGACTCGACTAAGATTACCTAAAAGACGTTCCCCCAAGTCGCTAATTTTTACGTGAAACTTGGGAGAGTATGTTTTCAAGAGAAAATTAACTGCGACCGAAAAGAGAAGAGCACCAAATACGCACTCTAAGGGGGCAGAAATTGCTTGAAGTGAAATATTCGATGGATATGAAAATCCCATAATAAAGTAAGTCGTATCAACATAAGGTAATATAAGTGAAGATGTTATAATCAGAGGAATAGCGTTGACTTCATGAAATACAAAATAAGCAAAGATTAACGATGGAAGAATCCACAAAATACATTGAAGAGTAAGTTGAGGATAAGTTAAGTAGAATAATAACAAAGTTGCAATTATGGTACTGTTGAAAACTCTGAACAAATCTGTTTTTTCAAAGTTAGACTTTCTTAAGTAAACGAAAAGCCAGACAAGCAGAATCGCATATGGCGGACCAAAAGTATAGAGAAAGAAGTTAGGGAAAGGATATATGGAAACCGTCTTTTCAAAAATTTTCCATAGAACTGGTCCAAAGAAAGTAAACAGGCTTGCACGGTCTTCTCCGCCACCGCCAATTTTCAGCCGAAAATCTAAAACTTGTTTTAAGTAGCTTAAGTCCCCATTTAGAATATGAGGAATAATCATTAGCGAAGCAAAAATTCCAAATCCAAGGACGGTTATCAAAACTGAGGTTAATAATCTGTTTATGGTTCTTTTTTCCTTGTCTTTATAAAATGATACTATAGATAACAAAGGAATAAAACCTAAGGTATACCACTTGACCCCAAGCCCCCACACTAAAGAACATGCAAAAAATTTGTTGTCCACAAAGAAATATAATCCAAGAAGCATAAATGAAACTGCTAAAGAGTCAAACATTCCCCAAATTGATGATATAAAAATACTAAAAGGATTGAACATGTAAACTGCTGCAGCTAGCCTAGAACCCCCTTCATCTAAATTTTGCTTTTTACAAATTTTATAAATCAAGTAAGCGGACATAACATCTGACAAGATCAACGGGAGTTTTATGAATAAGACTTCCATTGCCATAATTGGTTGATAATAAATTCTAAAATCTGGAACACCCAACAATCTCAAAAAAACATATGGTGCATGAAAGGTAATTAGTATAAAAAACCAAGTTGGTGGTGATGTCCAAGTGGTAAATAGAGTGAGTTCCCCTTGCTCGTAATAGGTTCTAACTGCCCGTTTACAGCCAAGTATATCGTAAGTGTGAGAAGTGAAGGGCGCTATTGCAATCCGCAGTAGAAAACCGAGAATGAGAATAACCTGCAATGTGTATTTCCCTTTCTTTTTCAATAATAACAAGGGTAGAAAAAACAAAATTAGCAGAAAATAAAGGCTTAATGGGACGAAAACGTGGTCAAACGAAGGTTGCGGTGGGACACGCCCCTCTTTTTCTCGTATAAAGGCTAAATCAGCAATTTCCACCCCTTCTATCTTATTTTCTCTGATGTGTTTGCCACGATCATTGGTAACTCTTAGTTCGATTAGATCTGGAGCGATAGTTTCGGGGGTTCGATTAATCGCTAATCCTTTGTATATTTGCAAGTTAGCTAGATTTATTAAACCAGTGTATAACGTCCAGCGTCCAGTGAGGTTGTAACAATCTTTCAGCAGCGTATCATAATCTGATAGGTTAAGTTTATAACAATCTTCCAGTTTGTTATCATAAGTTGTTACATTTCTTGCTTTCCATACGCTAAGAGTATATGCGAAGTCTTGAGAGCCGCTAATAGATATTTTCAGAGCGAGTACGGTGGCGTTAGAATCAAGCACGCTCTGATTTATGTATAGCTGAATTAGGTTTGCTGGGGGTTCGGTTTGTAAAAAAAGTTTTTCATCGGTTCTAATTTCAGAAACATTACACTCAATCAGAGTTCCATTCCATTCTAAAGGCACGGTGTACGCACGGATTAAAGTTATGTCGGATAAACCTCCGACTTTGGAGTAAGTTTCTGTTGGAGATTTACCACGCAATGCAACTGTCCCACATGCAAGTAAAATAATTATGACCAGCAACAAAGCATAGAAAAGAATTTTATTTTCTCTAAAGAAATTAAGGAAGAGCATGATTAGTTACCTTTCTTCACCCACGAAAGAGTATCTGATTTTTAAAGTTTAATATTCTGATTTTAATAAACACAATAAATAAAAGTGAAACTCCTTCTAAGATTCGTTTCAATCCATACTTTGAATGCCCATAAACCCTTTGTTTAAGTGAAACTCTAACTTCTGTGACCTTGTATCCTAAGGCTGTACAAAAGTTAATCAAGTATCTATGAGTGCCTCTCCGCCAAACGAATTTCGTTAATAACTGTTCAACTACATCTTTACGGAACGCCTTTAATCCACAATTTAAATCATGAACTTCTTTGCTTCCGAGTAATTTAATTGAAAGCTCATTGTAGAATCTTGAAAGAATAGCCTTACTTAGAACATATTTACTAAAGTCTCTGTATCCATTTACAACATCGTAGCCTTTTTCTAAAAGATTTAAAAGACGTGGTATTTCCCATGGGTCATATTGCAAATCCGCATCCATTGTTACTATTGCTTCGCCTTTTGCTCTTGCAAAACCAGACCGCAAAGCCATAGATTTGCCCTCTCTCTTCAGGTGCCTAATAACGACTATTTTTTCGTTTTCACATGCAAACTGTTTCATGATAGAAAAAGTGTTATCTTCGCTTCCATCATCTACAAGAATTATTTCAAAATTAACGTTTATGGATTTTAACGCTTCAACTGTCTTAATGAGAAGTGTTCTAATGTTTTCTTCCTCATCGTAAGCAGGAATGACAACAGAAACCGAGTATATCTCCTTCATATTTTAGTCTCCAACATTCATTGTCGTTTCTCTAATAATCATTTCAAATTTCTGAAGAGTTTTTTCCCAAATGAAATTTTTACCCCATTCACTAGCATTCTTTGACAATTTGCTTCTAAGTTCATCATCACTCAAAAGTTCACAGATTTTCTGAGCTAAAATTTTTGGTTTTCCATAGGGAACAAGAAATCCCGTCTTTCCATGAATAATTGAATCTTTTAACCCCGTAGTGTTTGTTCCAATTGCTGGAGTTCCACAAGCAGCGGCTTCTATGGCTACTATTCCAAATCCCTCTTTGACTGATGGAACAACAAGCACCCAAGCTTTCTTCAGAAAACGGATCTTCTCTTCTTCTGAAACGTAACCGTGAAAACTAACAACCTCTTGAAGATTCAGAATTTCCACCAATTTTTCCAATTTACTTTGATAGTCTCCCTCACCTACTATTGATAGTTTGGCTCTAGGTATCTTAGGTATCACATGTTTCATTGCTTGAACTAGATATTGAACACCTTTATACTTTTTAAGTCTCCCAAGACAAAGCACCATTGGAAAAACACTTTTTTCTTCAGGAGTATATCCATACTTTTTTATATCTATTCCTGGATAAACGACAAAGATATTTTTCCTCGAGACACCATTACCAATCAGTTCTTCTTTGACGCTTTGCGAAACGGTTATAAAAGGCAGTTTACGGTAGAATAACAGTCCAGTCTTCTCCACGAAATAAATTAAGCTTGCAACAACCTTGTTTAATTCCTCGAACAAAGCTTCTCTCGTAGTTTGATGAATGAAAGCAATTTTTGGTGCTTTAACATATAAAGAGGTTAGCCACGGCAAGGCGTTTATTTCATCAATCACCAAGTCACATTTGTTTTTAAAATCCTTCAAAAATTTTAGGGGTGCTTTAATATAGACAGTGTATTTGTTTCCAACCCTTATTATGTTCACCCCATCAATAATTTCTTTTTTCCGCCCGCCTCGATAATTAGCACACAACAATGTAACCCTATGTCCCTTTTCAACAAGATACTTTGCCACCCTATGAGTATAGTAGGTACCTCCTCCAGCAGCGGGATTAGTAATATCTTTCCAATTGAATATAAGAATAGAAAGAAAATCCTTCAATAAGGATTCCTTCAATCTTATTTAGGAATTATTATTTTTTGCTTTTTATGTGCTCCACGTATTTTTTGTCTGTTTCCATAGCTCCTAGTAGTAGTGGAGCGTCTCCTAAACTTGCAAGGTATCTTATATCCTTCGGGAGGCATTCTCCCTTAATACCATCTCTAGCTTCTAAAAGATTGACGTTCCACTTTCTGTTTGCACCTCTTCTAACCTCTTCAAACGAAATGCCGTGAGTTTCGCAGAGAAGACGCAATTGTTCAACGAAGGCAATTTGTACAAATCGATATGCATTTTCAGTTATCTTTACAAGCTCAGCTGCTTCAAGACTTGAAACCGGGTACAAGGGTATACCGAGAGATTCATAGAAGCCTTTTGCTTTAATTAGGCTTTCATTGTTTAATGCGCCAATTACCCTTTCTTGCACAACTCCATGTTTTTCTTGTTCTTTAGCCCAAAATCTATGAGGAACATGTACCAAGTGCGCCTTATCGAACATTTCAGCGACCTTACGGCAGGTACCTACTGCAACCGTGCTTTCGATACTTACAAGAGGCTCGTTCCATTTTTCTTTCCTTGCAATCTTATGGCATACATCAAAAACATTAGACATGTCTGGTTTTCCATTTTTCCAGCTAGTGTTAACGCATACGATGTAAATATTACAGGAAGGAACCTGTGACCAATCAGAGAATGTAGCAATAGGGTTAAGTCCCAATGTTTTTCTTTTATCAATGTCATATCCGTAAACAGGAAACCCACGTTCATGAATACAATGGACTGTAGGGCGTCCCACGTTACCCAATCCGATTACGCAAACCTTAGTAAGTTTCCAATTGGTTTGATCAAATTCACGCAACATTTGCTGTTCACATCATCTCTAATTTGATGTTGACAATCTAAACTCTTTTGAGTTATAGCCTAGATATTTAAAAGTATTACGAAATGAAAGGCCTTTTTCTACTCATTAGGAAGGTGTTTTCTAAACATTTTTACGGTAATAAGCTAGGGGGTGTTGTATCTTTTGGCATATTTCGTCTGGGTTTATACAAACT
>DBOM01000052.1 GCA_002299965.1 Caldiserica bacterium UBA646 | reverse complement strand
GACTTTGTCCTCAAAAAGGAATAATAAAAGTTGGCAGTGATGCAGACTTTTCTGTTGTAGACCTGGATAAAGAGTGGGTGGTAGAACCATCAAAATTAGAAAGTAAAGGTAAATATTCTCCGCTTGCAGAGAAAGAATTAAAAGGACAGATTTATATGACTATTGTTCGTGGGGAAGTAGTGTATAAAGAAGATGAAGGTATTATAGGGACTAAAGGATACGGAAAACTAATAAAGAATAAAATAAAATAAACGTTTTGATTTTATTCTAAATCTTTTTTATCTTTTTCTTTCTTAACTCGATACTCAATACTATATACTCGATACTTTCTTTGTTTTTATTTGCAATTTAGTTTAAATGTAAATAAAATAAAAAAAAGAAATAAAAATACTAAGAAAATATTTAAGTTTTGTTAAAAAAATATAATTTATAGGAGGAAAAAAATGTTAACTAAATCACTAAGAGGTAAAGATTATATCAGTTTAATGGATTACTCAAAAGAAGAATTGGAGACCATTCTTGAGGTAGCTATGGACTTAAAGAGAAAATTAGCATTGGGAGAACCGCATGAATATCTAAAGAATAAAACTTTAGGAATGATTTTTGCTAATCCTTCCACTCGAACAAGAACTTCATTTGAAGCAGCAATGACCCAATTAGGCGGACATGCTCAATTTCACACTCCCGAGGTAATGCAGATTGCTCATCACGAAACCTGGATCGATACAGCTAAGGTATTGGACAGGTATATTGATGGAATAATGATTCGCATGTATGGAATAGGCAAGTATGGCTCAGCCAGGGAAATATTAAATGTTATGGCTGAGAATGCAGAAATTCCTATTTTCAATGCACTTGACGATAAAGAGCATCCTTGTCAGATTATTGCTGATATTATGACGATGATGGAAAAACTTGGTCCGAATTGGAAAGAGAAAAAGGTTGTAATGAGCTGGGCTTACTCTGACAGAGTAAAATCTCCCGGAGTTCCCCAAACCATGGCTCTTGCTGCATCTATCCTGGGAATGAATCTAACTCTTGCTTATCCTGAAAAATATGATGTTGACCCTGAGTATATGGCTTTTGCCGATAAAGCAGCAGAAAAAAGTGGGGCAAAGATTGAAGTAGTGCATGATGTTTATGAAGCTTCAAAAGGAGCTGACGTTATTTATGCCAAGAGCTGGGGAAGTTTCTTAATGAACAACGAAGAGGATGTAGAATACAGAAAGCAATTTAAAGAAGATTGGAAAATTTCTAAAAAGCATTTTGATATAGCTAATAAAAAGGCAATATTTATGCACTGTTTGCCAGCTGATAGAAATAAAGAAGTAACAGATGAAATAATTGATGGGCCTATGTCAGTGGTATATGACGAAGCGGAGAATAGACTTCATACTGAAAAGGCGATTCTTGCCTTATCGATGAAATAAAATTTAGGAGGTAAAAAAATGACAGAATTATATAAGAAACATTTAATTACTACCCAGGATTGGGAAAAAGAAGGGCTTGATGAAATACTTGCAGTAGCCAAAGATATGAAAAAACATCGCTATGAAAAGCCTTATACTGAGATTCTTAAGGATAAAACTTTCCTGATGTTCTTCTACAATCCTTCAGTCAGAACCAGGCAGTCATTTGAAGCGGCTGCTACCGAATTAGGAGGACATGCCCAGTTCCTTGAACCCAAATCTATGAGGTTAAAAGAGAAAGGGAAAGCGGGAGAAACAGTTGAGGATGCAGCAAAAGTAATGAGCAGGTATGCGGTGGGGCTCGGTATAAGAATTCTGGAAGATGCAATTGAGGAGTATGGACAGGGAGAAGAACTGCTTAGAGAATATGCTAAATATTTATCCATTCCTATTGTTTCTATGGCTCACGATAAATATCATCCATGTCAGGGACTTGCTGACTTAATGGGTCTTCAGGAACATATGGGAGAAGTAAAAGATAAAAAAATTACTATGATGTGGGGTTATTCTTCAATGGTGCGTTCCTGGAGTTCTGTGCAGGAAGATATCTTACTTCTTCCCAGGTATGGCATGGACTTTACCCTGGCTTATCCCGAAGGGTTTGACCTTGACCCCGAAGTAATCGCCCAGGGTAAAAAGAATGCTGAAGCCGCAGGAGCAAAATTTGAAATCAGTCATGATAGACATGAGGCGGTTAAAGGTGCCCAGGTCGTATATTCCAGAAATTGGATGAGTCCGTTAAGATATACTATAGGCAAAGAAGAAGAAAAGAAATTAGCTTTAAAATATCAGGATTGGAGATATACTAAAGAACTTGCCGACATTACAGACGATGCTTATTATATTCATCCCATGCCTATAGACCGGGGAAATGAAGTAGATGATGAAGTAGCAAGCGGTTCCCGTTCCATTGTTATTGATTTAGCGGAAAACAGATTGCACGTTCAAAAGGCCATTATGGCTTTAACTATGGCGAAAGGATGGAAGTAAAATATGAGTAAATTAGCAGTATTAGCTATCGGGGGAAACTCCCTTATTAAAGATAAACAGCATGAAAGTGTAGAAGACCAGTATGATGCAGTATGTGAAACAGCCAAACACATTGCCGGGATGATCGAACAGGGCTATGATGTGGTAGTTACTCATGGGAATGGTCCTCAGGTAGGATTTATTTTAAGACGTTCGGAAATTGCGCATGAAGAAGGAGGGATGCATACAGTACCTTTGGTTAATTGCGGGGCAGATACTCAGGGAGCCATTGGATATCAGATTCAGCAGGCACTCTATAATGAATTTAAAAAGAGAGGAATTAAAAAGAATACAGCTACAGTAGTGACTCAGGTAGTGGTAGATAAAAACGATACTGCATTCCAAAACCCGGCAAAACCAATAGGGACATTTTATTCCAAAGAACGGGCAGAAGAACTGCAAAAAGAACACCCTGACTGGGTTATTATTGATGATGTGGGGAGAGGGTATAGAAGAGTTGTGCCTTCTCCTATGCCGGTTGAAATTGTAGAACAGGATGCTATTGAGATATTGGTAAAAAGTGGTTTTAGTGTGGTTGGTGTTGGCGGAGGCGGAATTCCCGTACTTCGCAATAATGAGGGAAAACTTGAAGGTGTTGCTGCGGTTATTGATAAAGATAATGCCTCAAGTTTGCTCGCAATAAATATTAAAGCTGATGTTTTTGTTATTTCCACAGCAGTAGAAAAAGTCTGTTTGAATTTCAATAAACCAAATCAAATTACCCTGGATAAATTAACTGTGGTAGAAGCTAAAAAATATATTGAGGAAGGACATTTTGCCAAGGGAAGCATGCTTCCTAAGATACAAGCTATTGTAAGATTTCTGGAAGCCGGAGGAAAAGAGGCAGTGGTTACTAATCCGAAATCATTAGAAAAAGCAATAAAAGGTGAAACGGGAACCCATATCTACCCTTAAAAAGTGAGGATTATTGTAAATGCAAAATACATAACTTCCCAAGGAAGTGATAATAAAAAAGGGAAGAAATGTAATTTGGATTACCAAAAGAATTGCGAATTCTATATACCAGGGAGGGAAAATAGATATGAGTTATGTAAAGAAATTAAAATGCCTATTATGTGGAACAGAATATGATTCAAACGAAGTAAAATATAATTGCCCGAAATGCGGAGACGAAGGCGTTTTAGAAATTATTTATGATTATCCTAAGATAAAAAAAGATTTTAATCGGGAATCCCTCAAAAAAAATAAGGAATTTTCGATGTGGAGGTACTTACCTCTTTTACCGGTGGATGATCCTGCTAAAATAGGGCCGTCAAAAGTTGGCTGGACTCCTTTATATGAAGCAAAAAGAATAAGAAAAGATTTGGAGATAAAAAATCTCTGGATTAAAGATGATGGGAGGAACCCTACTGCTTCTTTGAAAGACCGGCCATCTGCTATTGCCATAGTAAAAGCTCGGGAATTAGGAGAAAAGATTGTTACCTGTGCCTCTACCGGTAATGCTGCCTCATCCCTTGCGGGAGCTGCTGCTTCAGTGGGTTTAAAGAGTTACATATTTGTTCCCCAAACCGCACCGAGTGCCAAGATTGCCCAGCTTCTGGTATTTGGCTCAACCGTTTTTGCGGTAAGAGGAACCTACGACGAAGCCTTTGACCTATCCATCGAAGCAACCAGAGAATTTGGCTGGTATAACCGAAATACCGCTTTTAATCCCTATATGGTGGAGGGAAAAAAGACGGTTGCTCTGGAAATTATTGAACAGATGGATTTTGAAGTGCCTGATTATCTTTTTGTACCGGTAG
>DBOM01000065.1 GCA_002299965.1 Caldiserica bacterium UBA646 | reverse complement strand
ATGAAATATGTTTTTTTACTTTTTTTAGGATTACTTGTGTATGCATTTTTTATTGAGCCGTTTTTGCTTTCGATTGAACGGCTTGATTTGCTGTTTGATGATTTGCCTGATGAGTTTGACGGGTTTAAAATTGTTCAGGTTTCGGATTTTCATCTTTCACATTTTACGCCCCTTCATGTAAAGGTTTTGACAGCGATTGACACTGAAAAACCGGATATGATTGCAATAACAGGCGATTTTAACGGTAAACATTTAACAGCGATGGGCAAAGATTTTTGCAAAAGCATTGCGGGAAAGAGCCGATATGTGTTTGCAGTATTGGGCAATTGGGACCACAGAGCTGAAAATTTTGATTTTCTCGTAAAAAGCATTGAGGACAGCGGGATCTCAGTACTTATAAACGAGTCCGCTGTTATTGAAAGAAACGGGAAAGAACTCTTTATTGCAGGTACTGATGATTCATTTACGGGAAACGAAGACCTTGGGAAAACATTTAAAAATATCCCTAAAAACAGTTTTGTTGTTATGCTTACGCACTGTCCTGATATTATTTATGATGCCGTGAAATACAAACCTCAACTTGTGCTTTCCGGACATACGCACGGCGGGCAGGTTAAAGTGCCGTTTATAACGGCTATTTTTGTGCCTTCTAAATTTGGAACACGTTTTCTGTCAGGGTTGTTCAGAGTGAAAAGGACTTATATGTACGTAAATCGGGGCATCGGCACGAGCCATATTCCTGTGCGTTTTTTATCTCTGCCTGAACTAACGGTTATCACCTTCGGCAAGAAAAGTTAGCTGGTTAATTGCTCTAAAAGCTCTTTCACCGTTTTGCGAAGGACGGGATGCACAAAATCTGGCGCGATGTCCTTCAGCGGTTTTAAGACAAAATCCCTGTTTTGCATGTCCGGATGCGGTATTTGCAGATCAGGTTTGTTTATGATGTCGCTGTCAAAAAATATGATATCTAAATCGATAATTCTCGGGCTCCAATGAATTTTTTTTGTTCTCCCCATTTCTTTTTCTATTTTTTGAAGTGTGTGCAATAGCTCTTCTACCGACATATCTGTTTGTGCTTCTACGACGCAGTTTAGAAACATCGGCTGGTTTTTATAACCGTACGGCATAGTTGAGTATACGGGAGATTTTTTGATGACGGCAATCTGGTTTGCTTCCATTTTTTTAACGGCAAGCTCGATGTTTCTTTTTCTATCTCCGAGGTTTGTACCGATTGCGATGAACGCTCTATGCATTTTCTATTGCTTTGAGCATTTTGATCAGATCTTTATGTAGCAGAATGTCGTGAACCCTTATGATGCTTGTGCCTTTCAGCAGTACATACGCATTTGCCGCGGCAGAGCCGTAAAGCCTGTTTTCTACTGTTTTGTCAAGAACGCTTCCAATAAATGATTTCCGCGAAACGCCGAGAAGGACAGGCAGGTTAAAGATGCTGAATTCGTCTATGTTTTTTATGATTTTCAGGTTGTCTTCCAATCTTTTTCCGAATCCAATGCCCGGGTCAATGATAATTTTTTTGATGCCGACACTTGTTAGTGCATTGATTCTTGCGTCAAAGTATTCTAAAAGTTCTTTCATTACATCTTCGTATTGCGGGTTTTGCTGCATGTTTTCGGGAGTACCTTTTATATGCATTATAACTACCGGTGCGTCAAATTCTTTTGCAATGTCTTGCATTTTCTCGTCAAATTGCAGTCCGCTGATGTCATTAATGATGTCAGCGCCGTTTTTAAGCGCTTCTTCTGCAACGGATGCTTTGTAGGTGTCTATTGAGATGGGTATGTCCGGAAAATTTTTTCTGATTTCTTTTATTACCGGTATTGTCCTTTTCTTTTCTTCTTCTTCGGTTATTTTTTCTGCACCGGGGCGCGTGGATTCGCCGCCTATGTCTATAATATCTGCTTCTTCTTCGATCATTGTTTGTACGCGCTTTAACGCTTTTTCGATGCTATTGTACAGGCCGCCGTCGGAAAAGGAATCAGGGGTGATGTTCAAGATGCCCATAATGAATTTTTCTTTTTCAAAATCAAATATTTTGTTTCTTACACTGTATGCAGGGAGTTGTTTGGATGCGATAGTTTTCTGCACCAATTCCCTTATTTTGTTGAGGCCGAAGAAAGGTTCAAATGCAAGTTTTTTTAGGACTGTTTTGTATGTGCGCTCCGTGCCTATCAGCAGGCAGTCCGTCGAGGATATTTTCCAGCTTGCAACATCTCGGTGCACTGCCACGTCTCCCCCAGCGCTGATAAATTCTTGCTTGAGAATATTTGCGCCTTTGGCATTGATATTGTGCAGTTTCAAAAGTATCAGGTTGCTTTTATCTTTGAATATGTCAAAGGCCCTTTCATCTACTCCGATTAATTTGAGCTCTTCTAAAAGCGATTCTTTTTTTATTTTTCTTATAATCATTATTTTCCTTTACTTCGGGTTGTGTTTGGTACGGCTCGAAGTAAAAATATATTTTAGAGCAAGTGGAAGGTGTGCTTTCCAACTACCCCAGGAGTGCCCGTCGTTCCACTCTTTGTAAAGAACTGCGGCTCCGCTTTTTTTGAATTTTTGTTTGTATTTTTTGTTCAGGTTAAGTATATTTAACGAACTGTTTATCTTCGTTTCGTACTTTCCACTGTCCATATAGATGATTTTTTTGTTGAGATTACCAAAATCCATTTTTTTTTCGAAGAGAAAAGCGCCTGACTGTGAAATGCCTCCGTTAAATAGGTCAGGATATTCAAGAAGGAGAGCAACGGATACAAAACCTCCCAAAGAAACTCCGACGAGGTATTTTTTGTCGAATTTTATGTTTGCCTTTTTTTCTGCAAATTGAATAGTCTCTACGAGGAATTTTCCGTAACATGAGTTGGGAGAGTACTCTTTTGGCCGATTTTCTTTGCGTATATCGACAAACAGGGCGTATGTGTCTGGTATTTCTTCTTTATGAATAAGGTAATCCAATGTATTTCGTGCTGAGCCAAATATGATGTATTCTAAACCGTCCTGGAATATGAGTAGTGGAGACTTTTTGTGCGGCGATTTATATGGTTTGTAAAGATAAACATCCCGTTTGCAATTGCAGTAGTTGCTACTATCGATCGTATATTTTTTAATAGTTCCGTGAGGAATATTCTGGTGGAACTTTGTTGCAACAGAATAATGAAAACGTGGCATTTGTAGCTCGGAATTAAAGCCAAAGCCCCCTTCAGTTTTATTCGGGTTCAATGGATCCAGCATTTCTTCTTTATCCACGATGAACTTGTAATCAAACCGCGCGTTCAAGGGGAATTCCTTTGTTATAGCCCATTTGTCTTCCTTTACTTGAAACAAAGGTTCTTTTTTCCAGTTGTTAAAATCCCCCGCAATGAACACTTCTTTTGCTGTTCCATTGTAAATAAATTTAACACAGCTGTTTTTAATTTCAGGTATTTTATTTTCCATACTTCATTTTACTAAATTCTAAAAAATTTTAAAATAGGACATGCGGATAAAAATTATTGCAGTCGGCAAAGTAAAAAAGGAGTACATAAAGAAAGGCATAATGGATTATTCAAAACGGGTTGTCCACTACATTCCTTTTGAAATAGTTGAGGTAAAGGAAGAACACCTTAACCGATTTATCGACGCTGATGCTTTTAATGTTTTGCTCGATGAAAAAGGGAAAGCACTTACATCTACTGCATTTGCTTTGTTTATAGAAAAAATGATGATTTCTTCTGTGAAGGACATTGTGTTTTTTGTGGGGGGAGCAGAAGGATTTTCTGACGAGTCCCGTAAAAAAGCTGATTTTCTTCTTTCGCTTTCAAAGATGACTCTTCCGCATGAAATGGCAAGAATGGTGCTTGTTGAGCAGATTTACCGCGCGTTCACCATTATAAGGGGTGAGAAGTACCATAAATAAATTTTAGTTGTATAATTAAGCAGGGGATATTTATGAAACTTACGGAAAAAATGCTGGACGGCCTTCCGCAAAACATCAGGCCGTTTGATAGAAGCAAAATATGGAAGAGGTACAAAAAAGATGAGCTTCTTTACAAATTCAAGGATACAGATTTTGCTGAAATAAGATTAGTTGGTGACTACTTTGACCTGTATATCGAAAAGGACTGGATGTATAGCATTGGCAAATGGGGAGACGATTTTTTCTTAAGAGAAGTTGGGTTTGAGGATGAAAAGGATGTCTATAAACTTTATGCCGCAGCAACTGGGATGCATGCTGCGCGTCTTCCTGCTGCTGGCTCTTTTGCTGCGCTGTTTATTAATGAAAAAATTGTTTAAGCGCATTTTTAAGAAGAAAAAGCCCTCATAAGAGGGCTTTAATTTATTTTGTCTTGTTGCTGCCTATTTGAAAAAATGAGAAATAGGCAGTAGTGTTTTGATTATTATTTAGCGTTAATCTATTCCTGGTATTTTTGCTTTTATTTTTAGAAGTTCTGGATTTTTTTCTAAACTTTTCTTAAAACTTTCTTCTCTCAATTTATTTATATAGTGTGGATCCTGGAATGAATAACGGAAATTTGTGTGTACGTCATATCTTCCTTCAAGCAGGGCTACTGTGTCTTCTGTCATTACGAGCTCTTCGTCTGTCGGGATGACGAATATCTTTACTTTTGAACCTTTGCCTGTAATGTCTGTTTCTGCATTTCTTGTGTGGGAAAGTTCATTTTTTTCCGGGTCTATTATCACGCCAAATTCTTCAAGTCCCCGGACCATCTTATTTCTGATTATCGGACTCATTTCTCCTACGCCTGCAGTAAATATAATGGCATCGGTATGTCCTAGCGCTGCCATATAAGCGCCGATATATTTTTTGCCTCTGTATCCTTCAATTTCGATGGCAAGTTTAGCACGCCCATCTCCTTTTTTTGCTGCAATTTCTATATCCCTTCTGTCTGTGTACTTGCCAGTAATTCCTAAAACTCCGCTCTTTTTGTTCAATATTTTATTCATTTCGCTTGGCGAAAGTCCTAATTTCTCCATCATGTACAGGTCAATTCCAGCATCGTGGTCGCCTGCACGAGTTCCCATTACTGCTCCTTCCAGAGGCGTTAATCCCATGCTTGTGTCAAAGGAAACACCGTTTTTTACGGCATTAAAACTTACACCGTTTCCAATGTGTGCTGAAACGATGTTTGTTTTAAAAGGATCTTTCCCAAGAAGTACTGAGGCTCTTTTGGCGACATAAAGAAGAGAGGTTCCGTGAAAGCCGTACCTTCTTACATGGTTTTTTTCATACCATTCGTACGGAAGTGCATATATGTACGAAAAATTTGGCATCGTTTGGTGCCATGCCGTATCCATAATTGCCATATGTGGGATGTTTGGCATGAGCTGCTGTGCTGCCTCGATACCCATAATATTTGGGGGGTTGTGTAGTGGAGCAAGATCTGCGAGTTCTTTGAATGTGTTCATTGCTTCATCATTAACGATGACAGATTTTTTGAATTTTTCTCCGCCGTGTACTGCTCTGTGCCCTACTGCTTGTATTTGAGATACATTGTCAATAACTCCGTGTTCCGGGTGTACTAGCATTTCCATGATAAGTGCAATAGCTTCTTTGTGTGTGGGACATTCTCGTTCCACCTTTATTTTTTCTTTACCCATAACTTCGTGGACGATGAATGAGCCACCGACAATTACTCTTTCTACAATTCCTTTTGCAAGAATTCTTTTTTCTTTCCACCTGTACAATTGATATTTTGCTGATGAACTGCCACAATTTAGTGTCAAAATATCCATTTATTGCCTCCTCTTTCCTTTTGTGATTAAAAAAGATAGTATATACATTTTTTGAGATAAATCTACATCAATGATTGGTATTTTCCGTTTGCTTTTTATATTTAACGTTGCCGGAGTGAAGTTGATTATTCCTTTGATTTTGCTTTTCGTTATAATTTGTTCGATTTCTTCTTTTGCATTTTCAGGTGTAGCAACAATAGCGATTTCTATTTTCTTTTTTTCTGTAATAGGTGAAAATTTTTTAACATCATATATCTTTGCGGTGCCAATCTTGTTCCCTATTTTTTTAGGGTCGCTATCAAACAGAACGGTGATATTAAACCCAGCTTTTTTAAAGTCGGGGTAATTTGTCAGAGCATGTCCGAGGGCACCTGCGCCTATAATGCAAACATTCCAGTTTAGCTTTGGGTTGAGTATTTTCTCTAATTTTTTTGCAAGCTTTTCTGTATCATAACCTGTACCTGTTCTGCCAAATTTACCAAAATATGCGAGGTCTTTTCGTACCTGTTCGGCTGTTACTTTGGTATGTTCTGCCAGCGTTTGTGATGATACAAGCTTAATTTTTTTGTTTTTTATACGTTTCAAGCATCTTAAATATTTTGCTATTCTTTCAACTGTTGCAAATGGTACGTCCATTTATGTTTTCCTCCTCGTATCGTTGATGATATTTTAACGAAAATTTGGAAAAGTTACAAACATTTTTTACAAATAAAATAATATACGGGTTAATACCAAAAATTATCTTTTCGTTTCAAATCCATATAAAAAGGGCTCTACTGAGAGCCCTTTTTATATTTATGAAATTTTAATTGAGATTTTTTACTTTTTTACCGCATGAATTGCTTCGCCTAGTCCGTTTTTTGCTGCTTCCATTATTGCTTCTGAAAGTGTTGGGTGGGCGTGAATGGTATTTGCTATATCGTTTAAAGTAAGCTTCTTTTCCATTGCCAGTGCGAGCTCTGCTATCATCACGGATGCTTCCGGCCCGATGATTTGTGCTCCAATAATTTCTTTTGTATCGTTTTTTGCTACAATTTTTACTTCTCCATCTGTACTATTTATCGCCACTGCTTTTCCATTTGCGATGAATGGGAATTCGCCTATAACGGTGTCGATACCGTTTTCTTTTGCTTCTTCTTCCGTTAGCCCTACTGATGCAATTTCTGGTGATGAGAAGATAGCCCAGGGCACAACCCTGTAATCCATTTTTTTATCTTTTCCGGCAATAACTTCTGCGACAATGTCTCCTTCTTTTTGTGCTTTATGTGCAAGGAGCAATCCGCCTATTACATCGCCTATTGCGTAAATATTTGATATGTTTGTTCTGAGTTTTTCATCGACTAAGATTTTTCCTCTTTCAGTTTCAATGCCTAATTCTTCTATTCCTATGCCAGTAGAATTTAGTTTTCTTCCAATGGAAACTAATACTTTTTCAGTTGTAATTTCCTCTCCGCTACTTAAAGTGGACACGACATTTCCATTCCCTCGTATTTCTATATTATCAATTTTTGTTCCTGTTTTTATTTCAATGTCTTTTTTAACAAGCATCCTCTGAACTATTGACGCAAGTTTTCTGTCTTTTAGTGTCGGGACAACCTGTGGCATCATTTCGACGATGGTTACTTTTGTACCAAACGCGGAAAGAACTGTCGCAAATTCAATGCCAATTGCTCCTGCTCCCACGATAAGTATGTTTTTGGGATATTCCGTGAGGTTCAGTGCCTCGTCACTTGTTAGTACATTTTTTCTATCGATTTTGAGTGCCGGTATCATTGCTGGTTCTGACCCTGTTGCAATAACAATATCTTTTGCTTTTATTTTTTCTGTGCCTTCATCGTTTGTGATTTCTATTGTATGTTCGTCTAAAAGTTTTCCGCTTCCCCTTTTTACTACAATCTTCCTTGTCTTCAATAGGAAGTCTATACCTGCTACAAGTCGTTGTATAACTGCGTCTTTTCTTCTCTGGATTGCATTCGGGTCAAAAGATACATTTTCAACTGTTATGCCAAATGATCTGGATTCTTTTGCATTGGTGTATATTTCTGCTATTTTTAGCAGCGCTTTTGTAGGAATGCAACCCCTATTTAAACATGTTCCACCGATTTCTCTGTGTTCGATAATTGCTACTTTTTTTCCTAAATCTGCGGCTCTTATTGCTGCAACATATCCACCGGAACCTGCTCCTATAATTGCTACATCAAATTCTTCCATTTTAGTTACACCTCCTTTACTACTTTTATTATATAAGATTAAAAAATAATTTTTACAAGTATTTTTAAAAACCCTCTTTTAAAAGAGGGTTTTAGAGGTAAAGAATTAATTATTCTGCACCAAACTGGTCACATGCATCAACTGCGTATCTGATGTATGCAACTGCTGGGCCGCCTCCCATAAGACCTGCCACTAGACAGGATTCAAGGATTTCTTTTTTTGTTACTCCTTCTGCAATTGCGTTTTTTACATGGAATGCAATGCAAAACGGGCAGCGAGCTGCAACACTGAGCGCTATAGATATGAGTTCTTTTGTTTTTGTTGTAAGTGCGCCTGGTTTTTCTGCCTGCTTTATAAATTCCATCAAAGCACCTGCAAAACCTGGGTCAGCTACTCCAAGTTTCTGGATGAGGTCGTGAAACTGGTCAAGATGCTTCTGTGCATCTGTTGTTACGTCCGTCATGATTATTACCTCCTTTCTTTTATGATTAAAAATTGTCTCGATAAATCTTCTAATAATGATATTATTTTTTTGTCGCTTATTTTATAAAAGACTTCTCTTCCTTTTCTTTCTTTCTTTACCCATCCCATATTGCGTAAATTATTGAGGTGGATTGATGCAGAAGATTGTGGTATATTCAGTGTTTCAGAGATCATGCTTACATTTTTTGGTCCGTCTTTAAGAAGACATACTATTGCAACTCTTTTCGGATTCCCCAGTGCTGTAATAAATTCTGATAATTCAATGCATGTTTTTAAATCTTCGTATAATTCTTTTTTTGTTTTCATTATAAATTTATTATATTATAATATTTAAATATGTCAATATATTGTGAGAAAATTTTCACAATGTATAAAAAATGTACTATTTGATTTGTATATGTGTTTGCTGTTGGCAAAATGTTTAAAAGAGATATAATTTTTGTATGAAAGGGACAATTGTAAATGTAGTTGCAGTTATAGTCGGAAGCAGCATCGGGATTTTTGTCGGGGATAAGCTTCCTGAGCGCTTTAAGGTCATTATTATCCAGGCAATAGGCCTATTTACTTTTTTGATAGGAACATCAATGATGCTAAAAGGGGAAAATTTTATTATTGTGTTTCTTGCGCTTATTCTTGGTGGTATTTCCGGGGAGGCGTTGCGGTTGGAAGCGCATCTTACCAGCGTAATAGAACGATTGAAAAGTAGAGTGTCTCCTGATTCCCCACATTTTGTGGAAGGTTTTATCACGGCAACACTTATTTTCTGTGTCGGCGCTATGACTGTCGTGGGCTCTATTCAGGAAGGACTTACCGGCGATGCTACCCTTCTATACACAAAATCTGTCATGGACGGCATTACTTCTCTTACGCTTGCGTCAAGTTTTGGTATTGGCGTTATTTTTTCTGCCGGTTCCGTGCTCGTTATTCAGGGGAGTTTGACGTTTTTGGGAAGTAAATTGCAGTTTCTTGCAAATCCCGCGTATATCAACAATCTTACATCTGTCGGTGGAGTGCTCATTATTGCATTAGGGTTTGAACTTTTGCATATAAAAAAGATAAAGATATTAAATCTTTTGCCTGCTCTTATCTATGCTGTCTTATTTACTTCTCTTGTAAAGTAATTGGACTTTCTTTTTTAATATATTAAGTTCTTTTATTTTTTTCTCGTTACTGTGTTCGTTCTTTAAAAGTTTTTCGAGATAGGCGATGCGGCTATTTATTTTATTTATTTCTTTTTGCGAACTATCTTTCGTGTTTTTTTCGTCCTCTAATTGTTTGGTGTGGAGTTTTCCGTTTTTTAAATAATATGTTTTGTTGACTAAATTTTTTAATACGTATCTATCGTGTGTTACAAGCAGAATTGTGCCGTCGAAATTTTTTAGCGCTTCCAGCACTACTTCCTTCATCGGGATGCTCAGGTGGTTTGTAACTTCGTCAAGCACCAGGAAATTCCCTTTCATTATACTCATTTTTGCAAGGAGCAGTTTTTTCTTTTCGCCGCCGCTGAACTCTCTTATTTTTTTAAATACGTCATCGCCTGTGAAGTCAAACAGCGCTAAAACATCTCTCGCATCCGGGATTGTGTATCCGTATGCGATTATTTCGTCTAGCGGTGTTGATTCAGGATCCATGAGAAATGCATCTTGTGGAAAGTAGCCGATGCTTATGCTATTGCCTATCTTTATACTGCCAGAATCTGCTTTTTCTTTTCCTACAATAATTTTGAGCAGGGTGGATTTTCCGCTGCCATTTCTTCCAAGTATTCCTATTCTTTCCTTCCGCTTTATTAAAAGGGTTATATCATTAAGAACATTTTTCTGGCCAAAACTCTTCTTTATGTGAAATAATTCTGCTACCTTTTCTCCACCTCTTCCTGCCATTTCTATTTGTATTTTCTTCTGTTTCTCTTTTTCTACTTCAGGGATTTCGATTTTCTGCAGTTTTTTCTCCCTGCTTTTTGCCTGTTTTGCCCTTGTACCATACCTGAATCTTTCTATGAATATTTTTTCTTTTTCAATTATCTTTAACAACCTTTCTCTTTCTTTTATTTTGGTGGTGTCATTTCTATTTTTTGTTTCATCAAATTTGTCGTAGTTTCCTTTATATTCTTCTACCTCTCCGCCTTTTAAGTGAAGTATATGAGTTGTTATGCGGTTAATAAATGTTTTATCGTGCGAAACGATGAGCAAGCCCCCGTTAAATTTTTTCAAACTTTCTTCCAATGTTTCTATCGATTCTATATCCAGGTGGTTTGTTGGTTCGTCCAGGATGAGCAGATCTGGTTGGGAAAGAAGCGCTTTGATAATTAAGCATTTTGTGCGTTCGCCTCCGCTCATATTTCGTAGTTTCAGCGAAACTGTTTCTTCGCTCAAGTAGAACTTGTCCATCATGCTGTACATTGTCTGCTTATAGCTGTATCCTCCGATACTTTCGTATTGCGCGATTAACTTGCCGTATTTTTCATCAAAGTTTTCGCTTTTTTCTATGCAAGAAAGTTTCTCTTCGATAGTTTTAATGTCTTGAAATGCACTTTCTATTTCTTCTATCCCAGTTTTATCTAAAAATTTTATTTCTTGCGGTATGTATGCAAAAGTTCCGTTTAAAAGAACTTTACCACTATCTGGCATAAGGGATCCAATGATGATTTCTAGTAGCGTGGTCTTTCCCGTGCCATTTTCTCCTACAAGAACTTTATGCTCTCTATCTACTGAGAAAGTGACATCTCTTAAAATTTTTTCTCCCTCGTTTACAAAATTTATTTTATCTACTATTAACATTTTTCTCCTTGATGCATTTTGAAAATTTTATCTTATAATATAAAATGATTTAGATTTTACAAGTGAAAGGAAGAGGTGAAGCATGGAAAACGAAATATTGGTTGCTGTGCATGATTTTTGCAAAAAATATATCCAACCGCATGAAAAAGAGATCGATCTTGATGGCAAATTTATAAAAGAAATCTTAAAAGAACTTTCTTCTCATGGTTTTATGGCGCTACCTTTCCCTAAAAAATACGGAGGACTGGAGCAAAATACTATTCTTTACTCAAAAACCGCAACTATTATTTCCCAATACAGCGGTACGATTGCAGGCATTCTTGGGGCGCATTGTCTTGCTGTATTTTCTGTCCTTCTTGGGGGAGGAGAAGGACAGAAAGAAAAATATCTGCCTGATTTAATAAAAGGGCGGTTAATTGGCTCTTTTGCTCTTACCGAACAAAATGCAGGGTCGGACCCGGCTTCAATGGAAATGGAAGCCATAAGAGATGGCGATTTTTATATCTTGAATGGCACAAAGGTATTTACTACCAATGCGGGCTTATCTGATTTGTATATTATCATGGCAAAGACGGATAAAGAGAGAGGAGCAAGAGGTATTTCTGCTTTTATCGTTGACAAGAACGATAAAAATTTTGTTATAGGGAGACAGGAAAAAAAGATGGCTTTCCCAGGTCTTCCTAATGCCTCGTTGCTTTTGAACGGTGTGAGGATTCCTAAAGATAGACTACTTGGACGCGAGGGAACAGGATTTATTATCGTAAAAAAAGTACTTGATATAGGTCGTGTTTCTGCTGCTGCTTCTGCTGTGGGGCTTGCAAAGCGCGCTCTAATTGAGAGCGTAAGATACAGCAAGCAGAGGGAACAGTTTGGAAAACCGATAAGTTCTTTTGAAATGATACAATCTCATATTGCAGATATGGGCACAAAGGTAGAGGCTGCTGAGCTCCTTACATTAAAAGCGGCTGAAGCTGCCGATCAAAAACAAAGAGATGCTGCAAAGATTGCGGCAATGGCAAAATATTTTGCAGCGCAGGTGGCTGTGGATGTATCCCGCCTTGCTGTACAGATTTTTGGAGGGTATGGTTTTATACAAGATTATGCGGTGGAACGGCTATACAAGGAGGCCAAAATGTATGAAATTATAGAAGGAACAAATGAGATTCAAAAACTTATTATAGCAAATGCATTGCTTAAGGAGATAGAATAATGTATATCGTAGTTTCGGGGAATATTGGCGCAGGAAAAACTTCTCTTTCTCAAATTGTATCAAAAGAGATGGGCTTTAGCGTTTATTTTGAAGATTTCCAAGGGAACCTCTTTCTTAAAAATTATTATAAGGATATGAAGAGATGGGCCTTTGCTACACAGATTAATTTTCTTGCGCTGCGTTATGAACAAATCCTTCACCACGTTTTGCTTTCAAATGTCCCTGCTGTTCTTGACCGCTCTATTTACGAGGATAAAGAAGTATTTGCACGTTCTCTTCATGAAGAAGGGCTTATGACAGATGAAGAGTGGGCAGTGTACAATAAGCTTTACAATCTTATGGTGGGACACCTTCCTTCTCCGAATCTTCTTATTTATCTGGAAAAAGATACCGACGAATTAATGAGAAATATAGCAGGCAGAGGAAGAGATTTTGAGAAGATCCCCAGAGAATATTTGGAAAGTTTAGACAAAAGATATAAACATTTTTATGAAGATTGGCATTTTCCAAAAATTAAGATAACAAATGATATATATACACACAAGGACGAACTTATAGAAAGAGTTAAAAATGCGTTATATTTTTCACAATGTGATTAAATATATTGAAAAAAAAATACCAAGTATTATAATGTGTCGTGATGAAAATAAAATCAAATTTTTCTAAGTGCTTTTTTGCTGCTACTGCAAGAAAGTTGTCAAATATATGTAGCATACATCTCAAAGGAGGTTTTTATTATGGGTAAAACATGGTTTGAAGTAGCACAGGAGAGGATCCAGGTTGCTGGTGAAAAACTGGGCACGTCTCCGGAAATTATTGAAATTCTCAAACATCCTCTTCGTTCACTTCAGGTTTCTATTCCTGTAAAAATGGATAACGGTAAGACAAAGATTTTTACAGGTTTTAGAGTACAGCATAACGATGCTTGCGGGCCAACAAAAGGCGGCCTTAGATTTCATCCAAGTGAAACATTTGATGACGTGAAAGCACTTGCAACACTTATGACATTGAAGTGCGCTGTGGTAGGTATTCCATACGGTGGTTCAAAAGGCGGAATTATCTGTAATCCGAAGGAAATGTCTCAAGGAGAGATTGAGAGAATGAGTCGCGGATATATTGATGCGATTGCTTATTTTATCGGGCCTGATAAAGATATTCCTGCGCCAGATGTATATACGAATCCACAGATTATGGCATGGATGGTAGATGAGTATGAGAAAATTGTAGGGCACAAAGCACCTGGTGTTATCACAGGAAAACCTCTTATTGTTGGCGGTGCCAAAGGCAGAGGAAATGCTACCGCAATGGGCGGTTTGTATACGACAAGGGAAGCTGCAAAGGTGATTGGGCTTGATATGAAGAGTGCGACTGCAGCTATTCAAGGATACGGCAATGCAGGTTCGTTTGCGGCAAAGCTGCTTTATAAAGATGGCGTGAAGATTGTTGCTGCAACAGATTCTAAAGGCGGGGTATACAATCCTGAGGGGATTGATCCTTTTGCTCTCTATGATTATAAGACAGAACACCGTACCGTACAGGGATTTCCTGGCGCACAGGACATTAGCAACGAAGCATTGCTTGAACTTGATGTTGATATTCTTGTTCCAGCTGCATTGCAGGCACAAATTACAGGGGAAAATGCATCACGGATTAAAGCTAAGATTATCACAGAACTTGCAAATGGCCCTGTGACACCTGAAGCTGATCCAATTCTTACTCAAAACAAAGTGCTTGTTATTCCTGATATTCTTGCAAATGCTGGTGGAGTAACAGTTTCTTATTTTGAATGGGTACAGAATATATATGGTTATTATTGGACCGAAGAAGAAACATATGAAAAACTTGAGAGAATTATGAAAGATGCATTCCATAGGACACATGAGATGTTTAAGAAAAATGAAGGTGGCATTACAATGAGAATGGCAACAGATATGGTTGCCGTGGAACGTGTTGCAGAAGCTATAAAAGTAAAAGGCTGGGTATAAATAAAAATGGGGGCTTTAGCCCCCCATTTTTATTGAGAGGAGAGAGTAAATGGAATGTATCCTTGTTATTAATCCGGGATCTACCTCAACAAAAATCGCTGTGTTTCAGGATGAAGAGGAAATATTTAATGAAACTATTCGGCATAGCGCTACCGAGATTGCGCAGTACAAAAAAATTATTGACCAGCATGAATTTAGGATAAAACTTATTCTGGACACCCTAAAGAGCAAAGGCGTGTTGTTGGAAGAAATTTCTGCGATTGGAGCAAGAGGAGGATTGTTTCACCCTCTTGAATCTGGTACGTACCTGGTGAACGAAGATATGGTTAACGATCTGAGTAGCGCAAGATACGGAGAGCATGCATCAAATCTTGGCGCAATAATTGCGCATGCTTTTTCAACACGAATAGGTAAACCTGCTTTTATTGTTGATCCTGTTATTGTCGATGAGATGAATGAAATTGCAAAGATTTCCGGTTTTAAAGGGATTAGGAGAGTGTCTATATGGCATGCTTTAAACCAAAAATTTATTGCGCGGCAAGCCGCAAAAGAACTCGGAAAAACATATAAAAATGCGAATCTTATCGTTGTGCACCTTGGCGGTGGTATATCTATTGCAGCACACTGCAAAGGAAAAGCAATTGATGTAAATAATGCTTTAAATGGTGACGGGCCATTTTCTCCGGAACGTGCAGGTGGATTGCCTGTAATAGGCCTTGTAAATCTTTGTTACTCAAAAAAATATACTTATGAAGAAATGAAGAAGAACCTCGCAGGTAAAGGTGGGCTTGTTTCTCATTTAAACACGAACTCTGCAATTGAGGTAGAGCAAAGGGTAAAAGATGGAGACAAACACGCAAAACTTGTGTATGAAGCGATGGCATACCAGATTGCAAAAACAATTGGAGAAATGGCAACGGTACTTGAGGAAAAAGTTGATGCTATTGTTATTACCGGGGGTATCGCTTACTCTAAGATATTAACTGAGTGGATAAAGGAAAGGGTGTCATTTATTGCGCCTGTAAAAGTTTATCCTGGCGAAGATGAATTAAATGCAATTGCACAAGGTGTATTAAGAGTTCTAAGAAAAGAAGAAGAGATAAAACTGTATGAAAGTGTTTGATGTAAAATCACTTTTAGATAAAGAATCACAGATTTTTGGTGGAAGAATTGGTTCCGGTAAGACAGAAATTGCGGTAAACATTGCAATCAAGATGTCAGAACAAAACATACCTAATGTACTCTTTGATATGGATATCGTCAAACCGTATGTCAGAATAAGAGATATAAAGGATAAAATATCAATGTATGACATAGAGATTGTTTCTCCCCCTGATATTACAAGAAAAATCGATCTTCCTATCCTTCCTTCACATATTATTAGTAAATTGATGGAAAAAGACAAGCAAAAGGTACTGGATATCGGCGGAGATCCTTATGGTGCAGGCGCTATTGCTCAATTCAAAAATTTGTTTCCCGAAGGAAACTATAATTTCTTTTTTGTTGTTAATACACGGCGTCCCGAGACCTCAAATACAAAGGAAATAATCGAAGCAATGGCGCAAATTCAAGATGCATCTAAACTTACAATAAATGCCCTTGTTTTTAACACACACCTGAGGTGGGAAACAACAGGAAGAGTTATACTGAATGAGTATAAAATTGTAAAGGATGTTTCAGAAGAGACAAAAATTCCAATTTACTTTGCTTGTGTCGATGAAGAACATCAAAATCTTGTTAAAGATTTAGATGTACCAATTTTACCATTAAAACTGTTTGTTAATCCTCTCCCTCGATTGGGAGAGTAGTTCAAAGGAGGCAGTATGGAGAAAAAAGTTTTAGTTAATGAAGAGAGGTGCAAGAGCTGCGGGCTCTGCGTTGCTGTATGTCCAAAACATGTGTTGAAGATCTCTGAAAAACTAAATTCAAAAGGTTATCACCCTGTGGAGTTATTTGATAACGAGAATTGTATTTCCTGTGGATTTTGTTATTTGATCTGTCCGGACGCTTCTATTATAGAGATAAGAAGGCCAGAGCCTGTGAAAAGGTAAGGAGAGAAGGGTTATGGGAGAAAAAACATTAATGAAAGGTGCTGAAGTAATAGCAGAAGCAGCCATGAGGGCAGGTTGTATGGCTTTTTTCGGATATCCTATTACACCTCAGAACGAAGTACCGGAATATTTTAGTCGGCAGATGCCTAAACTTGGAAGGGTATTTTTGCAGGCAGGAAGTGAAGTGGCTGCAATCAATATGGTTTACGGTGCAGCTTGTACTGGAACAAGAGTTATTACGACTTCCTCAAGCCCGGGTATCAGCTTAATGCAGGAAGGTTTTAGTTATATTGCAAATTCAGATGTCCCATGCGTGGTTGTCAATGCAATGAGAGGAGGGCCGGGCCTTGGTGATATTGCACCGGCTCAAGCTGACTATTTCCAGGCAGTTAAGGGAGGAGGTCATGGTGACTACCATTCCATTGTTATTGCACCTTATACCTTACAGGAAGAAGCAGATTTAATGTTTGATGCATTTGACCTTGCCGATAAGTACAGAATTATGGTAGTAGTGCTTGTAGACGGATTGATGGGGCAGATGATGGAACCTGTAGAATTTAAGGAATGGGTGGATGTGAAGAAATTTAAAACACCTGATTGGGCAACGGTAGGACAAAGGGATAGAGACCATAGAAATATTATTACTTCCCTTGAAATCCTTGCGGAAGGATTGGAAAAAATGAATTTTCACCTTCAAGAGAAATATAAAATAATTGAAAAAAATGAAGTTCGATTTGAAGAGTATAAAATGGATGATGCAGAATATGCAATTACTGCTTTTGGCACAATTGCAAGAATTGCGAAGACAGTTGTTAATATGGCAAGAGACGAAGGAATAAAGCTCGGCCTCATCAGGCCTATTACTCTATGGCCATTTCCGACAAAACTCATAGAGAAGAGAGCAGAGCAACTGAAATTTTTCTTTGATTCTGAACTAAATGCAGGGCAGATGCTTGAAGATGTGAAACTTGCAGTAAATGGCAGAAAGCCGGTTTACTTCTATGGTAAGCTGGGCGGTATTGTTCCCAGTGCCGAAGACATATATGCAGAGTTTAAAAAGCATATCAAAGGAGACAGATAATGAAGACAGTATATAAGAAGCCAGAACCAATTACAAATAGGCCTACTACGTATTGTCCCGGTTGTCCTCATGGTATTGCACACAGACTTGTTGCAGAACTCCTTGAAGAAATGAATCTTACAAGCGAAACCGTTATTGTCTGGCCTGTTGGTTGCTCTGTATTTGGTTACTATTTTATTGGCACTGACGCAGTGGAGGCTGCTCACGGGAGAGCTTGTGCAATGGCAACAGGTATGAAACGAACTCACCCGGAGTCCTTTGTGATAACATATCAGGGTGACGGGGACCTTGCTTCAATTGGCATTGCTGAAACTGTTCATGCCGCAGTAAGGGGAGAAAAAATAACCGTTGTATATGTTAACAACGGGAACTACGGAATGACGGGAGGACAGATGGCGCCTACGACTTTAATAGGGCAGAAGACAACGACTTCTCCTTACGGGAGGGATCCAAAACTTACCGGGTTTCCAATGCATGTTCCTGAAATGCTTGCAACACTGGAAGCTACTGCTTACATTGCAAGAGCATCATTAGACAGTCCCCAGCACATTATCCAGGCAAAGAAGTTTTTGAAAAAAGCATTTAATGCTCAGGTAAATGGCATAGGATTTTCTCTTGTTGAGATGATTTCTTCCTGTCCTACAAATTGGAAAATGACACCGGTAGCAGCGATGGAAAGAATACGGAATGAAGTACTTCCCGTATTTCCCATTGGGGAATTCAAAGTTGCTGAGGGGGTGGAATAATATGGAAAAGAAAGTAATTATTGCAGGATTTGGCGGCCAGGGTGTTATGCTGGCAGGAGAGCTTCTTGCCGAAGCAGGCAAAGAAGATAATAAATATGTTACATTTCTTCCTTCATATGGTCCTGAGATGCGTGGCGGAACTGCAAATTGCGATGTGATTATTTCAGATGAACCTATTGCATCTCCTATTATTTCGTATCCTGAAGCGGCTGTTATCTTAAATCTTCCTTCTCTTGACAAGTTTGAGCCTGCGATGAAAAAAGACGGGTTGTTGGTTTTAAATAAATCACTTATTCCAAGAGAAGTTAAACGGAACGACCTGAGAGTAGTTGAAGTTGACGCTCAAACTATTGCAAAAGAACTTGGCAATGAAAAAATTGTAAATATGATTCTTCTTGGTGTGTATATAACGATTGAAAAACCTGTTTCTCTTGATAGCGTGAAAAATGCGATGAAGTTATTCCTTAAAGGCAATAAAGAAAAATTTATTCCGGTTAATGAAAAAGCGCTTGAAAAAGGGGCAGAAATTGCAGAGGAATTTCTGGGAAGGAAATGATGAAAATAATCGATCCAACTAAAATGGAAGGAAAACCCGTTGAAATGAACGGGGAAGTGTTAGAGGGAGTCACGATAAGATGGCTTGTGGCAAAAGAAGAAGGAGCTACAAATTTTTTTATGCGTCATTTTGAAATGGAGCCAGGCGCTGTCATTCCCTCGCATAACCATTCCTGGGAGCATGAAATCTATTTACTTAAAGGCAAATGCAAAGTCGTAGTAGGTGGAGAGGAAAAAATTGTAGATGAAGGTGTTGCTTTTTATGTTGAACCTGACGTACCTCATGCTTATGAAAATGTTGGAACTGAGAAAGTTGTGTTTCTTTGTATGATACCGAATATTAAAAAGTGAATGATTTAGAGTATTTTAAGGGGAAAACATATATTATTACAGGAGGCTCTTCCGGTATAGGGAAGGCCTCCTCTCTTTTGCTTGCAGAAAAGGGAGCTACTGTGATTTCTATTGGAAGAACAAAATCACATTTAGAAAGTACGGCTTTGCTTCATAAAAATATAAAAACTATCCAACATGATTTTTCAGAAAGTGGCAATATTGAGCATTTGGTTGATAAAATTAGGCAATTTTCATGTTGTATTGATGGTTTTGTGCACTGTGCGGGCGTGATATACACAGAGCCCTTTGAAACATTCAGAATGCATGAACTAAGGAAAATGGAACTGGTCAATGTTGAATCTGGTTTTGAACTGTTACAAAAAATACTTACCTTTATGAAAGAGGGAAGTGCTGTTTTCGTTTCTTCAATTGATGCATTTTTTGGGGCAGTAAATTCACCGTCTTCTGGTTATGCGCTTTCTAAGGCAGCTGTTATAGGACTGGTGAGAGCACTTGCTTCGGAGCTGGGAGATAAAAAGATAAGGGTCAATGCTGTGGTTCCGGGGCTTATTAAGACGCAGATGACTGATGATTTTTTTTCTGAGGCATTTGCTGAAGAAAGGCAAAAGTTTTTGAAAAGAGTACCGCTGAGAAGGGCAGGAACAGCAGAAGAAGTTGCAAAACTCATTGTTTTTCTTCTTTCGGATAGTGCATCTTACATTACGGGAGATACAATATTTATTGATGGGGGTTATCACGTAAGATGAGATTTATACATATAGCTGACTTGCATCTCGGTTTTAGGTCTTATGAGAGGGAAAAGGATTTTAACCCATTTCTCTCGCTTCAATTTGCTGCGCAATATGCAATAGAAAAAAACATAAAGCTTTTCATTATTGCCGGCGATATATTTGACAGGCGAGACCCTCCGGCTTTTATTCAACGTGGGTTTGCTCATACCGTAAAAAAACTTGTACAAAACGGGATAAAGGTATTTATTCTTACTGGGAATCATGAAGGTGCTCCCAATCCAAGGAGAGATATTCATCTTGATCTTTATGATGAACTTGAGATTGAAGGCGTTGTTATTGCTAAAACGATAGGATATTACAGATTGGATTCTTTAAATATTATAACTGTCCCATATCCTTTTAAACGCAATCTCCTTTCAAAGGACGAGTATAGAGAGAAAAGCGAAAAAGAACTTGGGCACATAATGAATGAAAAGATTTTCGGTGGCATCGATTATTTTTTGAAAAAAATTAACCGAGAGTTTCCTACTGTTCTTGTAGCTCACCTTCCTTTATCTGAGGGCGAAGTGGGAGAGGAAAAATACATTTATTTTGCAGCAGATGTTCCCGTGTCTATTGAACAGCTTGATAGAAATGAATTTTCTTATATTGCAATGGGGCATTTTCATAAAATGCAGATTATCTCTACAAAAAAATTTGGACATCCTGTTGTGTATCCGGGTTCTCCGGACAGAATAAATTTTGGAGAGGAAGTTGATAAGAAGGGATTTTTTGATGTAGAGATTTCGGAGAGTATAAAAAAAACATCTTTTATGTTTGTTGAAAACCCTTTTGCTCGTAAATTTTATACAATAAGAATAAACAATGATAAAGATATCAATGCTATACAATGGGACAGGGTAAAGGAAAGCATTGTGAGAATAATTCTTTCAGGTGATTTGCAGAACGAGAAATTATTCAAAAAATTAGTAGACCGAGTAAAAAAAGAAGCAAAGATATTTGCGGGGATGGAAGATAGGCGTGCCGTTCAAAATAATATTGTAAGAAGCAATATGAGTCTTAGTATTTCCCCGGAAGAAGCGGTGGGAAAATATATTAAACGGCAGGATAGCGCGTTTATAAAAAAGCACGGAGAGGAAATTTTTAAAAGAGCGATTTCTTTTCTGAAAGAGGAATAGGCAATGATCCCAGAAATTCTTACAGTTAGAGGGTTTTTAAGTTATACAACAGAGCAAAAACTTGATTTCACAAATTTTCATATTGCACTTCTGTCCGGCGAGAACGGGCAGGGAAAATCTGCTATTCTTGATGCTATTACATTTGCTCTATTTAGTAGAGCTAGAGGGGTTGAAGGGAACAAGAAAGGTATGGAAGATATTGTATCTTCCGGGGAAATCAACCTAAAAGTAGTATTTCAATTTATGCAAAATGGCGATAAATACAGAATTACGAGAACATACGATAAGATAAACAGTAAATCGGATATTTTATTGGAAGTTGAAAAAGACGGTGGGTTTGTAAATATCTCTGAGAATAAAATAAGAGAAACTGATGAAAAAATTCTAAAGATTACCGGAATGAATTACGACGCATTTATTACATCCTCTTTCATTTTGCAGGGGAAATCTGATTTTTTTACTGCCAAAAAACCGTCAGAGAAAATGGAGATTGTTCGCGAGATGCTTGGCCTTGATATTTATGAATGTGCGCGTGAAAAAGCGCTGGATGAAAGGAGAGAGGTTAAAGCATTAAAAGATGCTCTTAAAATAAGCATACAGAATACCAGAAAATTGATAGACGATAACAGGGAAATAGAAAAAGCTCTTGCGGAAAAAAAGAAGCAAGTTACATCTTTAAAAGGGCAAAAAGAAAAAATAGAAGAGAAATACGAAAATGCTCGAAAACAGTCGAATAAATGGCATCAACTTAAACAATTGGCCGAGCATTTTTCTAGAGAAAAAGAGAAGAACGATAGGAGCTTGTTTCAAAGACATGATGAAGTCGAAAAGGAAAAGGAAAAACTTTTACGGATAGAAGAGATACTAAAAAGGAAAGAAGAAATAATAAACGGCTATAATGCATATGTTGAAAATGAAAATTTATATAACGAGCTTCTGGAGAAAAAGAATAAGATTTCGCAAGCTGAAATGAAAAAGGAATTGCTTAAAAGTGCTGTAGAAAGAGAGACAGTACTAAAAGTACGGAAGCAAACCGACTTAAGCGGAAGAATTAAAGAAAATCAAGATTTTCTTAAAAATTTTGCTAGGGAACTAGAAGCTGAAAAAGTAAAAAATGAGAAATTGCTTAAGAGTAAAAATGATTTAGAAGCCCGAGAAAAAGAGATGGACAAAAGCATTTTTTCAGTAAGGGAAGAAATAAAAACTTTGCGTAATTTGTGCAAGGAAAAGGAAAAAGCAAAAAATGGCATAGGAGAATTGGAAAGAAGAAGAGAAGAACGTTTAGCTACGCTTAACAGAGAAAGGGAAAAGTTAAAAAAGGAAATTGAAGATATTGAGAACGGACTAAAAGAAATTGGATTGGAAACGATTGAAAAAGAAATTGGCAGAATAGAAGCCGAAATCAAGCGCGTTGAAAAAGAGAAGGAGGACGGGGAGAAGAGAAAAGAGGAACTTATAAAAAGAAAAGCATCTCTCTCAAGTGAAATTAAAATGATGGAATCTAATCTTTTTACATTCAAAGAGAAACTCCGCTTTATTTCTGAAAAAACAAAAAACTGCCCTCTTTGCGGCTCTCCTCTCACTGATGAACATAGAAAAGAGGTAGAGCTGAAATATAAGGAGGAGATTGCTAAAAGTGAAAATCTCTTTCACAAAAAAAATCTGGCTTTTTCGAATCTAGATAAAGAAATAGAATCCATTCAAACTGCATTTGATGTAAAAATGCTTGTAGGACTAAAAGAGAAGCTTGGAAAATACACAAAAGAGATACATTCGTTAAAAGCGGTGAAATTGGTAAAAGAGACACAGCGGGAGAAAATTCTTGAGCAACTCAATGAAAAAGATATCGCTTTTAAAAGGGGTGTAATGGCAGATGCGGAAATGGACGCTTTGAATAAATTTAAAGCGATGGTGGTAGGCCTTAATGAGGTTGAAGAAAAGACAAAAGTCAAAGAAGCTGCATTGAAAAAAAAGGAAGAGAAGCAGCAACAGTTAAATAAGCTTTTGCGCGATGTTCAGTCCGAGCAGGCAGTTTCTCAGAATAAAATAGAAGCAATTGAAAAAAATATCGATGCAGCGAAGGAGCAGAGTGAAAAGTGGCTGCGTGAGATGGAAGATGTGAAGCGAATACTTGAGGATCCCGAGTTTCTGTCAAAAGAAAAAAAAGAAATTCTGAAACTAGATAAATTTATAAAAAGTATCGAATTCAGTGAAAAAATGTTTGATGAGTGCAAGAAAAAGAAAAAAACCTTGCAAGATTATCGAATGCTTTTTCTAGACCTCAGAGAGGCAAAAGCGCGTAAAGAAGAGGGAGAAAAGCATCTTTTGTCTCTTTATAAGGAGATAGAAAAAGGAGAGAAGGATATAAAAGAATTAACGGAGAAAATTAAGAAAACAGCAGAAGAAATTGAAAATCTGGGCGATGTTAATGAAAACTACAATTCTATCGAGAAGAAATTTAAAGATATATCTTTTCAATATCACAGTGAGCATGATATGATGATTCGCATTGAAGAGCAGAGCAAAAAGGTCGAAGAAGAGAAAAACGAACTTGGTAAAAAGTTGGTTGAGATAGCGAAAATGGATGATGATGAGCGCATTCTGGATGTTTGTGTCGATATGTTTGGAAAAGAAGGGATTCAAAGCCTTATTATCAGGAGTGTTGTGCCACAAATAGAAGATATTTCAAATGAAATTTTAAGAAAGATGAGCGGAGGGACAATGCAACTCAAATTTAGAACAGTGAAGGCAACCAGAAAAGGTGAAGAAAAAAATACATTAGACATAGAAGTATACGATAAGGGAATGCGAAGGCGATATGTGCTTTTCAGTGGAGGAGAGCAGTTTAGAATTAATCTTGCAACAAGAATTGGCATTTCTCTTTTTCTGGCATCCCTTTCTGGTATGCCATTGGAAATGTTGATTATTGATGAAGGTTTTGGCAGTCAAGACGAATCAGGCAGAGCAAATGTACTTGAAGAACTTAATGCAATAAAAACCGAGTTTAAAAAAATTCTTATTATAACTCATGTTGCTGAAGTAAAGGAAAGTTTTCCCTATGAACTTCGTGTTACAAAGGACGAACAAGGTTCGCATATTTATGTGGCATAGTTGTTGAAGGGAAAGAGCGTTTTTATAGGCGTTTATTCTTGCAAAAAATATAAAATTTTGGTAAAACATACTGATGAACGAAATGATTAATTTTATGATTGCTAATTTTAATGCAAAGTATGTTGCGCTTACTGTTGTTGATATTCTTATAGTGAGCATGGCTATTTATTTTGCGTTGCGTGCTATTCAACATACCAGAACGTTGCAACTTGCAGAGGGTATCGCTGTCTATTTTATTGTTTTGATAATTTTAGCGAAGGTGAGCAACTCGATTCATCTTATTACGGTGGGTTATGTAATGAATGGTTTGCTTCATTTTTCTGTGACATTTCTTCCGATTCTTTTTGTCGTTGTATTTCAACCGGAGCTGCGAAAATGGTTTACAGGACTGGGAAAAGGAATTACTATTGGCGAAAAAATGGATCTTATTAGCATGGAAGATTTTCAAAGTATCGTTGACGAGATAATAAAAAGTGTAAAATTTTTATCTCTCAATAAAACGGGTGCTCTAATTGTAATAGAGAGGAGCACGCCTTTACTGGAATATATAGAAACGGGTGTGCCTATCAAAGCATTTGTGAAGTCAGAGCTACTCAACACAATTTTTTATCCTAATACATCTCTTCATGATGGCGCTGTAATTATCAAAGATCTAAGAATAGAGGCTGCACGTTGTATACTTCCTCTTTCTCTTGATGAATCGCTTGATAAAGAGGAAATTGGAACAAGGCACAGGGCGGGTGTAGGTATAACAGCAGAGACAGATGCTTTGTCAATAGTTGTTTCCGAGCAGACAGGTATCATCTCTCTTGCAATAAAAGGAAAATTAACCCGTTATCTTAGTCCATTAGAACTCCGCGGCATGTTGCTTGTTATGGCAAAACCGACATGGTCCGAAAGGGAGGAAATACGCAAGTAGAATGAAAAAATTTTTCCTGAAAATTTTTAATATAAAGGTTATTTCAATTATACTTGCCATATTAATATGGTATTATGTGGCAGGCGTGCAAGGTCCTACTGTGGTACGCACATTTAAGGTGCCTGTGGTGGCGATAAATACGGAACCCGGGGTTGTAATTAAAAGTAAAACAGATTATGTAAATGTTACTGCTGGAGGGCCGAGCAGATTGATTCTTGGCCTAAAAGAGCAGGATTTTACTGCATTGATTGATCTTTCTGGCAAAACACTTGGTGAATATTATGTGGATGTTGATGCAAAATCTCCCCTTGCAGGAGTAACAATAGAAAAAGTATCTCCTGAAAAAGCGAGAGTAAGCCTTGAAAAATTAACTACAATTGTCATGCCGATAGGTGTAAAATTTAGCGGTGAAGCAGAAGAGGGTTTTCTTCCGGGGGTACCCATCATTGCTCCCGATGAAGCAAGTATTACTGGTCCTGAAAGTGTCTTAGCCAGCATCAAAGAAGTATTTATTCAAATTGACCTTACAGGAATTACAGAAGAAACAAATTTAACTCTTCCCGTGAAAATATTTGGAAAAAACGAGGAAAATATAATAGACGTGCAGGTTAGTCCCATTAATTGTATGGTTAAGGTTTCTCAGAGCAGTGTTGCTGTTGCAAAAATAGTGCCTATCGTTCCTAATCTTAATGGCACTGTTTTTAAAGGGTTTGGAATAAAGTCTATTTCAGTAGAGCCAGCCGTTATTTCTATATCTGGCGATTTTCTGTCTTTATCCGGTATTTCTTATATCACTACTGATGTTTTAAATATAGGCGATATCACAAAATCTACTGAATTTGAACCCTTACTTATCGTGCCGGAAGGAGTGAATATTATTGGTGCTGAAAGTTGCAAAGTAAAAATTGAAGTAAACCCTATTATAGAGAAAAAGTTTACCATAACTGTTATTGTTAAAACTGACGATGATCTCGTGGGCAAAGCTCATCCTGAGAAGATTGAAGTGATCGTTTCTGGTTTTAAAGAAGATATTGATACTATTGATGCTCTTACCATTGTTGCTGTTGCAGATGCTACCGGTATTGTTAACGGAACATATCTATTACCTGTTGTAGTAGAAGGCATACCTGAAGCCGTTGTAATTTCCATAGTACAGCCAGAATCTGTAAGCGTTACTATTGAATCTGCAAATAATGAGTGATGGGATATATTGTATTAATTTCTATGGTATTTTATTTAAGGTAGAAGAGAAATCAGGAATTATATCAAAAATTACGTTTGTTGATCATTGCGCATTTCAAAATAATGCAAAGCTCAATTTTTCTATTAAAGAATATTGGAAGGGAAACACTAGCGCACTGAAATATCATGTGCCTGCGTTTTGTTCAAAATTTATGCCAATCTTTAAAGAAGTGCAAAAAATACCATATGGCAAAGTTTCTTCGTATGGCGGTATCTCCAGTACAGTTTTTGGCGATAAAAGATATGCCAGGCTTGTTGGAGCGGCTATGAGAAATAATCCTCTTCCTATAATTATTCCCTGCCATAGGGTTGTAAAAAGCAATGGAGAAATCGGTGGATTTTCTGGTGGGATAGATAATAAAATCAAGATGCTTAAACTTGAAAAGGTTGGATTGCAGAATGGATGTATTGGAAAAGAATATTTTATTAATTGCTAAACCGTTTGGCCTTACTTCTTTTGCTGTTACAAATAGAGTGAAAAAGATCCTTAACGCAAAAAAGGCAGGCCATATAGGGACACTCGATCCCATGGCTACGGGGCTTATGATTATTGCTCTGAACAGTGCGACACGTTTTATCCCTTATATTGATACAAATGAAAAAAGATATGTAGTGCAGATTCAATTTGGAATTGAAACGGATACCGACGATATTACTGGCAGCATAATAAATCGAAAAGATTCTGTAGTGACTATCGAAGAAATAAAAAGAGTCCTTGATCAATTCATTGGCATAATAGAGCAGATTCCCCCGGATTATTCAGCAAAAAAATTTAAAGGAAAACCTTTTTACAAATACGCAAGAGATGGAGAAACTATTAAAAAGAAACCCTGTAAGGTAGAAATACATAAAATATCAATTATTTCTTTTTACCGGAACAAACTTGTGCTTGATATTACCTGTTCGAAAGGGACATATATGAGGTCTATTGCAAGAGATATGGGAAGAACATTAGGCACTTTTGCTACTCTCTCTGCTATTACGCGGCTTTCTATTGGAAGGTTCTGTATTAGCGATGCTACTACTTTTGGAAGAATTAAGAGCGGCAATTTTAATAAAGGTTTTTTGGCTGCTGATCGCGCAATTGATCTACCCGTGTTTTTTGTAAAGGAAGCAGATCGGTTTAAAAACGGATTAGATATTACCGTAGATAAAGTTGTTGTCAGAGATGAAAAGGGTGTTTTTATAGGCATTGGTAGGTATAAAGATGGCAAAGTGCATCCTGAGAAGGTGTTGAATGAAGATATATAAATATGGCGATTACGTTAAAGAAGATACTGTAGTTACAGTAGGTATGTTTGATGGTGTGCACAGAGGTCATAAATTGCTCATTGAAGAAGCAATAAAGGTTGCAAAGATGAAAAATGCAATCCCTTTGGTTTACACTTTCTATAGCCATCCAGTAAAGGAAGTGAAAAGAAAATTTCTCACACTGCTTGAAGAAAAATTGTTTCTTCTTGAGAAAAACGGCATACAATGTGCTTATATTGTAGAAATGTGCAATAAATTTATGAAATTATCCCCTGAAGAATTTTTTGAAAAAGAAATGGTTCAACAAGTAAATGCAAAAGGCATTGTTGTAGGTAAAGATTTCAGGTTCGGATATAAGCGAACTGGCGATGTGGCGTACCTGGAAAAACTTGCAAAACCATTTGGTATAGATGCATATTCTATTCCTTTGTTCAATATTAATGGCAAGACAGTTTCAAGCTCATTTGTACATCATCTCATTATGAATGGCAAAATAGAAATGGCAAATGATTTTTTAGGATACATGTTCTTTATTTCGGGGGATGTGGTAAAGGGGAAGGGTGTAGGGCGCTTGCTGGGTTTTCCTACTGCAAATATTGCGTATAAAAATGGAAACAAATTGCTTCCACCAGTTGGAGTTTATATCACTCTTGCGGAAACAGGAGGTAAATTTTTTCAATCTGTCACAAATGTTGGATTTAACCCTACATTTGGAAAAAATGATCAAATAAAAGTAGAAATATATTTTATAGATGTAAAGAAAGATCTTTATGGGACTGATGTGAAACTACACTTTTTAAAGAAAATACGTGATGAAAAAGAATTTGATAAGCCACAGGATCTAATTGAACAAATTCATCAAGATGTGGAAGAAGCAAAGATTTATTTTCGTTTGCATAACTTCAATAAATGTATATAATGTAATTTGACTTTTAACGAGGAATATCGAGGCTCCGACGATAATCTTCGACGAAAGCGAAAATATAATAATTTAAGGAGGATTTATGATTACAAAAGAAGAAAAAGAAGAAATCGTCAAAAGATTTCAACGACATGATGGAGACACTGGTTCTCCTGAGGTTCAGATAGCACTTCTCACAAGTAGAATTTCTAATCTTACCAAGCACTTGCAAGTATTCAAGCAAGATTATACTTCAAGGCGTGGTTTGTTTAAAATGGTTGGCGAGCGGAGAAGGCTTCTAAATTATTTGAAGAATGTTGATAAAAAGCGGTACAATAAGATCGTTAAGGATCTTAAGTTGAGGGCATGATATGATTACAACTAAAGAGATTGAAATTGGTGGAAAAAGCGTTAAGTTTGAAGTAGGCAGAGTAGCAAAGCAGGCAGGTGGTGCAGTAATTGCTTCTTGCGGTGGCACTGTTGTACTAGCAGTATCTACCATGGGAAAAGAATCTTCGGAGCCGATGGATTTTTTCCCACTTACTGTGCTATATTCTGAAAAAATGTATGCTGCAGGCAAAATTCCGGGTGGATTTTTCAAAAGAGGAGGAAGACCGTCTGAGAAAGAAACGCTTAGTTCAAGGCTTATAGATAGGGCATTACGTCCTTTGTTTCCTGGACAGTTTAGGAGACCTGTTCAAATTATTGTGTACGTTCTTTCTTCCGGAGGGGAGATTTCTCCGGAAATACTTGCTCTTAGTGCTGCCTCAGCAGCATCGCTTATTTCGGATGAACCATTTACCGAAGCCGTGGGTGCTGTTAAAGTTGGTTTTGTTGATGGTAAGTTTGTGGTAAACCCATCAGAAAAAGAATTGAAAGAAAGCGATTTAAATTTAAGCATTGCGGGAACAAAAGATGCTCTTTTGATGGTTGAGGCTGGAGCAAATGAGATTTCAGAAGACCAAATGATTGCTGCAATAGAATTTGCAATTCCTGAGATTAAAAAACTTGCTCTCATTCAAGAAGAGTTGAGAGAAGCGGTAGGGAAAGAGAAAATTACCGTAGTTGAAGCTGTGGCTGATGAGTCTTTGAAAGAGGCTATTGCTCCTTTATTTCTTTCTAAAATTGAAGCTGCTTTACAGAGCACCGAAAAACTTCAAAGGGAAAAAGCTCTGGACGATATAAAAGAAGAAATTATAAGAGAAGCGTTAGAAGAGAATCCTGAAAAGGAAGAGGATATCAACTATATTTTCGATGAACTTTTGGAAAAATACTTGAGGAAGCGTACGATAGAAGGAATAAGGGTAGACGGTCGAAAATTTAGCGAAATACGGGATATAAACATCGAGGTAGGATTATTGAAGCATGCGCATGGCAGCGGACTCTTTACGAGAGGGCAAACGCAGGTTTTATCTATTGCAACGCTTGGTGCTCAGGGTGCAGGGCAGCTTATAGAGTCTCTTGAGCCGGAATTTAAAAAACGATATATGCATTACTATAACTTCCCATCATTTTCGGTGGGTGAAGTAAGGCCCATGAGGGGACCCAGCAGGAGAGAAATTGGCCACGGTGCACTTGCTGAAAGAGCTCTATTGCCAGTACTGCCTTCTGAAGAAGAATTTCCGTATACAATAAGGGTTATTTCCGAGGTACTCGAATCGAACGGTTCTTCATCGATGGCATCTACTTGTGGATCTACTCTTGCGCTTATGGATGCGGGTGTACCCATCAAAAAGGCTGTTGCGGGCATTGCAATGGGTCTTGTGAGTGAGGGAGAACGGTATGCCATTCTTACTGATATCCAGGGAGCGGAAGATCATTTTGGAGACATGGATTTTAAGGTTACGGGAACTAAAGATGGAATAACTGCGCTTCAAATGGATATTAAATTAAAAGGTATTAAACTTGAAATTTTAAAGGAAGCTTTGAACCAGGCAAAAGATGCAAGGTTTTTCATATTGGAGAAGATGCTGAGTGTTCTTCCCAGACCAAGGGAAGAGATTTCCCCATATGCACCGCGCATTTTTACGATAAAAATTAGCCCAAATAAAATAGGGTTGCTTATAGGCCCTGGCGGCAAAACAATTAAGGGTATCATTGGAGAAACAGAGTCGGATGTTAATATCGAACCTGACGGAACAGTATATATTAGTGCTCCTGATGGAGAGATAGGCGAGCGGATAAGAGCTCAAATAATTGGCCTACTTGAAGAGCCCGAGGCGAATAAAATATACACCGGTAAAGTGGTGGATATTAAAAATTTTGGTGCTTTTGTACAAATTCTGCCAAATTCGGTGGGACTTCTTCATGTTTCTCAACTGTCAGATAAATTTGTAAAAGATATCAACAAAGAGATCAAGGTCGGAGATGAAATAAAAGTAAGAGTGATGAAAGTGGAAGACAATGGCAAGATTCAACTTACAAGGAAGGGATTAGAGGAAAACTCATCTCAAAAAAAGGAATGACAAAAAGTAAAGAATATTTTTCTATAGATAAAACTTCAAGCGGCATACGATATTTTATTGAAGAGAATAAATCTTTTCCTTCCGTGATAATCGGTGTGTTTGTAAAATCTGGAAGCCGCTACGAAAGTAAAAATGAGCTGGGCATAGCTCATTTTATTGAGCACGCAGTTTTTAAGGGCACTAAAAGGCGTACATCGTTTCAAGTATCACACGAAATAGAGCGTCTTGGTGGCGGATTGAACGCTTATACATCTTCGGAATATTCTCTTTTTTACACGAAGCTTCTTAGCAAGCATGCCGAGAAAGGGTTTGATATTCTATCAGATATTTTAATTAATCCTCTTTTTAATAAAACTCTTTTAAATAGAGAAAGAGCAGTAATAATGGAAGAAATCAATGAGTATTATGATACGCCACAGGATATCTGCCAAGCGGAGGTACTTAGATCTATATGGGGCGATAACTCAATAGCTAATAACCCTCTTGGAGAGAAGAAAACAGTAGAAAAATTGAAACGTTCAGATCTACTGAAATGGTTCAATAATTCGTTTAGCAAGGAGAATATTTTTGTTTCTGTTGTTGGGGATATCGATAAAAAAACGATAAGCAATTACATAGAAGAATATTTTTCTAATATGCCTACCGGGAACGAGATTGATATTTTTAACGACCCGCCTGCTTTTTCATTTCAGAAGAGATTATTTAAAAAGGATGGGGCGCAGATCCATCTTGCTATCACTTTAAAAGGAGAAAAATCATTTAGTAGGCGCAGCATTCTCCAATCTATGTACACAACGATTCTTGGAGGCAATATGTCTTCCAGGCTTTTTCAAAAACTGAGAGAAAAATCTGGGCTTGTTTATACTGTTTATGCATATCCGGTTAGTTTTTCCGATACGGGTGGGACGGTTATTTATGCTTCGGCACTTCCCGAAAATATCGAAAAAGTAGAAAATATCATAAACAAAGAGATTGATAATATTCGAGTGAAAGGGCTGTCAAAGGAAGAATTTCAGGATGTTAGGGAGTATATTCTTGGAAATTTAGTTCTTGGGCTGGAAAGCAGCAGCGGGCGTATGCAAAGGAATGGTGTACAGGGCATGTTTCAAGGAAAAATAAAGAGTATAAAGACGCTTATGCAAGAAGTGGAGTCAGTTCGATTTGATGAATTTTTAGCATTTGCCAGGGATATTTCCTTAAGTGAGAGAGGAAAAGTACTTGTTGGGGGATCTGTAGAGTGAATAATCAACTTTTTAACGAGATCTCCAACAACATAAATAATTGCAATAAGTGTTCTCTTTGTAGGACAAGAACGTTGCCTGTACCTGGTGAAGGATCTATAAATGCTCGTATTTTTTTTATCGGCGAAGGTCCTGGTAATCAAGAAGATTTAACAGGACGTCCATTTGTTGGAGCTGCAGGTAAATTTTTGGATGAGTTATTGGCAGGCATTGATCTTAAAAGAGAAGATGTGTTTATTGGAAATATTGTGAAATGCCGCCCGCCGAATAATAGAGTCCCGCTTCTTACAGAAGTAGATGCTTGCAAACCGTACCTTATAGCACAGATAGCTCTTGTGCAACCAGAAGTAATCTGCACGTTAGGAAATACGCCTCTTAAAACTTTGATTTCTTCCGAGCTTAGCATTGGCAAGATACACGGAACTGTTATTAAAAAGGATGGTTTTACATTTATGCCTATGTACCATCCTGCTGCTGTTCTTTATCATGGAGCTTTGAAGGGTACATTGAAAGAAGATTTTGATAAATTAAAAGATTTTCTGAGGAACAGAGAATGAGAATTTGCCTTAAAGATGTAAAAAATAACGAAAAAGTGAAAATATATATTAAAAAGGCCGATGACTATCTTGGTGAAATAGGGTATACTGAACATGGATTCAGGCATGTTGGCATAACAGCAGATCTTGCTTTCAAAATATTAAAAAAAACAGGATTCCCGAAACAAGAAGTTGAACTTGCTGCCATTGCTGGGTGGATGCATGATATGGGCAATTTCCTTGGCAGAGAAAACCATCCTCAGAATGGGGCTATCCTTGCTATGCGGATCTTAGAAGAAATGGATGGCGACATGAACGAAATTGTAGCTGTAGGCGGGGCAATTGCAAATCACGAAGAGCCTTCAGGTATTGCTACGGACCCTATAACAGCAGCTGTTGTATTAGCTGACAAGGCAGATGTCCACAGAAGCAGGGTAAGAAATTCAAATCCTGCAACTTTTGACATACATGACCGTGTAAACTTTGCTGTTGTAAAATCGAGTATTTTTGTGGATCAGGAGAAAAAAGAAATCTCCCTTAATTTAAATATTGATACAAAAATTTGCCAGGTAATGGAATTTTTTGAAATTTTTCTTGCGCGAATGGTTATGTGCAGAAAAGCAGCATCAGTTTTAGATTACGAGTTTCGTTTAGAAGTGAACAAAACAAAGCTTTCTTAATTGACAAAAGGGAAGTTTTCTTTATATTAATTTTGTGAATTCAATGAGATGAGGAGGATTTAGGATGAGGAAAAAGAGAATTGTGGCTGTTATTGTTATTGCGCTTATATTTCTTACAGCTCTCTGGATTGATTATGTTGGAATTCGTGCATTGAACAAGCCGTTAGAAGAACTAACCTCTTTGGAAGAAGCAGTGAGACCAAGGTTTGGTTTAGATCTTAAGGGTGGTGTGAAATTTGTTTTAGAAGCAGAGAGTACCCCTGACGTACAAGTAACAAGGGAAAAAATGGAAAGTACACTGGGTGTTTTAGAGAGAAGGGTAAACAATCTTGGTTTGAGTGAGGCCATTGTCGTACAAGAAAAGGGTGCGCACTGGATGCGAATTGATGTAGAACTTCCCGGGTGGAAAGATCCACAGCGTGCCAAAGAACTTATAGGGCAGACAGCATTGCTTGAATTCAAAACTGAAGATGGTACCGTAGTTCTAACGGGCGATCATATTAATGATGCAAATCTTGCATTTAGCAATGATCCCGAGTCTCTTGGTGAGCCCATCATAGAGTTTAAATTAGATAGTGAGGGCTCTAAAATATTTGCTGATGTTACTGCTCAGAACGTGGGCAAAACAATTGCAATTTATCTTGATAATAAATTGCTGATGAATCCAGTTGTGAGGAGTGCCATTACGGGAGGAGAAGGAATTATTGAAGGAGGCTTTACTGCCGAAGAAGCTGCGGATTATGCAGCGCTTTTGAGAAGTGGTGCACTTCCCGTTAAACTTAATTTTATACAGGAAGATGTTGTGGGTCCTTCTCTTGGGCAGAAGTCTGTTCAAATGGCTTTAATTGCGATAATTATTGCAATACTTCTTATTTTTCTTTATATGATTTTCTTCTATCGTTTTCTCGGCATTCTTGCAACCATAGCACTTGTGTTTTATATGACAGTTGAGGTGGCTCTACTTTTCTTGCTGCATGCAACATTATCGCTACCTGCTATAGGGGGTGCAATTCTTTCACTTGGTATGGCAGTAGATATTAATGTTATTGTATTTGAGAGGATGAAAGAGGAGCTAAAGCTTGGCAAATCAACGCGCTCCATTATTTCAGCTGGGTTTGCCAAAGCGTTCAGGACGGTATTTGATTCAAACTTGACGGTCCTTGTTGGTGCAATAGTATTGTTTTATTTTGGCTCCGGCGTGATTAAAGGATTTGCTGTGACTGTTTCCGTAGGTATTCTTGTAGGTTTTTTAAGCGGAATTGTTGTAACCCATTCTCTTGCTAATTTACTGATTCCAGATTCCGCGGCAAAGAAACCGTGGATGTTTGGGATATAGGGGGTGCGTAGATGAACTTTAGAGAGAAAATAGCAAATTGGAATATTGTAAAGCATACAAAGCTCTGGATAATTATTTCTGTTGTTATTATTTTAGTTGGCATTACTTCAATGGTGGTTAATCAGATTACTATGGGATCTCCCTTGAATTTTGGTATTGATTTTATGGGAGGTACGGTAATTACCCTTACATGCGAGGAAAAACCAGACATAGAAGCAGTGCGTGACATTCTTGCTTCTGAGGGGCTTAAAGATGCAATTATTCAGGAAGCGCAAGGAAATAAAATTTTTATTAAAATTAAAACAGAAACATTGGGCTCTGATGTAAAAAATAGAATTATTGATGGAATATCTACTAATGTAGCTAAAGTAGACACGGAGCAAATTGGTATTACTTCTATCGCATCGATTATTGGATCTGAACTCAAAAAGAGTGGGATTATTTCACTTGCTCTTGCTCTCCTCTTTATACTTTTTTACATTACAATGCGGTTCACATTTACGTTTGCTCTTGCAACTATTATTGCATTGATTCATGATATCTTCGTTACTCTTGGCTTGCTTGCACTTTTCAGAATAGAACTTAATGCCCCATTTATAGGAGCATTGCTTACCATTATGACATATTCCGTGGAGGATAGCGTCGTTGTGATGGATAGAGTACGAGAAAATGTAAAGTTTAGAGGAAAGGAAACTTTCTCTGTGCTTGTCAACAAAAGTATCACTGATGTCTGGGTAAGATCTATGAATACGTCCATTACAACATTTTTCGCATCCTTTGCATTGGTCGTTTTTGCAGGGTATACAATGAGAGATTTTTCGCTAACACTAATGTTTGGGTTGCTTGCAGGAACTTACTCTTCGATTTACATTGCTTCTCCACTTCTTGCATTATGGCACAAGGGTAAGGAAAAGGTAAGCAGCGTGACGGAAAAGCGCGTTATCTCTGTAGAGCCTCGTATTGGAACTGCTGCCAGTGAATCCCATACGGAGAAGAAAGTTTCTTTAAGCAAAAAGGTTTTAAAGAAAAAGAGAGGGAAAAAATCTAAGAGGAAACGAAGATAATTTTTTTATCTTTTGCTGAGTAAGCATTTTTGGATATAATTTAATGTAGCGATAAGGGAGGAGGTAAAAATGGATCTAACAAAGTATATACGGAACATTCCGGATTTCCCGCAGAAAGGGATTCTATTTCGGGATATCACGCCTTTACTTTCTGATGGCAAAGCATTTGACTATGCGATTGAGCAACTTGCAGATTTTTTTAAAGACAAAGATATTGATAAAGTGGTAGGTATTGAAGCAAGGGGATTGATGATAGGTGCTCCCATTGCTGTTAAACTTGGTGTAGGTTTTGTGCCAATAAGAAAACCAGGCAAGCTTCCTTTTGAATTGGCAAGAAAGGAATATCAATTAGAGTACGGTATGTCTATCTTAGAGATGCATAAAGATGGCATAAAAAAGGGAGAAAGAATATTGATGATAGACGATTTGCTTGCTACTGGAGGCACTGCAGCTGCAGCGAGCGATCTTGTCGAAGAAGCTGGTGGAAAAATTATTGGTTGGGGTTTTGTTATTATTTTGAAAAATCTTAAAGGAGAAGAGAAGTTAAAGAAATATCCTGTATTTTCATTAATAAACTTCGATTAACTTGAACGAGCAAACATTATTTGAAAAATTACTTAAAGAAATCTCCTCTTATCTTGGCGGCGAGGAGATTTCTTTGGTTAAAAGGGCTTACGAATTCGCAAAAAAAGCACACAGCGAACAAGCAAGAGAGTCGGGAGATAAATATATTGTTCATCCGCTCCATGTCACACTTATCCTTGCTGAGATGCGGCTTGACGCAGAAAGTTATGCTGCAGCGCTTCTTCATGATGTTGTTGAAGATACATCTGTTACTTTGGACAAAATTAAAAAAGAGTTTGGAGAAAATATCGCTTTTCTTGTCGATGGTGTTACAAAATTGGAATATATGGATCATTTTTCTTCCGAAGAAACAAAGCTTGAAAATCTTCGCAAGATGCTCCTTTCAATGGCTTCAGATGTGAGAGTTGTCATTATAAAGTTGGCAGACCGATTACACAATATGAGGACTCTATTTTTTCTTCCCCCTGATAGGCAAAAACAGATTGCAATGGATACAATGGATATTTATGTTCCGCTGGCACACAGGCTAGGTATCTACAAAATAAAGTGGGAACTAGAGGATTTAAGTTTTAGATATCTCAAGCAGGATGAATATTACGAGCTTGCCAAAAGAGTTTCAAGTAAAAGAGGCGAGAGAGAAAAATTTGTCAGTGACATTGTTAAGGAAATCAAGGATTTACTGAACGAGCAAAATATAAAAGCAGAGATTTCCGGGCGGCCAAAAAATCTTTATAGCATATACAGAAAAATGGTGCGTGAGGAAAAAGAGTTTGATGAAATTTATGACCTTGTCGCTGTGCGAATCATTGTGTTATCTGTTCCTGAGTGTTATCAAGTATTAGGCATTCTTCATAATGCGTATAAACCAATCCCTGGGAGGGTGAAGGATTATATAGCGATGCCGAAGCCCAATGGTTATCGGTCTCTCCATACAACGGTTATCACAAAATCTGGGGAGCCACTTGAAATTCAAATTAGGACAAGAGAAATGCATAAGCATGATGAAATTGGCATAGCAGCACATTGGAAATATAAAGAAGGCGTTCAGCTTGATAAGGATTATGAGAGTAAATTGATGTGGCTTCGTCAGATTGTTGATTGGCAAAAAGAAGTTCGGTCTACAAAAGAATTTGTAGAAATGGTAAAAGGAGATTTATTTAGCGAAGAGGTGCTTGTTTTTACGCCAAAAGGCGATGTTATTGATCTCCCAGTGGGTGCTACTCCTATTGATTTTGCATACAGAGTGCACACGGATGTCGGGAATTATTGTGTTGGAGCTAAAATAAATGGCGCTATTGTCCCTCTGCAGACAGAGCTGAAGACGGGAGACCGCGTAGAAATTCTTACGTCAAGATCTTCAATCGGGCCAAAGCTTGACTGGTTACAGTTTGTAAGAACTTCTTCTGCACGTTCAAAAATTAGGTATTGGCTCAGAAAACTGCGAGAGACGCCGGAAGAAAAGGGTGAGAAAAAGGAAGAGCAGCAAGAGAGGAAAGAAGCCAAAAGACCTTATGTACGCAAAGCTACTCCGCGCATTTTTCAGAAGGACGAAACAGTTTATTATCCTGCTGTCCCTGGTGTTAAAGGAATAAAAATATCTATTGCAAGATGTTGTAATCCGGAATCGCAAGATCCAATTGTAGGTTATGTAACGAGAGGAAGAGGAATAAAGATTCACAAAAAGGATTGCCCGAATTTAACTGCGATTATAAGCAGCGGCGGGAAAGTGTTGCCTGCTGCCTGGGAAGCAAAGGGGAAGGCAAAATTTTTGGTATATTTCAGAGTAACTGTTTGGAATGTGCCAGGTATTATTTATAGAATTTCAAGAGTTACAAGCGAAATGAATGTAAATATAGAGAACTTTCGTACATCAAACAGGACGGAAAAAAGGAAACACGGGTATTACCAATCGTATTTACGTTTTTCTTTTGTTGCCGAGAAACCTTCTCTTGTAACGGATATTGCGAGGGAAATTAAGCTTATTCCTGAAGTAATAACGGTACGGTGGAGTAAAAGGAGAATATATGAGGATAGTTCTTCAGAGAGTGAAGAGAGCGTCAGTTAGTGTTGACGGTGAGATCGTTTCAACAATTGGCAATGGATTGCTCATTTTAATTGGCGTGGAAAAGGGAGATACGGAAAGAGAAGCAAAGTATCTTGCAAAAAAAAGTTGCGAACTGCGAATTTTTCCTGACGAACATGGAAAGATGAATCTTTCTCTGCAGGATATAAACGGTGAGGTTATGATTATCTCGCAATTTACACTTGCCTCTCACATTAAGAAGGGCAATCGACCTGGTTTTAGTAATACGGCAAGAGAGAATTTGGCAATTTCGCTTTATAAATTATTCGTGGAAGAAATAAAAAAGCAGGTCAAGATTGTCAGAACAGGCATTTTTGGTGCATATATGGAAGTAGATCTTGTCAATGACGGACCTGTTACTTTTATTTTGGAAAAATTTGGTGGAGCAGAGGGGATTTGAACCCCTGACCTCATCCGTGCGAGGGATGCGTTCTCCCGCTGAACTACTGCCCCGTCAAATAATTATAGATATAAAGTCTTTAAAAGCAATAGAAAAATTCTTAAAAAATGTTAAAATGGGATGGAGGTAAACATGAAAAGCATCGGCATTATTGGTGGTACTGGTGTTTATACGCCAGATTTTTTACAAAATGCAGAGTCAATAGCTGTAAAAACTGAATTTGGTACTGTGACGCTTATGCAAGGAGAATTGGAAGGAAGAAGTGTTTTTTTTGAAGCTCGCCATGGCACCGAACATACCGTGCCCCCCCATAAAATAAACTACAGAGCCAATATTTTTTCTTTATACAAGTTGGGTGTAGAGCGCATTATTGCAACTGCTGCAGTGGGTTCAATTAACAGGGAGATTTTGCCTGGCACGTTTGTTATTGTTGATCAATTTCTTGATTTTACAAAAAAGAGAGAAGATACTTTTTTCTCTCAAGGCAAGGTAGTGCATACAGATTGTACAGATCCATATTGTCCTGAGTTAGCTACTGCTATCCAAAAAGCAATGGATAAATTTGGCTATCCTTATTCCCCGAAAGGTACGTATGTATCTGCAGAAGGCCCAAGATTTGAAACAAGAGCGGAAATACGTGCTTACAGTATTTTAGGCGGGGACGTGGTTGGAATGACTGGCGTTCCTGAAGTAGTATTGGCAAGAGAATTAGGCATGTGTTATGCTACGATTGCTGCTGTATCAAACTATGCAGCAGGTATTTCTGACCAAATGATTTCTCATAAGGAAGTGGTAAGCAAAATGGGAGAAATGAACGAAATGTTCCGCAATGTTTTAAGTGAAGCAGTAATAAATATTCCTGGTGAGAGGCATTGTTATTGCAGTAAAGCTCCTACATCGGGAGAGTAGGAATGTATTTAGTAAGGATTACAATCTTTAAGAAAATGGCGTATTAGGAAATAGTAAGTTGAATCCTATTTTGATAGTGACTAAAAGAGGAGGCGCGACATTTATGCGGAAGATTTTAGTAACTGGAGCAACGGGGCAGATTGGTTCCGAGCTTACATTAGCTCTGCGTGAAAAGTATGGCAATGAAAATGTAGTAGCAGCAGGACATAAGAGAAAACCTAGTGAAGAGTTGCTTAATTCTGGGCCATTTGAAATTATTGACTGCGCAGAAATTGGTACTATTGAGGAAGTTGTGAAAAAACACAAAATAGACACTATTTACCATTTGGCAGCGATACTTTCTGCAGTGGCAGAAGCCAAGCCGAAACTTGCCTGGAATGTAAATATTAACGGGCTTTGCAATGTTTTAGATGTTGCGCGTGGGTGTAGATGTGCTGTTTTTACCCCTAGTTCCATTGGTGCATTTGGTCCCAATACGCCAAAAGATAACACACCTCAAGATACTATTCAGCGTCCCAATACAATGTATGGCGTTACTAAGGTTGCAGGAGAATTACTTTGCGATTATTATTTTAAAAAATTTGGGGTGGATACTCGGGGGGTGCGTTTTCCCGGTATCATTTCTTATGTAACATTACCTGGCGGGGGGACCACTGATTATTCTGTTGAAATCTTTTATGAAGCTCTTAAGTATAGAAGGTATACGTGTTATTTAAAGCCTGATACATATATGGATATGATGTATATGCCAGACACGATAAAAGCAGCACTTGATATTATGGAGGCAAATCCTGATAAATTAGTGCATAGAAATGCTTTTAATGTGACGGCAATGAGTTTTGCTCCTAAGGATATTGCAAATGAAATTAAAAAATATATCCCGGATTTTGTTATGGAATATGACATTGACCCGATGAGGCAGGCAATTGCTGATTCCTGGCCCAACAAAATGGACGACAGTGCTGCTAAAGAAGAGTGGGGATGGGAACCAGAATATAATCTTGCTTCTATGACAAAGGACATGCTTGAAAAGTTGTCAAAGAAGTTAGCAATTACAATATAGCCAGGGAGGTGGGATAATGCCACTTGATAAAATTAAAGAGATGTTATCGGCTCATTTAAAAGAGCTGGAAAATAAAAGAGTGCTTAAAGGCAACGAGACAGTAATAGCTGGTATAAAACCGGCACAAGGTGACAAGGGTCCTAGATATTTTATAAAAGGTTATGGTGAAAAAGAATTTTTGCGAATGAACGCGAATAACTACCTCGGGATGTCTTTAAGAAAAGAGGTAATAGAAGCTGAGGAAAAAGCTGCAAAGGAATTTGGAGCTGGACCTGGTGCTGTAAGATTTATAAGTGGCACTTATACTTCTCATATAGCGCTGGAGAAAAAACTTGCTGAATTCCATAACAGAGAAGCAGCTATGATCTTTAGTTCCGCATATTCGGCAGTGGTAGGGATATTAGCACCTATGATTACGCAAGATACTATTGTGATAAGCGATGAATTGAATCATAATTGTATTATTAATGGTATAAAATTATCCAGGCCGAGGGACAAAAAGATATACAAGCATAATGACATGGATAGCCTAGCGTCAGTTTTAGAGAGTTCGGTTGGCAATTGCAAGCGAGTTATAATTGTAACTGATGGTATCTTTAGTATGAGGGGAGATCATGCTCCGCTTAAAGAAATAGCAGATTTAGCTGAAAAATACAATTCTAGTTTTGAAGAAGGTGTTCTTACATTTGTTGATGATTCACATGGTGTTGGTGCTATTGGAGAAATGGGTAGAGGAACAACGGAATATACGCATGAAGATAGAATTGATGTATTAGTTGCAACGCTTGGCAAGGCTCTTGGAGTAAATGGTGGATACGTGGTAAGCAGTGCAGAAGTAATAGGGTTTTTACGTGAAACTGCTCCGTTTTATATTTATTCTAATCCTATTACTCCACCGGAGGCAAGTGCTGCTCTTGCTTCATTAGAAATACTGGATAGCGATAAGGGAAGGGCGATGCTAAAGCATCTGCGTGCGATGACAGCACGGTTTGAATCTGGCCTAATAGATATGGGGTATGAGATAATAAAAGGAGAGCATCCTGTTGTGCCTCTCATGGTGAGGGATACAGAGAAGACTACAGAACTTGTTGGATATTTAAAAGATAACGGTATTTTAGCAACCGGGCTTAATTTTCCTGTAGTTCCAAAAGGAGATCAAGAGATACGATTCCAAATCTGTGCTGACCATACTGAGAGTGATATAGATTACGCACTTGGAGTGTTGCGTAAATACAAAGAAACTTGCTAAATTGTTGCCATAATCTGTCGTTATGCATAGAGTATTAATATATTATTGATATCGAGGAGAAAATGATGTTGACTATGAAAAATATGGCAATGGGATGGTTTTGTTGTTTAAATAAGATTTATGGCCTGACAATAAGGGGTTGAGAACTCATGAAAAATGTATGTATTGTTTTAGCTGCTGGAGTAGGAAAGAGGATGCATTCGTCTCTTCCGAAAGTGATGCACCCAATTTGCGGGCGACCTATGGTGCAATACGTGATAGATGCCGCAAAGGGGATATTTGATAGAGTTATTGTAGTAATTTCTGAAGAAATGGACAGAGATGCTTTTTCTAATGTTGAACTGGTTTATCAAAAAGTCCCTCTCGGGACAGGAGATGCAGTAAGGCAAGCACTTACCGCAATTAGCAATATTTCAGATGAGGCACCAGTGCTCATCGTCACAGGAGATAATCCTTTGATAAAATCCTCTGATCTTAAAGAACTTCTTGCTTTTTATAAAGACACTAAGAGCGGCGTAGCATTACTTACTGCTTTATCTGATAATCCGATTGGTTTTGGTAGAATAATCAGGTGTAAGACTGATTTTGTCAAGATCGTTGAAGAAAAAGACGCAACAGAGGAAGAGAAGAAAATAAACGAGATCAATACAGGAATATATGTATTTGCAAAAAAATATCTTGTCGAAGCAGTTAACGAAATTGCTCCCAATAATTTGCAAAAAGAGTATTATTTGACGGATGCGCTTACAATATTGAAGAAAAAAGGCGTAAAAGTAAGTGTAAAAAAGTTGGAAAGGAAATTTCCTGTATATGGCGTTAACAATAGAAAAGAACTTTCTATTGCAACAAAGATCATTCAAGGAGAGATAATTGATAAATTAATGCTTGCAGGTGTTACAATTATGAGCACGGACACTGTATGTATTGATTTTGATGTAAAAATAGAGAATGATGTGACAATTCTTCCAGGGGTGTTAATCCAGGGGAAAACAACTATAGGGAAAGATTGCGTGATCGGGCCAAATACGCGTATTGTTAATTCTGTTATTAAAAATAATGTGAGTGTGCAGTATAGTGTAGTAAGGCAGGCTAATGTAGGAGATAATTGCAAAATAGGCCCATTTGCTTATGTGCGGCCTGATAGTAAAATGAGTAAGAATGTTAAGATAGGTGCTTTTGTTGAGATAAAGAAATCTCAGTTTGGGGAAAATACAAAAGTTCCGCATTTAAGTTATATTGGCGATGCGACAGTTGGAAAAAATGTGAATATTGGGGCAGGAACAATCACTTGCAATTATGATGGGCTTCAAAGCAAGAAGAACCCCACATTTATAGAGGAAGATGTATTTATTGGTTCCCACAATACACTTGTGGCGCCTGTAAAAATAGGGAAAGGCGCATATACTGCAGCTGGATCTGTGATTACAGAAGAAGTTCCAGAAGATGCGCTTGCTATTGGGAGAGCCAAGCAAATAAATAAAAAAGAATGGGCAAAGAGGAGGAAAAAAAGTAATGGTTGATTTGAAAGGAAAAGGAATAAAAATTTTTTCTGGTACGGCAAATAAGCAGCTTTCTGAAAAAATTGCAAAATATCTTGATTTGCCGCTGGGGAAGGCTATTATTAATTATTTTCCGGATGGAGAAATTCATGTAAGGTGCCTTGAAAATGTACGAGGGAGAGATGTATTTGTCATTCAACCGACTTTTTCCCCGGCGGATAATTTAATGGAGTTACTTATTATGATTGATGCTTTGAAAAGAGCATCGGCGAACACTGTAGCTGCTGTTATTCCTTTTTTTGGATATGCACGACAGGATAGAAAAACAAAGTCGAGAGAGCCTATCTCAGCAAAGCTTGTTGCAAATCTTATTACGATGGCAGGCGCAGACAGGGTAATGTCTGTGGATTTGCATGCAGGCCAGATACAAGGGTTTTTTGATATACCGATGGATAATCTTACGGCTGTGTTGACACTTGCTGATTATATGCGTGGGAAAAATATTGAGAACCCTGTTGTTGTTTCTCCTGACGTAGGGGGTGTAGCGCGGGCGACTGAATTTGCCAGAGGGATCCCTCGCTCGACCCAGGCAATATTTGTCAAGAGAAGGCTTGGGCCAGAAGAAGTAGAAACGAGCAGGCTTATTGGTGAAGTTGAGGGGAAAAGCGTTATTTTTGTCGATGATGCGATTCATACGGGCAATACTATCATTAACGCGACAGAAGAAGTTTTAAAAAGGGGTGCAAAAGATGCTTATGTATGCGCAACACATGGAATATTTGCAAAAGATAGTTTGAAGAAATTTGAGAAATCGCCCATAAAGGAAATAATTGTAACGGATACGATTCCTGTGGAAGAACGTAATCATTTGCCTGATAAAGTTAAGGTTCTTAGTGTAGCCCCGCTGATAGGAGAGGCGATTAAAAGAGTATTTTTACATGAATCTATAAGTGCATTGTTTGAAAAAGATTAAAAGAATGTTATAATTAGATCTCAAAAAATTATAAAGGAGATATATATATGGAAAAGATAGCATTTAAGGCAACGAAGAGAGATGTTTCTACTAAAGGAATGTTAAATAAGTTTCGCAGCGAAGGATTTATTCCTGCCATAGCTTACGGAAAGACTGCAAAACCTATTCCTATTACAATTAACGAAAAGGAATTTATTAACATTATAAAACATAAAGGGAGAAGTGTTATTATTAGCCTCGACATTGATGGCACTACTTACTCTACAATCCTTAAAGAAATACAAAAAGATCCTCTCGGTGATAGGATTGTGCATGTGGATTTTCTAGAAGTAGATCTGAATAAACCTGTGCTTACGAAGATACCGATTGTGGTTGTAGGTGAATCGAAAGGGGTAAAAGTTGGCGGTGTACTTAAGCATATGCTATATGACATCAAGGTAGAAGCTGCTCCTCTTGACATTCCTGACAAAATTGAGGTTGATATAACGGAACTTGATATAAACGATGTTGTGCACGTAAGTGACCTTGTTCTTTCTGATAAAGTGAAAGTACTTACTCCGATAGATGTAGTTGTATTAGGAATTGGGCATCCTACAAAGGAAGAAGTGGTACCGGTGGAAGCTGAAGCTGGCGTAGAAGCTGGTGAAGAAGCTGGTGAAAAAGCTGGTGAAGAAGAACAGAAAGAAGAAGCGAAAAAGGAATAATAAGTTAGTTTTTAAGACATATATAGAGGCCGGTACTATTTTTACCGGCTCCTTTTGTTTGTGATGGGAGAGATAAATGAAAATACTTTTTATTGGAGATGTGTTTGGCAAGCCTGGAAGAAAAGCTGTTAGAAAGGCACTGCCTGAATTGAGGGAAAGACACCATCCTGATTTTATTATCTTGAATGGAGAAAACGCAGCGCATGGGACGGGAATCACAGAAAAAAGTGCGCGGGAACTTTTTTCCTTTGGCGTAGACGTCATTACTGGAGGGAACCATAGTTTCGATAAGAAACAATTTTGGAATCAGTTTGATGATTTTCCGTTTCTTTTGCGTCCTGCAAATTTCCCACCAGGCGTGAGAGGCAAAGGTCATGTTGTCGTTGAAAAAAATGATATGAAATTGGGAGTAGTGAATTTGCAGGGAAGGATAGAGCTACCTCCACTCGATTCGCCTTTTGTTGTGGGAAAACAGTTAGTTGAAGCGATGCAAAAAGAGACTTCTTGCATAATGGTTGATTTTCATGCTGAGGCAACCAGCGAAAAGAGAGCTTTTGGCTTTTTCATGGACGGACTTGTAAGCGCAGTTGTTGGCACGCATACACATGTGCCTACTGCAGATGAAACAATTCTTCCACGTGGCACAGCTTATATTACAGATGTTGGAATGGCTGGCGTAGAAGAATCTGTTATAGGAGTAAAAAAAGAGTTGGCAATCAAAAGATTTTTAACACTTCTTCCGTTAACATTTGAAGTTGCAGAAGGTAGTGTGATTTTAGATTTTGTAGTCATTGATATTGCAAGTAATGGCAAGGCAAAAAGCATATCGAGAGGAAGATGGAGAGAGTAAAAACCATTATAACTGATGTACTTTCAGATACATTTGTTGAGGCACTGAAGGCAAAGATAAGTGACATCTATATTGTCGGAGGAGCTATAAGGGATGCTTTTTGTGGTAAAGATCTTAAAGATTTTGATTTTATAGTAAGGGAAAACGACTTTGAAAAAGTTTTGGATTTTTTTGAAAATAGCAGTCTGAAATACTTTTTTTTGAATGCAAAGGACTTTTTGCTTTTGCGAACTATTCAAGGGGATTATACATTTGATTTTATGAAAATTACAAATAGTATTGACAACAATCTTATGCTGCGGGATTATACAATTAATGCTATCTGTTATTCCCTTTCGGGGAAAAAGTTTTTTTACAAAGATATTTCACTAAAAGACCTTAAAAATCGCGTGTTGAGGGCTGTTTCTCCAACTTCCATTAGTGAAGATCCGGTACGTGTTCTTCGGGGGATTCGGCTTGCAGCAGCATTCGGTCTTTCCATCGACGAAGATACGAAGGAACAGATTAAAAGTGCATTTTTTTCTCTTGAATCGACCAAAAGAGAGAGACGAAGAGAGGAACTAAAAAAGATTCTTAATTTAGATATTCTATCTGTCTTAAAAGTACTTGAAATATTTTTTCCTGGAAAAGATTTTTCGTTTATTCTTAAAAAAGCTGATTTATCCAGGCAGTTTAATGAATTAGATAAAAAGATTAACAGAGATTTTACATACAGAGATGTTTTTATTGTGGCATTATTTTCATATGTTCTTTTAGATTATCCTGTATTGAATATTTTAGGTTTAAATCGGAAGGAAGCCGAAATAGCGACTAAAATTGCTGGAGAAAAAGTAGAGGATGGTTTTGATTCATTGTTTTCTCTTTTTACTCGATATAGAAGTATTTGTGTTCCTTTAGCAGCAGCTCTTTTTTCGTTAGAAGAGGGAGAGGTGGCAAAGGCGAGCAAATTTTTTGTTGAATGCAGCAAAGTAAAGGTTGATGGCCGTAAGTTAGGAGAAAAATTCAATGTGGAAGGAAAAGAACTGGGAGCTTTGAAAAGGCAAATACTTGAGAAGGAGTGCAAAAAGCTTTATGAAAAATTTTAAGATTGTCACGTATGGTTGCCAGATTAATGAATATGAGTCCGAAAAGTTTAGAGAGGTACTCCTGTCTTTAGGATATAACGAGGTGGAAAAGGACGAAGATGCGGATTTAATTCTATTGAATAGCTGTGCTGTTCGGGAAAAGGCGAATTTAAAGCTTCTCAGCAAAATAGGACGCATAAGAAAACTTTTTGAAAAACAAGGTCACCCGGTATCTGTTGTAACAGGATGCGTTGCCAGTGTAGAAGAACAGGCAATAAAGCGAGTTGGTGAAAAAAGTATTGTTGCTCTATCTAAAGGATATGAACCTCTTGATGACCGTATTAAAAAGCTAAGAAAACTATTTTCTGTAATGGGTGAGAAAAAAATTTCCCTTGCAAAAAAAGTGTTTGCATATGTGCCTATTATTTATGGGTGCAACGATTTTTGTAGTTATTGTATTGTTCCTATTGCTAAGGGGAGGGAGCGGAGCAGGACAAAAGAAGAAATATTGGAAGAGGTAAATAAGCTCGTTAAAAATGGTACGCAGGAAGTTGTTTTACTAGGGCAAAATATTAATCACTACGGGCGTGATATAGGGTATAAAAATGGTTTTATTGAAATACTTGAAGAAGTTGATAAAGTCCCGGGCCTTAAGAGATTAAGGTATCTTACCCCTCATCCTGCGGATTTTACTCTTTCTGTTTTGGAACGAATGAGGAAGTTAAAAAAGCTGTGCGCACATTTTCATTTGCCTGTACAGTCAGGGAGCAATAAAATATTAAAATCTATGAAGAGAGGCTATACGCGGGAGCAATATATTGAGCTTATAGACAGCGTGCGGCTGCTTTTCCCTTATGCAAGTATTACTACTGATATTATTGTAGGATTTCCCGGAGAAAGCGAAAAAGATTACAATGAAACTAAATCGCTTGTTGAATATGTGCAATTTGATAAAAGTTTTGTTGCTGCTTATTCAAAGAGACCAAATACTCCGGCAGCGGTGATGGAAGAACAGATTGATGCGAAAGAAAAAAAGAAAAGATTAAACGACCTTCTTTCCTTGCAGAATGCTATTTCTTTAAAGAAAAACCGCTTCTTTATAGGAAAAACTGTGGAGATTTTGATTGAGTCAATTGTTGGAGCACAGGCTTTTGGCAGGATACCACAGGATAAATTGGTTATTGTAGAGGGGTGTGCAGCACGTGTTGGCGATATCATTGAGACGAAGATTATCGATGCTGATTTTATTCACCTGCGAGGCAAATGAAAAAAATTATTATTATTTTAGGACCTACTGCAACACATAAGACGCAACTCAGTTTATGTATTGCGGAGAAATTTCCAGTCGAGATTATATCTGCAGATTCTATGCAGTTTTATAGCGGAATGGAGATAGGAACGGATAAAGTGGGGAAAGATATCCGAAGCAAAATCCCGCACCATTTAGTCGATGTTGTAACTGTGCAGGAAGAATTTAATGTTGCAGAGTTTAAAAAACATGCCGAGGTGGCGATTAGCAACATTTTTAAACGGGAAAAGGTGCCATTGATAGTCGGTGGGTCAGGTTTGTATATAAGGAGTATTACAGAAGGATTCCCTGTTGAATTTTCAGCACCTCCTGATGCGGTATTGCGGGAAGAGCTCAATATGTTGCCTTTTGCTGCTTTAAGAAAAAAGGCAGAAAGTATCGATAAAGATGCTTCAGACAAGGTCAGTGACAGGAAGCGCCTTATAAGGATTATTGAATTTTTCAGGCAAACTGGATGTAAAATTTCTTCTGTTGAGAACCAGGAAGTTCGTTATGAGTTCTTAAAAATAGGGCTAACAAAAGAGAGGAAACTTCTCTATTGGGATATTGAAAAGCGCGTAGAAGAGATGTTTGATAAAGGTTTTGTAGAAGAAGTACAAAGGTTAAGGGATATTTATCCCAATTGGTCAAAAACAGCTTTACAGGCAATTGGATACAGTGAAGTTTTGCAATACCTTAACGGAACTATTTCTCTTAAAGAAGCTAAAGAAGAAATTAAACAAAGGACAAGACATCTTGCCAAAAAACAAATTACCTGGTTTAAAAAAGAGGATAATGTGCATTGGATTGACACGACAGATTTAAATGACGCAAAAGAACAGGCAGAAAAACTTGTAAAGGAGTTCTTATATGAATATTCAAATTAGAGAAGAACTTATAAATCTTGCTGAGCGATGTGAAGGTGAACTTTCAGAAGAGTTCAAAAAAGTAGACAAGATAAAGAGTAGTAATTTTTATAAAGTATTAGATGCGTTCAGGGAATCTCATATTTCTGTTTTTCATTTTAGAGATACAACGGGATATGGGCTTTCTGACCCTGGCAGAGATAAAATAGAAGAAGTCTACAAAAGGATTTTCAATACAGAAACGGCACTTGTCAGGCCTCAAATTGTTTCCGGCACGCATGCAATTTCCATTTCATTTTTTGGCCTGCTTCGTCCTGCTGATACGCTTCTTTACCTGAGTGGGGATCCTTATGAAACAGGTGAAGCCATAATAGGGTTAAGGAAAGTGACAGGCTCTCTGAAAGAATACGGGATAAAGTTTGATAAAACAGACATGGCTAAAAATATTGAAGAAGAAAAAATAAAAAGAGCAACTGTAGGAGTTATTCAACGCTCTGGCGGATACTCATACAAAAAATCTCTCACAATCGAGGAGATTAGTAAGATGATAAAAAAGGCAAAAACAGTTAACCCGAATATTTGTATCATGGTAGACAATTGCTATGGAGAATTTGTTGATGAGAAGGAACCAACGGAAGTAGGTGCCGATATTGTGGTGGGGTCCCTTATAAAAAATATGGGTGGAGCAATTACTCCAACAGGCGGTTATATTGCTGGAAAAGAAAAATACATCAAAAAGATTGAAGCAATGCTTACTGCTCCGGGCACAGGAAGGGAAATTGGGCCAATGCTTTCTCTTACTCGCCTTTTTCTTCAAGGTGTTTTTTTTGCTCCACTTGTTGTGTCCAATGCGTTAAAAGGAGCAATTTTTGCCGCAAAGTTCTTTAGCGAGTTGGGATATGATGTAAAACCTCTTTTTAATGAAGAGCGGGGTGATATTGTTCAGGCAATTCTCCTAGGATCTCCCGAAAAGCTTGTTACGTTTGCGCAAGCCGTCCAGAGCGTATCACCAATAGATTGGGATGCTGAAGTTCTGCCATCGCCACTTGCAGGTTATGAAAATGATATTTTAATGGCAGCAGGTACATTTATACAAGGTTCTTCAATTGAGTTATCAGCTGATGCGCCGATGAGGGTGCCGTATGCCGTTTATTTGCAAGGGGGCATTTATTACGAGCATTCAAAGCTTGCTTCTCTTTTCGCTGCTGAGAAGTTAATAGAACTTGAGGAAAAGGTATAAGAATGGGTAATTACAAGTACTGATTTTCAAGTGTTTTCTTTCTGATAAACTTTAACATTATATTGACGGGGACAAGCATTGTGGGCCATGGTAGTTGTGCAAGCGCAACGATTAAAGCGGCTTTCGGATCAAGAAATTCAAATGCAAGAACCATTGCAATGGATACATTTGCAAATGTTTTTGAGTTAGATACGGCAATTTTTTCTTTCAGACTTAACCAGAAAACTATAACGAACCCAAAGACCATAAAGAAAAAATACTCAGGATACACGATTAATAAATATTTCACTACCTGGAATGGATTAGATTTTATAAACGGTGCATTTATAGATATTACTGTTAGTGAAATAAGAAATACGGGTATTATGGTTAACAGGCTGCTTCTTTCTTTTATTAAATTTAATTTCTCTTTGAAAAATTGTTTTGAGAGTAGAGCAGCTGCCAGTGGGATTAAAATGAGCTTGGCCATAGTGATGAGTACATTAAGATAGTCAAGTTTTATATATTTTTTAAAAAGGATAAAGAAGAGGAATGGAATGGCAAACGGGGCTATTAAGTGACTTACAAAGATTATAACAACATTCAAAGATGTGTCTCCGGAAGTTAAGTCAGTCATTGCAGATGATGCTACTCCTGCAGGCGCTGCCGCCAGCAGTACAAGAGCTGCTACTACGATGTAATCGAATTTGAGTAATGTAAGAACGAAATAAACAATGATTGGAGCGGCAATTAGGCTCATACCCTCAATATAGAGTAGCAGCATAGGTCTTTTGATGTGATGCACAATCTCCATTATATCCATCTTTAAAAATGTGACGAATAAAACAATCATAAGAAGGTAAGTGATATAATTTTTGAGAAATACAAAATAAGGAAAAAGCAATCCAAAAGGTATGCTTATTATTAAAAATAGCGAGACATTATTTTCGATAAAATTAACTACTTTATTTTCTTGTGACTTCATGCTGTTATTTTATTTATTTTTATTATTTATTCAAGGTTTTTATTGTATTGAAAAAATGCTACAATATAGCAAAATGTGAGAGGAGGCAATATTATGCAGGGTGTTACAGAGCGATTTCTTGATTATATTTCTTATGACACGCAATCAAGCGAAGATTCTTCTACCACGCCAAGTACGGCAAAACAGCTTAAGTTGGGAAGAAGACTATCGGAAGAAATGAAGGGTATGGGCATTGATGTTGAGATAGATAAAAATGGATATGTTATGGGGAGTGTCCCTTCAAATATTAGAAGGAGTGTCCCTGTTGTTGGTTTTGTTGCCCATCTGGATACATCTCCCGAGGTATCTGGCAAAAATGTGAAGCCACGTATAGTGAAAAATTATAAAGGTGGCGATATCGTATTAAATAAAAAGTTGGGCATTGTTTTGAAAGTTCAGGAATTTCCTGCAATGAAGAATTATTATGGGAAAGACATTATTGTTACTGATGGAACGACTCTTCTTGGTGCTGATGATAAAGCAGGTATTGCTGAGATAGTGACTGCTGTTCAATATTTAGTAGAACACCCGGAGATAAAACATGGTACGGTAAAGTTTGCATTTACTCCCGATGAAGAGATAGGTAAGGGGCCAAAAAAATTTAATGTAAAGAAGTTCGGGGCTGACTATGCATATACGATGGATGGAGACGAGATTGGTAGCTTTGAATACGAAAATTTTAATGCTGCATCAGCTACTTTTATTATTCATGGCAAAAGTATTCATCCTGGAAGTGCTAAGGGTATAATGAAGAACGCAATTCGTATTGCAACTGAATTACTTGAACTTTTTCCAAAAGGTGAAACTCCAGAATTTACAGAGAAGTATGAAGGTTTTTATCATATATACGAAATGAATGGAGGAGTAGAGAAGACGGTACAGAAATGTATTATAAGGGACCATGATAAAGATAGGTTTGAAAAAAGGAAGAAATTTGCAAGAGAATGTGTGCATTTTATTAATAAGAAATATGGGAAGGGGACAGTAGAACTAAGACTAAAAGATTCGTATTACAACATGAAAGAGATCATTGCTAAAAATCCTCAACTAATTGGTATTGCACAAAAAGCAATTAGAGATGCTGGAATTAGCCCCATTGTAAAGCCGATACGAGGTGGAACTGACGGAGCTCAATTTTCATTTATGGGATTGCCGACACCGAATTTATTTTCAGGTGGGCATAATTTTCACGGCGTATATGAATATATACCAATATTTGCTATGGGGAAAGCGGTTGAAGTTATAGTAAATATTGTTAAAGAGATTGGGAAGGTGGAGCAGTAATATTTTATGAAGTTGTTCCTTGAAAGAAAAGTAAAAATAGCAGGGCACTTTAGTGGCGATGAAATTTTTATTTTAGTTTTTTTCACCCACAAAAACAATCATTTTTGTAAAAAACTCTCTTAGAGGTGTTTTTAATAAAAATCTACCCCCTTCTTTCAGTGGCATAAGCTTGTAATGGATTGGTTTAAATGGGTTTTCATATTTTATAATGTGTTCGAATCGTTTTACTGTCATTCTATTTATATATGTGATTTTTTCTTCTTCATTTACCGTGCCGAATCTTAAATTTACTCTTTTTTCATAGGATTTTGTATTTTCTCCAAGTTTTTTATATGCATTTATAAGAACAGGCTCGGGAAACAGGATATGTACATAAGGGATCCCAATAAGATCAGAAAGGTGCGCGCCGTACGGGTGGTAGTACGGTGGCGAATTGATAAAAATTTTACCTCCGCCTTTTAGTACTCTGTGAGCTTCTTTCAATACTTTTTCGGGATTTTGCAGGTGTTCAAATACATCGTTCATTACGCAGATATCAATTGAACTTTCCTTAAAAGACATATTCTCTGCATTTACTACATGGAATTCAATGTTTCTTGTGTTTTTCGACATCGCAAATGCTTTTGCCTGTTTTATAAATCCTTTTTCTGTGTCTATTCCTATTACTTTTTTGGCCCCATTTAATGCATAGAATGTGCTTTTTCCTCCACTGCCTGCCCCGATATCCAGTATAGTCTTGTTCTGTATTTCTCTTAAAAGGTCTGTTTCAGGAAGGTAGTAAGAATTGATGCGCTTTGATTGCTCAAATTCCCACTCTGCAAATGTTTTTATTGCTGCATCTTCCAGATTGAATGGATGAACAGGGCGATTAAAAAATCTGTTCATAAAAATAAGAAGATTTACGCCGATACTATTTTTATGCATATTTATCCTTTCATGCGGAAATTTATTGTCTTTTCTATTTTATTGTTATTCTTTGATAAGTCAAAGAGCCCCAACCCTTCCCCTCTCGCCTTTCAATCTCTCGAATCTTGGAGAGATGCAAAAGTTTTTGGTCACAGAGATGCAGGATAGGGCCAGGGCGCAATTCCGAGAGGATTATACGCATATTTCAAGTTTTGTCAAATTAATTGCTCAAGAAAAAAATGGTTTTTATTAATTTTGAAAAAGTTGCATTATATTGCTTAAGTTGTATATTTTGATTTACTAAAACTATCAAACTCTTTGTGTAAAATTAAATGACGGGTATCTTCAATTCAGTAAATACTGGCAAGATACCCGTCATTTGTTAACGTTTATTAATCAAATGTGTATATAACTTGTACGGTTGCCTGAATTGTAAGCATTCCACCTTCTACTGGAATTTCTATATTTTCTGCGTCTTTTCCTGCGAATGCTATATCGATACCTCGTGTTTGATCGAGAATAGAGCCAATAGAAATAGTTTTTATTCCAGTAACTACATATCTTGTTCCATCTAACGATATTTCTGCTTGTGCTTTTGCATTATCCATTGCTTTTTTAATTGCTTCGAGTTTTAGTTCTTCACGGTTTGAGATGTCAAAGGAGATTCCATGTATTATATTTGCTCCATTTTCCCCTGCACAGGTGAGAATTGCTCCGGCATTGTTAACTGTGCATTTTACTCTGAAAGACTCACTTGCTCTGTAGTAATCTAAAATAGATTTTCCTGTTTCTTTATCCCAGCGATACACAGGCACAAGACTTAACCCCGTTGTTTTAATATCCTCTTCTTTTATCTCTCTTTCTTTCAGTGCGTTGATAATTGCGTTTGCTTGCAAGGACATCTCTTCCATCGCAGCACTTGCATCTCTGTTTTCTGCCTGTATTCCGAACGATACGTACGCGATATCGGGTATTGCTTGTATAGTGCCTGTGCCTGTTGCAGATATTAGATGGTGTTCATCCACACTTAGGTTCTCCGCGGCTACACTACCTTGTGGTAATGTGTTTCCACCAATTACTACGGTACTTAAAACTAGTACAGTCAAAATAAAAATGGCGATAAATTTTTTACTCATGCTGTGCCTCCTTTTCTTTTTTTATAAATTACATAAATTATGTATAGGATAATAACCCATGGAATTATCCAGCCAACAAATATTATAAATCCAGCTAGTGAAGAAACAAGGGCGTTCAACGCTATTTTCCATGCAGCAATAAGGCGCAGAAGTATTTCTGGTTTTTCTACTGGAATTTTCCCCTCTTCTGTGATGCTTATTGTAATCTCAGAAAAATCTGTGTGAAATGTGATGTAATTCATTCTTCCTTTAATTTGTTCGATTTCGCTTTCTACTTTTTCCAGTTCATTTCTTAGGGCAATCATATCTTTTATATCGTCTGATTTACTTAGCCAAGAAAGAAGGAGATTTTTTTGTGATTCAAGTACTTTGATTCTTGATGAAAGATCTACGTATTCACCTGTGACATCCTTGGTTGACACGCGCATATTTTCTGTTTTCCCAAGTTTTGAAATTTGTTCAGCAAATGTATCAAAATCTTTAGAAGGAATCATTATACTAACTGTCCCATAATAGTGTTCGTCTTGTTTATAATAGTTTGAATTTGAAACAAAACCATTCAAACCTTTTGCAGTAAAGATGATATTATTCCATACCTCGAAAAATTTCCCTTTTTCTACCTGCAAGCTTGTACTGCCGTTCTTGATTATTTTAATGCCAAACTGTGTATCTACATTGTTTTCGCTAAGGTAGGTGCCAGATTCTCTTGTGGTTTCATCTTCAAAGGTTGCGTTTGAGTAGGGCAGAGACTCATTTGTCTGATTTTGTGGAGACATTGCTTTTTCAGTTCTGATTATTTCTGTTCCAAGGAAAAGGTAACTTACCCCGCCGATGCCTATTATCATCACGACGATGAGCAAGGCTAAAGCAATTTTGTTTTTCTTTAAAAAATTTACAAATTCATTCATTTTTTCCTCCTTTTTATTTTTAGACAGGTGGGTATCTAAAAAGTTCGGTTATTTTAAAAAATTTTTAATTATTTTCTATTTGCAAAATTTAAAATTTCCTTTACAATATTTATAGATTTCATATGGAGAAGTGGGAATAAATGTGCCCACTTTTTCGTTTGATGGAGAGAACTTATGGATAGAATAAATGAAATTGCAAAGAGAAGTGCCGAGCGATTCGGATTAATATTGGTAGAGTGTTTGGTTCTGGGTGACAGAATTGAAGCAGTTATCTACCGAAGAGGTGGTATTGTAGGCATTAAAGATTTGGAAAATGTAACGAGGGAAATTCAGAGTGAACTTTTTTCTGTTGGGCTTGAAGGGGCGTACAGTATTGCAATTTCTTCACCTGGGTTAAGTAGGGTTTTGAAAACAAGAGAAGAAATTGATATTTTTGCTGGGAATGAGGTAAAAGTTTCTTTTAAGGTCGGAGAGAATATAATAAAAGAAGAAGCTATACTTGAAGGATTTTCTGGCGATAATGTTGTATTTAGAAAAAATGAAAAAAAATTGGAAGTGCCATTTGACAAGGTGGTGAAAATTTCTCTTTATAATAGGTTGTTGGAAAAGAGAGGTGGGAAAAAATGATCGATATTGATATATTGAGGAACATAGAAGAGGAAGAAGGTATTTCTAAGGATTATATCGTGGAAGTTATACAGGCGGCATTGCAAGCTGCTTATAGAAAAACATTTAATGAGCAGAATGCTGTTGTTAAAATAGATCTTTCTCGTGGTAGTGTTAAGATTTATGCAGAGAAGATAATTGTGGAAAATGTAGAAAATCCGATACTTGAAATAAGCACTGAAGAGGCAAAAAAATTTACTGATGATATAGAAATAGGTGGTACTGTTCTTATTGAAATTCCAACAAGTAAACTTTCCTCAACGGCAATTCGTACAGCAAGGCAAGTTTTTCAACAAAAAATACTTGAGAAGAAAAGAGAAGTTGCATTTGAAGAATTTTCTGGACTTGTAGGAACGGTAATCACGGGAAGGGTGGCTAGGAGAAAAGGAAGAGGTGAAATTGGCGTAAGTATTGAGCCTCACAATATTGAGGGCATTATACCCCCAGAGGAATATATTCCTGGAGAGCAGCTAAGAAAAGACAAGTTGGTGAAGGCGTTAATAAAAGAGGTGAAAAGCAGCATTAAAGGGCCTCAAATTATTTTATCTCGCGCGTGCCCAGAATTTTTGGAAAAACTTGTAAGTATGGAAGTGCCAGAAGTTCAGCAGGGCATTGTTGAAGTTAAGGCCATTGTAAGAGAGCCGGGTGTAAGAGCTAAGATGGCTGTTGCTACGAAAAATTTACGTGTTGATCCTGTGGGAGCATGTATTGGCACTAAAGGCGTGCGAATTAATGCAGTTTCAAGAGAATTGAACAGGGAGAGAATTGATGTAATCAGATATAATACAAATCCTGAAATTTATATAGAGAATGCACTAAGTCCGGGGAAAGTTGAGAGAGTGGAAATTATTCCTAAGACTAAGGAAGCTAATGTTTATGTCTTTTCTAAAAATTATGCTTCAACACTTGGAGGGGGAGGCATTAATGTAAAACTTGCTTCTAATCTTACTGAGTACAGGATCCACCTTATTGAATTATTAGAGGAAGGCGATGCAAGTGAACAAAAATAAAATGAGAGTTTATGAAGTTGCTAAAAAACTTGGAATAAAGTCTCCTAAATTGATTAAGATTTTAGGGGAATTAGGAGTTGATGTGAAGGGGCATTTATCGTCACTGGAGCCTGACGCGATTTTTTTGGCAGAAGAGTATGTCGAGGAGATGCGCAAAAAACGGGAAGTTACAGAGGAAAAATCTCAAAAGATATCTGGCGATATTAATGTAGAGGAGTTTGCGAAACGCTTTAAAGTCCCGGTAAGGACAGTAAAGGAACGAATTATGAAACTGGGAATTCCTTATAAGCCGGACAGGAAGCTCTCGAAAACTGAAGTACATTATCTTGCTTTTGAGTTAAATTTTGACGTTCCAGAGTTTAAAGATAAAGAATTTTTAAAACAATTGTGTTCCCGAGCACCTGTTGTAACTGTAATGGGGCATGTGGACCACGGCAAGACTACATTGCTTGATACAATAAGAAAGACATCTATTGCTGACCAAGAGAAAGGGCAGATTACTCAGGCAATTGGAGCCTCTGTTGTTAACGTAAATGGAAAAGAAATCATCTTTATTGATACTCCGGGGCATGAGGCATTTACAGAAATGCGCTTGAGGGGGTCGTTAGTTACGGACATTGTTATTCTTGTTGTTGCAGCAGATGAGGGTGTTAAGGACCAAACGATAGAATCGCTTGATCATGCTCGTGCTGCTGATGTTCCAATTATTGTAGCACTTAATAAAATTGATAGGCCAAATGCTGATCCGGAGGCTGTAAAAAAACAACTTGCTGATAGAGGGCTACTTCCAGAGGATTGGGGTGGATCAACAATATATGCCAATGTTTCGGCGAAGACAGGAAAAGGCGTTGAAGAGCTTCTTGAAATGATTAATTTACAAGCTGAACTTCTCGAACTTAAAACAAATCCTACTACCCTTTGCTCAGGTACTGTAATTGAATCAGAAATGCATAAAAATATTGGTCCACTTGCTACGGTAGTTGTTCAAACTGGCACATTGAAGGCAAGTGATTATATTAGAGTAGGAGATGTTGTTGGAAGAGTGAGATTTCTTACAGATATTCGAGGCAAAATGGTCAAAAAAATTAAAGCTGTTTCTGTTGTGGGAATTGTAGGACTTCCCAGCGTGCCGAAGGCGGGAGAGATATTTTATGTAATAGATAATATTAAGGATGCAAAAGAGGAAACAAAGCGGATTGAAATTGGAAGAAGAGCTCAACAAATGGAGACTCAGACTGTTTCTAAAACTATGGATGACTTATTTCGAGAGATGGAGGAAAAGGAGCTTGAAAAACTTTTTGTTATTCTTAAGGCTGATACCCAAGGCTCGCTTGAAGCAGTAAAACATGCAATAAAAGAACTTAAATCCCCTGTTCCTATTGATATTATTCATGAAGGCGTTGGCGGAATAGTCAAAAGCGATATTTTGCTTGCAGAAGCGACAAAAGCGGGCATATTAGGTTTTAGCGTACGCCCTACTGCTGAGGCTAAAAAAGATGCCAAAGCGAGAAAAATAGAAATAATGACTTATGATATTATCTTTGAATTAATAGACGATATTGAACGATTGCTTAAAGGAATGGTTAAACTAGAAGTTAAAGAAGTGGTGATTGGCAGGGCTACTGTAAAGCAAGTATTTAAGGTAAGCGGTACTGGCACGATAGCTGGCTGTATGGTTACTGAGGGAAAGATAGTAAGGGATGCTAAAGCAAAAGTTTTGCGTGGCAATGCCGTTATATACGATACAGTGGTTTCATCCCTGAAAAGATTTAAAAAGGATGCAAAAGAAGTTGCAAAGGGATATGAATGTGGTATAGGATTGAAAAACTTTAATGATATTAAGGTGGGAGATGAAATCGAAATAAGCAAAAGTAGCGACTCTGATACAAAATAATGAGTTTGTATGTCTGCCCTACACCGATTGGTAATTTAAAGGATATTACACTACGGGTAATTCTTGTGTTGAGGAAAGTGGATCTTATAGCCTCGGAAGACACACGAGTTACCCGTATTTTATTGAACAAATACGCTATACATACCCCAATTACAAGTTTCCATAGTTATTCCAGTGCACGTAAGCTAGAAAAACTTATGGAAGAAATGGAAAGAGGAAAAGAGATTGCTCTTGTGACAGATGCAGGTACTCCTGGTATTTCTGATCCTGGCTATAAACTTATTAAAGCTTGTATTAATAAAGGGATACATATTGAGGTTTTGCCTGGTCCTACTTCTTTTGTCCCGGCACTTCTTCTTTCAGGGTTTTCTCCCGCTCATTTTATTTTTTATGGATTTCTCCCAAGGAAAAAAGGGAAAAGGAAAAAGATTTTACAGGGGTTCAAAGATTTTTCTGGCCCTGTTATTTTTTTTGAATCCCCTTTCAGGGTAAAGCAATTCCTCTCTGAGCTTATAGAAAGTGCAGGTGATGTAAATGTTGCGGTAACCCGTGAAATTACAAAGATTCATGAGGAAGCATTGAGAGGTAGAGCGTCAGAGATTCTTAATGAACTAGAGGGCCGCTCAGTAAAAGGAGAAGTCATTATAATCGTGTCTTATAAATAGTACTGTTTGCTATAGGTTCTATACTGTGTTATCTTTTAATTTTCTATATTGCGTTAAGCTCTACGAAGCAGGTGAGGCAATTCGCACTTCTTGACAGTTTATTAAACGAAGGTATAATAAATTTTAACAAATATCGGAAAGGAGTGAAGATGTAATGGAAGAAATCGAAAAAACATTCTCAAAGGAGCAAGCTGCGATAGAAGCTGAACGATGCCTTTATTGTTATGATGCCCCTTGTGAAACAGCATGCCCAGCACATGTTCCTATTGCTGAATTTATTCAATCTATACGCACCGATAATCTAAAAGGTGCAAGAGAAATTATCCAGGAAGCACATCCCCTTATTGAAACGTGTGGCAGAATTTGCCCCGAAGAGAGCTTCTGTCAAAGTGCTTGCACAAGGATAAAAATGGATACACCCATTAAAATTAGAGAGCTTCACAGATATATAACGGATAATACAGACCCTTCCGAAAATCTTGAACTTGTGCCTGCTACAAAAGGGAAAATTGCTATTGTAGGTGGCGGTCCTGCAGGTCTTGCTTGTGCAAGAGAGCTAAGAAGATTTGGCTATCAGCCAGTTGTTTTTGAAAAGAAGCAGTTGGGAGGAGTTCCTGCTAATGAAATATCTGCAACACGACTTCCCGAAGAAATAGAAAAAAAAGAAGCTCGCTTTGTTCATCATAATTTTGTGTCGGAGGTAAAAGATACAACAATAAAATCATTGGAAGAATTAGATAAAGAGTACAGCGCAATTTTTATCTCAACAGGTCTTTCTGGCGAGCTTAACTTAGACATACCCGGAAATAACTTAGACGGTGTTTACTATTCGCGAGAACTTCTTAAACGGGCAAAATCCGGTGCTAAATTACCTCACTTTAAAAGAGTAGGAGTAATAGGTGGTGGTAATGTAGCCGTGGAAGTAGCAAGTGTTTTGAAAATTGAAGATCCATTACGTGATGTCGAGGTGATATATAGAAGAGGTACAAAAGAACTGAAGGCGTTTAAGAAAGAAATTGAAGAAGCAATAGAGGTAGGCGTAACATTTCAATTCCTTGCAATCCCAAAAAAGATTGAAGGCGATAAAAGGGTAGAGGGGCTTGTTGTGACAAGAGCACATCTTGGCGAAAAAGATCCATCTGGAAGGAGGAACCCTGTACCAATTCCAAATTCTGATTTTGTAATCCCTCTCGATGCTGTAGTGATTGCTATAGGACAAAAAGCTGATGTTTATTTTCCTAAGGTGGAAAGAGACGCGAAAGGTTTAGTAAAAGTCAGCGATGGCTTGATGGCAAATGTAAAAGGTGTTTTTGCTGGAGGCGATATTGTAAGGGGAGCAAGTACTGTTGTTGAATGTGTAGCAGATGGCAAAAAGGCTGCGCAAAACATTGCGAAGTATTTAGAGGGAGGGAAAAATGTATAAAAAAATAGATCTTTCTATGGAATTTTTAGGCATTCGCTTAGAGAATCCCTTTATTCTTTCCGCAGCACCTCCTACGGATGAGTTTGATATAGCATATAACGGATTAAAAGCAGGTTGGGGAGGCATAATACTAAAGACAACGTCTGTCGAAGGAAATTCTGTGCCGCTTAAATATCCCATGATGTCTTCATTTGGTTCGATGAGCAGAAAGGTTATTGGTTTGGGTAATATTGATCTTATTTCTGGATATCAGATTGATGAAATTGAAAAAAGAGTAAAGACGTTAAAGGAAGTGTTTCCTGAAAAAATGATTGGCGCATCTATCATGGGTACAAAAAAGGAAGATTGGCAGACACTTGTGTGGCGATTGAAAAAAGCTGGCGTTGATCTTATAGAATGCAGTTTTAGTTGCCCTCAAGGAAGCATGGGGGAAGAAGCTGGAAGAATGCTTGCTCAAAGTATCGAAGCAACGGAGAAAGTGGCACGCTGGGTAAAAGAGGCAGCAGAGGATATCCCCGTGCTTATAAAGATAACCCCGCAAGTTACGGACATTGTTGAAGTGGCAAAAGCCGTAAAAAGAGGTGGAGCAGATGGTATTACTGCAAGCAATACAATCCCATCTTTATTAGGCATTGATATAAACACATTTGAGCCATATCCTTCTCTTTTTGGCAAAGGCGCATATTCAGGTCTTTCGGGTCCTGCCATAAAACCTATTACCTTGCGTACCATTGCGGAAATTGCCAAAAATGTGGACATTACAATTTCCGGGAATGGTGGTGCATTTAATTGGAGAGATGCCGTAGAATTTATGGCTGTCGGAGCTTCGAATGTGCAATTCTGTACATTGCCTATGCATTACGGATTTAGGACAATAGAGGATTTGAAAAGAGGTTTTGCTCATTACTTATCTGATATGGGTTTTAATTCTCCTCTGGATATTGTTGGAAAGGCGCTGCCGAACATTAAATCTCAGGATGAGCTTCCCTCACCCAAAACTCTTGCTGAATTAGTAGAAGAAAAATGTGTTGGTTGCGGCCTTTGCTATTCAGCTTGTTTCGATGGTGGGCATATGGCAATTGATTGGGATAGCGAGAAGAGAGTGCCTCACTTCGATGAAGAAAAATGTGTTGGGTGTGCAATGTGTATGCAGATTTGCCCTGTGGATGCAATTAAGATGAAAGAAAAAATAGAGGGCAGTAACAGTGTGTATTATTTTGTAGAAAAAAGGTGAAATGGTGCAGACAATGGATATTAGTTTTGCTCTGAACGGCAAAGAGTATAAACTGAGCGTTCCTGCCAATGCAGTACTTCTTGATATTATACGAGATAAAATGCATCTTACCGGGACAAAAGAAGGTTGTGGCAGAGGAGAATGCGGTGCATGCACAATTTTGTTTAATGGAAGAAGTGTGAATGCCTGTTTAATTCTTGCGCCTCAGGCAGATGGTGCAGAAATTGTCACAGTTGAAGGGGCAGACGTTGAGAGAAAATTGCTTTCTATACAGAAAGCATTTGTGGAGGAAGGGGCTATACAGTGCGGTTTTTGTACACCGGGAATGATCATGTCATCTCTTTATCTACTTAACAAGAACCCGAATCCTTCGATTTCTGAGATAAGAGAGGGGATTTCTGGGAATCTTTGCCGTTGCACGGGATATGTAAAAATTATAAAGGCGGTAGAAAGGGCAAGTAAAGATATTGGCAAATAACATTAAAGGTATTTTGCTTTTTGCAGGGGAATCAAAGAGGATGGGAAAATTAAAGCCCTTACTCCCAATAGGAGATGAAACTGTTGTGGAAACAGTTTTAAAGGAGTATCTTGCGTCGTCTCTTGTCGAGGTTGCGTTAGTTCTTGGGTGCAGAGCAGATGATGTTAAAAAAACTATTGATGAAAAAATTAGCAGCAACAAACTTAAGGTAGTTGTAAATGAAGATTTTAAGAAAGAAATGCTTTCTTCTATTCAGGTAGGGCTAGCAGAGATAAAGGACACGGAAGGAATTTTAATAGGGCTTGGCGATCAAGTGCTTATTACGTGCGATATTATTAATGAATTAACAGAAAATTATATAAAAGGTAAAGTACTTATTCCAACCTTTCAAGGGAGGAAGGGGCATCCTATTATAATCCCCTATACAATGAGAAACGAAATTTTAGCAATGGATGCAGAGAAAACGACATTAAAAGATGTGTTAGGCAGGCATAGCGATACAATAAATTTTTTAGAAATGAAAAGCGATAGGGTTCTTATTGATATGGATACAAAAGAAGAATATGAGAGGATTAAAGATATATGGAAAAAATAGAAACGCAAAAAGCGGTAGGAAAAATTTTAGGCGCTGATGTGACAGAAGTTGTTCCTGGCGTTAAAAAGGGCCCTCTTTTTAAGAAGGGGCATATTATAAGAAAAGATGATATTATACCTCTTCTTTCAATAGGAAAACACTATGTATGGATATTTAGCGAGAGAGAAGGTTTTATTCACGAGGATGATGCGGCGATAGAGATGATGAGTTTAATAAAAAAAGAAAATCTTAAGTTAAGTTCTCCGAGCGAATCCAAAGTAAAGCTTTTTGCTGAAGTTAAGGGCGTCCTTATTATAAATACGAAAGGGCTTAACGAAATAAATCGGTTAAAAAACCCGCGTGTTGCTGCAAAGCGTAATTTTTCATTTATAGAAAAAGACACTCCCGTTGCTATAGGAAAAGTAATGCCACTTGAAATACCGGTGACTGAAATGGATGAAATAAGGAGCATTGCAGGGGAATATTACCCTATTATAGACCTTTTGTCTATTAAAAATCATAAAATAGCTCTTTTTCCTGTGGGAAATGAGTTTATCGAGGGAAGACGAGAAGAGACGATGAGTGGACGGGTAAAACAATATCTTGAACAGTTGGGGCAGGATATCGTTTTAGAAAAAGTTCTTCCCGATGATGTTTCTCAGATCCGGGAGAACGGAATGGATGCGTTTGAGAAAGGTTCGGATATCATAATATATATGGGTGGCATGGCTGTTGATCCGGATGACAAGACTGTTGAAGGAATTGAAAAAATGGGGGCAGAGATAGTGATGTATGGCGTACCAATATGGCCGGGAACCACATTTCTTTTGGCATACAGAGATGGGAAAGTTATTCTTGGCATTCCTTCTTCCGCGGGATTTATGGAGAAGGGAACAAGTTTTCACAAAATCATGCCAATTATACTTTCCAATTATATAATTTCTCGTGATACACTTATAAAAATGGGTGAAGGGGGGTTTATCGATGCAAGAAATTTATGAAAAAATCGTGGAGCTTATCCATGGTAAGAAAGAGTTTGTTTTAGCGGCTGTTGTTAGTGCAGAAAATTCAACTGCTGGTAAAACAGGTTTTAAAATGGTGATTTTGCCTGATGGCAAATTTTTTGGTACGGTTGGCGGAGGCATTGTTGAAAAAGATGTAGTGAATACTGCGATGAATTTGTTTAGAACGAGAAAGCCATTTTTAAAAACATATACTTTGCAAGAGGGTGATGAAACTTCCCTTGGTATGGTATGTGGCGGAACACTCTCTGTGTATATGGAATATGTGGGACCGAAGCAGCAATTTGTAATATTTGGCGCAGGTCACATTGGGAAAAAATTGTATGATATAACTATACTGGATAATTCTTTTGATGTGATAGTTTCTGATAAAAGAGCAGATTTTGTGAACGAAGAAATATTTCCCAAGGCGTCAATATTTGTGAATAGCAATTTTTATGAAACTGTGAGGAATATGCCTCTAAATGATGGCGCAGTTGTTGTCATTGTGACATCAGGGGGAGAAGACGATCCATATATTTTAAAGGCGCTATATGAAAAAAATATAGAGTATCAGTATATTGGTATGATAGGGAGTTTAAATAGAAAGAGCAAATGTTTTGAAAAGGCGAAAGAGTTAGGAATAAATAGTGATTTTTTGGACAGTATATACGCGCCTACTGGTATTGCTATAGAGGGAGATACCCCTTTTGAGATTGCGATTGCTATCCTTGCAGAGATAATTGCTGTAAGAAGAGGTGCGGTTGACAAAGTTAAAACAGAGAAAAAAATACACGATGAAGGCACTGAACTATTTAAGAGCTGATACAATTGATAGCGCACTGCAATATCTTGACGAGTTTAAGCAGGATATAAGAATTATTGCAGGAGGTACCGATCTTGTCGTGAGGTTAAAACAGGATATGGTAAAAGAGAATAACATTTTAGATATTAGTAGGATTAAAGAATTAAACGGTATCTTTAGAGAAAATGGAACAATTCATGTTTTACCTTTGACTACCCACACAGACATTTTAGAGTCAGAAGTTATAGACAAATATGCTTTTATTTTAAGAGAAGCCTGTGCTACTATTGGTTCTCCGCAAATACGGAACAGAGGAACGCTTGGTGGAAACATAGTAAATGCTTCTCCTGCTGGTGATTCTATTTCTGCGTTATTTGTTCAAACCGCAAAGCTTAAACTTAAAAGCATTAACGGTGAGAGAGTTGTTTCTATCGAAGAATTTTTTACAGGTCCTGGAAAAACTATTTTAAAGCCAAATGAATTACTTGTTGATATTTTTATGCCTGAACTGGAAGAAAACGAAACAGGTTTCTTTAAAAAATTAGGCCAGAGAGATGCGCTTGCGATATCTGTTTTGAATGTTGCAGTAAAAATGAGAAGAAGAGGGGCAGGGACAAATACATTTGATAGGGCAGTTGTTGCATTTGGAGCAGTTGCGCCGACAGTTGTAAGGGGGCGAAGAGTAGAAAATGCTATTATTAGCAGTTCTTTAGATTCCTCCAAGCAGATTCATTACATTGCACGACTTGCTTTTAGAGAAGTCTCTCCAATATCTGATATAAGAGCATCTCTTAAGTATCGGCAAGATATGAGTATAAATCTTTTGTACGAAGGATTGCTTGATCTACGTGCTAATGATTGGAAGAGAAAGACATGATTATGGAAGACTTTAAATACATAGGAAAAAGTGTGCCAAGAATTGATGCCGCAGATAAGGCTTCTGGAAAAATTAAATACATGTCCGATCTTAATTTTCCTGGAATGCTTTTTGGCAAAATATTGCGTGCAAAATATCCACATGCATTGATAAAAAAGATTGATACATCGCAGGCAAAAGCCCTTCCCGGTGTTGTTGCTGTTGTTACATGGGAAGATGTTCCCGGCTTAAATGGTTTTGGCATTGTTACACCAGATCAGCCTGTACTGTGTAAGGACAAAGTTCGATATATTGGAGATGCTGTTGCCGCCATTGCTGCCGAGACAAAAGAATTGGCTGAAAAAGCTCTTACTCTTATAGATGTGGAGTATGAACCGTTGCCTGTTGTTGATGATCCGATTAAAGCAATACAATCTGATTCGCCAAAAGTACATGACGATGGAAATATTCATCTTCACACGAAGGTTGTTCGTGGTGATGTTAGAAAAGCTTTTGAGGAAGCCGATCTCGTAATAGAACATATTTACTGTACAGGGGAACAAGAGCATGCATTTTTAGAGATAGAGACTGGAATTGCCAGAATTGAGGAAGATGATATTTTGACTATCTATGCAGGATCACAATATCCTCAGCGGGATCAAATGCAACTCTCTCGCTGTCTTGCTCTGAATCCTTGTAAGATTCGTGTTGTTTCTTATCCTGTTGGTGGTGCATTTGGTGGCAAGGATGAGCTTACTATCCAACCAATCTTGGGGTTACTTGTATTAAAGACAAAGAGGCCAGTTAAGATGGTAATGACGCGTGAGGAATCCGTTATTTCTTATTGGAAAAGGCATCCAATGATTATGAAGTATAAAACTGGAGTTAAAAAGGACGGAACGTTAGTGGCAAATAAGGTGATAATATATGCGGATACTGGGGCATATGCGTCACTTGGTGGCCCTGTGGTAAATCTTGCCATAGAGCATGCTTGTGGTCCTTATAAATTATCTAATGTAGATATAGAAGGTTATTGTATTTATACGAACAATGGTGTCTCTGGTGCGTTCCGAGGGTTTGGTGTTCCGGAAACAGCGTTTGCAATTGAAACACAGATGGACATCATAGCTGAAAAATTAGGGATCAACCCCATTGAATTGCGCAAGAAAAATGCTTTGCAAAAAGGAGATATAGCTCCCGTGGGAAATAAGCTGACAACAAGCGTAGGCACTGTAGCTGTGTTGGATGGTATAAGCAAAACGAAACTGTGGAAAGAAAGAGAAAAATATCTTGTAAAAAATACTAAAAAGCCATGGATTAAAAGGGGTTTTGGTTTTGCTCTTACGTATCAAGGCACTGGTCTTGGAGTTGGACTTCCTGATTATGGTGGTGCTATTTTGAGGTTTTGTGAAAACGGTGGTTTTGAGGTTGGCGTAGGTCTGGTGGATTATGGCCAGGGAATTGGCACTTCATATGCACAAATTGCAGCAGAAATGATGAAATGTCCGATAGACAAAATAAAAGTTGTGTTAGGGGATACTGCTTTGACTGCAGATTCTGGTCCTACAAGTGCCTCAAGAGGGTTGTATTTAGGCGGAAAGGCGACTATCATTGCCGCAGAAAAGATGATGACAGTTTTAAAGGAGAAAACATCTGAAATGTTAAAAGTTTCTGTTGATAATCTTGATGCTGAGAATGGTTATATATGTATGAAAAATCAGCCAGAAAAAAAGATTTCATATGAAGAAATTGCAGCACAATTTATGAAAGAAACGGATCATCTTCCTGAAACTGAGGGTTATTTTCTTATGCCACTTGCGGATATGAAAGTTGAGAATGCTTTTGGGCTTCCTCACCATATTTTTGCATTTTCTGCCCATCTTGCTCTTGTAGAGGTTAATACTCTTACAGGACAAACAAAAGTGTTAAAAGGTGCAGAGGTGATAGATGCAGGTGATGTGATAAATAGACAGGGGCTTGAAGCGCAATCTGAGGGTGGTTTTGTTATGGGTATGGGATACGGACTTTTTGAAAACATGATTATTGAGAAAGGAATATTTAAAACGACAAATTTTTCTACGTATATTATTCCTTCTGCAGAGGATATTCCTTCCGATATTGAAACAGTTACTGTTACTGACCCAGAAGAAACAGGGCCGTATCGTGCAAAAGGAGTTGCAGAAACTGTTATGTGCGCTACTGCTCCCGCTATTACAAATGCTATCTATAATGCGGTGGGGTTAAGAATTTTCAAATTGCCTGCAACGAGCGAGTTAGTTTACACTCTCTTGGAAAAGAAAGAAGAAAAATGTAATGAAAGTACTAATTAAAGATATAGATATTATTGCCACATTTAACAAGGACCTAAAAGAAATTAATAATGGATGGATTTATATCGAAGATAATGTAATAAGAGAAGTGGGGAGTGGAATTTTCCCTGATTTTGAAATTGATAGAGAAATTTCCGGAAAAGGAATGGTTGTTTTACCTGGGTTTGTCAATACCCATCATCATTTTTATCAGTCACTTTTCAGGGCAGTCCCCGAGGTACAGAATACAAAATTGTTTGATTGGTTAATTTTTCTTTATGAAAAATGGAAGAATATTGACGAGGAAGCTGTGATGGTGTCTACAGTTACAGCTATTCTTGAATTGATGAAAAGTGGTGTCACGACTACGACTGACCATTTATATCTTTTCCCAAAAGGGCATCCTTATCTGTTTGATGCACAGATGGAAGGGGCTGATATTACGGGGGTGCGTTTCTATGGGACGAGAGGTAGTATGTCTCTTTCTAAAAAGGATGGAGGATTACCTCCTGATTCTGTAGTGCAAACCGAAGATGAAATTTTAAGAGATTCAGAGCGAGTTGTTGAAGAATATCATGATGCCTCTCGTTTTTCTATGCACCGAGTTGCTCTTGCGCCTTGTTCGCCATTTTCTGTTACGGAAGAATTAATGCGTGAAAGTGTTGCTCTTGCACGGAAGTATAATCTTTTACTGCATACTCATCTTGCAGAAACAAATGATGAAGAAGAGTTTTGCCTCTCTAAATTTGGATTGAGGCCTGTTAATTACATGGAAAAAGTTGGGTGGCTAGATTCAAATGTATGGTTTGCTCATCTTGTGTATGTGAGCGAGCAGGACATAAAAAAACTTTCCGCTCGTAATGTGGGTATGGCCCACTGTCCTACTTCAAATATGAGATTGGGCTCTGGTATTGCCCCTGTTGCTAAAATGAAGAATACGGCAATGAGAATAGGATTAGGAGTGGATGGAAGTTCTTCAAATGATTCAGGGAACTTTTTGCTCGAAATCAGAAATGCACTGCTTCTTCAACGCGTAAAGTATGGAGCAGATGCTTTGACTCCACGTGAAGCTTTATCTTTTGCTACAATGGGCGGGGCAAAAGTTTTAAGAATGGGGAAAGAAATTGGCTCTATTGAAAAAGGTAAAGCAGCGGACATTATCGGCTTTAAAATGGATCGGCTTGAATTTGCGGGAGGACTTACTGATCCTATTGCGTCCCTTGTGCTTTGTGATGCAAAATCTGTAGATTTCTCAATGATTAATGGCGAAGTTGTAATAGAAGATGGGCATTTTACAAAATTAGACGAGAAAAAATTTATTAATAAACACAATAAAATTTCAAAGGAATTACTTAAGTAAGATCGAGATTTGTTAGTTGTTGGCGATTCGACGCAAGTTCTCTTGCTATGAGTGCGCTTGCAAACCCTGCAAGTTCTGAGCGGAATATCCCCGTATTTAAGAGAACAAAAGGTATGTTATAAACGTTAAACATTTCTATTTCTTTTTTGCTAAAGCCTCCCTCAGGTCCTATCATAATTGATAGTTTTTTGGGCATTGTATTTTTTAAAAGAGATATGATGTTTTGCTGTGCAGATGGTTCCAGTACAATAGAAAAGCTCTCATCTTTTAGTTTGAAAAAATCTTCTATTCCATTTAACAGGGTTACTTTTGGGATAAATGCAACTTCTGATTGTTCTGCTACAGATAGTGCAATTGCATTGAATCGTTGAATTTTCTTTTCGATGTTATATTTTTGGCTTTTATCCATTTTTGTAAAGAAAAATGTTTGCACTCCTACGGGAACGCAGAGTTTTATTACTTCTTCTAATAGTTGGGGTTTAATAATGGATTGGACAATTGAAATTTCTGGTAAGAATTGCTTAGCTCTTGTTTTCATTTCGAGGTGGCAAACAATTTTTGTTTTTGTAACTTCTTTTACTTTTGTAACATATATATAATTATTGTCGAAGAATCTTATGCTTTCATTTTTGCCAACTCTCATTACGTCTCTAAGGTGGTGAATAAGAGTTTTTTCTTCAACTGCTATTTCTTGTGCATCCTTTTTAATATGATAATAAAATATTGGCATGGCATATTATACTATACATTTGCTTATTTTGGAATGGATAAAAACATAATCCTCTCCTTCTTTGTCTGGCTAACAGGAAGGGGAAAAGAATTAGTAATAAAGGTTATTTATAATTCTTCTTCCTTAGGTAATGTGTAAAGCACGTCTTCGTATGGAGTTCTGTAAAGTTTTGTTTCAAGGAGTTTCTGATCAATTACGTGCCCAATTATACCAATGCTTCTTCCTAGTACAAAGAATGCATTTAAAACTCCTGCATTGATTCTTTTCTCTATTTCTTCGTTCGTAAAGCCGATAGATTTCAGTAGATCTACGAGTAAAACTCCTGTACAACCATCGACATTTAAGATAAGATTTTCTTTTTTTGCCGTTGTAATTTTTTCTACTTCGAGTGCATAATCAAGATATTCTGTTTTGGGGAAGTATGTTTTTGCATAATTTTTAAGTAACTCTACTCTTTTGTCCGGGTTTCTTATGCTTTTTACTCTATGTCCTATCCCTGGTATAGGAGTACTTTTTTTCTTCATTTCATCAACAAATTTTTTGGGTGCAAGTTCGTTGTCTTTTGCCCATTTGAAATAATGTCCTGCCCCATCTATTGCGCCTCCAAAGCGTGGGCCAATGGTGAGCATACCTGAGGCTAATGAAGATACAAGGTCTTTTCCTGCTCGTGCTGCCACTATAGCATTGTGTGCGCCAGAAACACAGGGTCCATGATCCGCTACAATTTCGATGACAAGCTCAATGAATTTTGTAGCATATTCTGGGAGTTTTTTCTTAAGCCATAGTAAACCTATAATATCTCCTATGCTTTTTCCTTCTTCTATAATTTGTGATAGTGGAATGCCGGCATATTTTACTTCTTCTCCTCTGTCGTCTGAAATCGTTGTAATAAATTCTTTGTGGTGTCTTACAATACCTTCTTTTATTGCTTTTTTATAATCAATAGGTATGTCAGGTGGAGTAAATTCTTTAATTTTGCTGGTAATGCCCTGAGATTTTAGATTATTATAAACTTCTTTTATTTTTTCAAACAGTCCGTCGAAAGAATCTGGAACAATAGCTCCGACTTCTTTCAGGGCTATATTTTTGGCATCTGCTGTTTCTTGTTCCTCACCTGCACGTGCTCCTGCATGGCCAAATTGTACTTCTGTTGGAAATATTTTCGCGCATGTTCCTGTAACCCAGGCGATAAGTGGTTTTTTAATTTTCCCATCTTTTAGCGCTTCAACAATTTTGTATTCTTCTTTTCCACCTACTTCCCCGAGCACTACATGAAATTTAATCTCTTCGTTCTCTTCGTGGCGCAATAGATGGTCGATGAGAGAAGAACATGGGTATCTGTCTCCTCCAATCGCAATACCTTCATTAATGCCATCTGCTGCTCTTGCAATGATGTTAAACATTTCGTTTAACATGCCTCCCGATTTTGTTACAAGTCCAACGCTCCCATTTCTGTAAAGTTTTGATGCAATGAGATTTTCAACGCTTCCTCCGGTGTTGCCGATTCTAAATTTACCTGCGGCAATGCCTCCTACTGTTGCAGGGCCAATAATTATTTTTCCTTTTTCTTTAGCTAAAGCTCCCATTATTCTTTCTTTTCGTTCGGGTATTCCTTCTGCAATTACCGCAATAAGCTCAATTGTAGAGATGTCCAGTGCTTGAACTGTTGTTTCAAAGGCAGAACGGTATGATGCAAAATTAACCATTACCGTTGCATTAGGATGATATTTTGCTGCATCGATAAGAGTATTGTAAACGGGTATTATAATTTCTTCGCTTCCGAAAAATGCTGTTTCAATGCCCCTGCCGTTGGAGTCTATAATGCACGCAATGGATGGTATTTTTCTTTGAGAGATATAATCAAAATCTAACATTCGCTGAACTGCTTTTAGTTGTTTGCCATATATAATGCTCTGGGTTTCTTTGCTAAATGGCTGTTTCATCTCTTTCTCCTTTTAGGGCAATATCAATAATACGAGTCATGTGAAGTTCCGGGCCGTATACTTCAATTGGGATGCCAATCTCTTCTCCTAAATTTTTCATAAGGGCAAGTCCTTGCTTGTAGTTTGGTCCTCCTCTTCTTACATATATTTTTACATTGTTTTCTTTTATCTTATCTTTGTATTCTCTTATTGCTCTTATGATTCCTTTGAATGTTTTAGCAACATCAGTAAAATTTGCAATCCCTCCGCCTATGATTAATATTTTACCTTTCGGGTTCTTTTCTCTTGTCATAAGATCCAGTATGTTTTTTGCATAAAGGTAGGTTTCTTCCTCGGATGGATTGCCTGAATATTCCCCATAATTTGCAAGCTCTTTGTCATATCCAAGGTCTACTACTGTGTCTGCATACACAACACTTGCTCCCCCACCTGCTACCATTTGCCAGATACGTCCTTTTGGATTAAGTAGGGTTAATTTTAAGGAGGCACCAGTTTTTTCATCCATGTCTCTTATGAATTGCTCTTCTTTGGTAAATGTTCTTCCAAATGGTGTAGGAAATTCAATATCTCCCCATTTATCTTTATTCCAGAATAGAGCCGTGTCATCCAGTCGCGCTACGAGATCCAGTGGAATAACTTCATTGTTAATTATTGTGAAAGGATTTATCTCGAGGTATGTGAAATCCAATTCTACGAATAATTTGTATAATGCTTTTATAAATTCTCTTATTGTTTCATCTACAGTTGAAAAGTTTACAATGTCTATCGATTCAAGGATAGGGACAAAATATTCTTTTACTTTTTCCCAATTTTCTTCAATTTCTACTCCGCCTGTTTCTGAAAAAAATATTTTATCTCCACATTGTTCAGTTTTAATTGCAATGTAGTATTCTTTTGAGTGCGGAACAAATGGCTCTACGAGAAAGCGGGTCAGTGGTCCTTTTGTTTTTCCGATTTCAACAACCTTTCCCATGTTTTCATTTATCCACTGTTTTGCTTCATCATATGTTGTGTTAAGTAGTATAAGATTGTGCTTCCCTCTTTTTCCGAATAGTTGGTCAGGTTTTACAACGAGGCGTTTTTCTTTAATCCAATTACTTTTTTCTGCAATTGTTTCAATACTGTTTTCAGGGGTTACGAGGGCTACTTCATCTTTGTACTGAAATTTTCCGCTGGAGTATTCATTAATATATTTTGACAAGAGTTTTTTTGCTGCATATTCCCTTATCCCACATTGTGCCATTAAATATCCTCCATATTTTTGATTATTCTATCGCCAAAATCTGAAGTAGATACTTTTCTTGCTCCGTCTATTTGTCTTGCTAAGTCATAGGTTACATATTTTTCTTGAATTGTTTTCTCTATTGCAGTGATAATTATTTTTTTTACTTCATCCCATTCCATATACTCAAACATTTCAGCACCGGATAGAATCATCGAACCGGGATTTATTTCGTTTTTTCCTGCATGTTTTGGGGCAGAGCCATGTGTTGCTTCAAACAGTGCAATGTGTGTGTTGAAGTTTATGTTTCCTCCCGGAGCCATACCTAGTCCACCAACCTGTGCAGCACAAGCATCTGATATGTAATCACCGTTTAGGTTTGGTGCGACAATTATATCGTATTCACTCGGGCGAAGTAGTAGCTGCTGGAACATTGCGTCTGCAATTCTATCTTTCAGAACGATTTTTCCATCAAGTACTTTTCCATTGTATTTTTCTGTTAGTTCTTTTTCTGTGATTACTGTATCTTTATATTCTTCTTCTGCAAGTTGATAAATTACATTTTTAAAGAGTCCTTCCGTGTATTTCATAATATTTCCTTTGTGCATAATTGTTACGGATTTTCTTCCATATTTAAGTGCATAATCTATAGCTGCTTTCCCTATCCTCTTTGACCCAGATATGCTAATTGGTTTTATTCCGATACCCGAGTTTTCTTTTATGTTTACGTTTAATTTATCTTTTAGGAAGTTTTTTATTTCAATTGATTCTTTTGAATCATACGGCCATTCGATTCCTGCGTATACATCTTCAGTATTTTCTCTGAATATGATTACATCCAATAATTCTGGATGTTTCATAGGGGATGGTACGCCAGTAAAATATCTTACTGGGCGGAAGCAGACAAATAGATCCAGGACTTGTCTCATAGTAACATTAAGTGATCTGTATCCACCACCGACTGGTGTTGTAAGAGGGCCTTTTATTGAAACAACATATTCTTTTATTGCTTCTATTGTTTCCTTCGGAAGTGGTTCTCCCTTTTTTTCTAATGCTTCTTCTCCTGCAAGAATTTTTAGCCACTCCACTTTTCTTTGACCATTATAAGCTTTTTCTACTGCTGCATCAAACACTTTAAGGGCAACAGGTGTAATGTCTCTCCCAATTCCATCCCCTGTTATGTATGGAATTGTGGGGTTGTTTGGCACATGCATTTTGCCATTTTCTACTGTAATTTTCATTTTGCATCTCCTTGTGCTGTAAAGGGCAATAGCCCTCCAGCAAGTATAATTTTTTGTTGCCTATCTGAAAGATACAATTTAAGTGTGATTTCTTTGTCTTTTGTTATGTTTTTTGCTTTGATCTCTTTTTCTCCATTCTCTATTGCTTTTTTGATGTTAGCTATTTCAATACTATCGCTTTGTTCTATTTCATCATAATCTGAGGGGTTATCGAACAGTAAAGGCAATATGCCAAAATTTACAAGGTTTGCCTGGTGTATTCTTTCTATTGTTTTTGCGATAACTGCTTTTACGCCGAGGTACATTGGACATAATGCTGCATGTTCTCTTGATGATCCCTGTCCGTAGCTTTCTCCTCCCACAATAATATTTGCTATACCGTGTTCTTTATTTTTTAAAGCGTGCTCGGTGAAGTGTGGGTCTATGGGCTCAAATACATGAGTTGCGTATTCTGGTACATTTGAACGGTATTTAAGATAGGGGCCTGCGGGCATTATATGGTCTGTCGTTGTTTTATCTTCTACCTTAATTGTTACAGTGCCCTTTACCGTTTCTTGTGGAGGTTCGTTTTTTGGGATGGGTTTTATGTTTGGGCCTTTAAATATTTCTATTTTTTCTCTTTCTTCTTCTGGTAGTGGAAAGATGAACATAGAGTTGTCTATTTCAAATGTTTCTGGCATTTTTATTTCTTCATATTTAATCCCCATTTTTTCAAGATCTCTTGGATCTGTAATTTTTCCCGTTATGGCTGTTGCAGCAGCTGTTTCTGGACTTACAAGGTACACTTTTGAGTTTTTCGTTCCACAGCGTCCTTTAAAATTGCGGTTATTTGTCCGGACAGACACAGCATCTGTTCCGGGTGCGAAGCTGTTGCCAATGCAAAAACCGCAGGCAGATTCAAAAATTCTTGCTCCTGCTTTTATAATTGATGCTAGACCTTTTTCTTTTTCTATCATTTCTATTACTTGTCTTGATCCCGGTGCTATACCGAGCTCGAGATTTTCATTTGCAGTACGCCCTTTTAGAATATGTGCAACAGTCATTAAATCTTTATATGAAGAATTTGTGCAGCTTCCGATGGCAATTTGGTCAACTTTTAATCCAGCGATTTCTTTTACTGTTTTTACATTGCCTGGTGAATCGGGGCATGCAACCATCGGTTCTATCTCTGAGAGGTTAATTTTTATTATTTTGTCGTAATGTGCATCCGGATCGGCCTCAAGTGGAATCCAATCTTTCTCTCTTCCTTGTTTTTTCATAAAGTCGTGTGTTTGCTCGTCAGAGGGGAAGATGGATGTGGTTACTCCTGTTTCTGCGCCCATGTTTGTAATTGTTGCACGTTCTGGAATGGTAAGCGTTTTCACGCCATCTCCACTATATTCTATTGCGTAACCTACATTGCCTTTTGTTGTAAGTACGGACAAGATTTTTAGTATAACATCTTTTGCTGAAACCCAGTGTTGTAGCTTTCCTGTAAGTTCTATCTTTATTATTTTGGGATACGTAAGGTAGAATGGACCTCCTCCCATTGCAACTGCTACATCAAGTCCTCCGACACCAATTGCCATTTCTCCAATACCTCCTGCCGTTGGTGTATGGGAGTCTGCACCTATTAAGACATTCCCGGGTTTTGCAAATTGTTCTAATTGTACTTGGTGGCAAATGCCGTTTCCTGGACGGGAAAGTATAATGCCGTATTTTTTTGCGACAGTCTGCAAATAACGATGGTCATCAGCATTTTCAAAACCTACCTGGACTGTGTTGTGATCTATATAACTGATTGCTTCTGTTTTTACTTTTTTAAATCCCATTGCTTCGAATTCAAGATATGTTGCAGTTCCAGTTGCGTCCTGTGTGAGTGTTTGATCGATATGTATGCCAATTTCTTCTCCTTTTTTCGGGATACCATCTACTGTGTGGTTCTCAATGATTTTTTCAATGATACTTTTTCCCATTATTGCCTCCGTCTCCTTCTGATTTTTTTATTTCCCGTATATAGTTATAAATTGTAAATTGTGATACGTTTAATTTGTTGGCTATAAATTCGACTGAGTTTTTGATTTGAAAGAATTGTCGTTTGCACAATTTTTTTACAATTAACTTATTTTTTTGACTTATTGAAAGATTGTTTTTTATGCTTGTAGTATAAGCAACTTCGTCAAAAATTTTCTTCATTAATCCGATGGTAGAGTGAGATGTATTTTTTGAGATATCCTTACTTAAGGTCTTGTCTTCTGCAAATTGTGTAAGAGATTTAAGAAATTCGTCCAGTGAAATAGCTGCAGTAAGATTCATGTTAAGGCAAAGAGATGCTATCAATTTGCCTTTTCTGTTCCGAATAGGAATAGTAACGGAACGCAGCGGAATTCCTGTAGGGGAAATGCTTTTGTATGGACCTACGATTTCTTTATTATTTTGGATGGCTTCATTTAATATTTCTAGTCCTGAATTAGTAAGAGATGAACCGATTTTTCTGTTTGTAATTTCTCCATTTTCAATGGCAGTAATTGAATGTTCTGAACCCATAAATGAATGCAATGCGACTTCACAGTTTTTTCCGAGTAATGCTGCAATGCCTTTTGTTACGGGTTTTAATGCTTTTATAATTGCTTCATCCTCTTTTGAAGACATTTTCTGCTCCTTACAAAAAATTTTAGTAATTTACAAAAAATTTTAATATCACTGGCATTTTATGGATTTTGAGGAAAAAGTCAATACAATAAAAATTTTTATCAGTTTATTATGTATCTTAAGAGAAATTAGGGATAGACTTAGATAAATTGAATAAAGTCGTATAATACATATAAAGAGGAGGTGGCAAAATTGGGCTTATCATTTTTTAAACATGAATCCAAACTATCTATCGCTCTTTCTAGTAGGTTTGTCGATGATGAACTTAATCAAAATTCAAGGATTCTTATTATTAAAATTACGAATATAGGGAAAAAAACGGCTGTGATAAAATCTATAAAGATTAAAGTACCTCGCAATGAATTTGAGGCTATTCCAAAATTTTTAAGTTCAGAGAGTCTTCCTTATGAATTGAAAGAAGATGAGGTTTGTTTGGCAGAAACCAGCATAAAAGAGTTAGTGCAAAAACTTATTGATGGGAAATATTCAAAGAAAGTCAAACTTTTGATTGTAGTAGAAGATGAGGATGGTAAAATTCATAGACCACTGGCTTCTTTAATGTTTGACCTTGATAAATTGCGGGGAAAGTATTATACAAAGTAGCATTTAAAACTATCATATTTTATTTTTAAGAAATAAGAATGTTTTTTAAGTGCGTTGCAAACCTTTTGGCATTTTCTATATCTTTTTTATTTGGCCTGTTTTTGTTAATGCCACCGAAAGGTTTTACTATAAGCGGGTATGTATCCCATCCTTTGCAATTGAATTCCCCGATGATTTTAAATCCTTTCTTTAATAATTTCTTTTGCAGAAATTTCTTGAAATCATTTATTAGTGGGATGATACCTATTCCGCTCGTAGAAAAAACGAATGCCATTTTTCCTTTTTGGTTGTCTAATCTATCGATAAAATTTAGCAATTCCCTGGAGTGCTTTCCGTAGTAGATACCTGAACCAAACCCAATAAGGTCGTAGTGTTTGAGAATAGTTGCTTTGGTCTCGGATAATTTTGTTATATCTGCGTTTAGAACTTCAGCCATTGCTTTGGCAATTTTCTCGGTATTGCCGTGGTGCATTGAAACATAAATAATAAGTGTTTTCATGGTGTAGGTTGTGGCTCTATATATTCTCCTTTTACTTTTTTGTGTATTTATCCAATTACTGCTCTTTCCTGGATAAGTTTTCCTGTTTTAAAACGCTCTAAAGTGAGATTGTTTGCCTCTCGGATATACATATTTTTGTGAACGATAAGTGATGCAAGAAGCTTACCTACAACTGGGCCCAGCATGAAACCATGTCCTGAATATCCACATCCCAGTATAAATCCATTTATTTTTGTTGGCCCTAATATTGGATGACGATCAGGGGTTACTATATAATATCCTGCCCATTGTTTCATTATATTTACTGAAGAAAGAATTGGCAAAACACTTATAATTTGTTTTGAATACTCTTCAAGGAAGTTTAACGTTGAGTTCAGATTTGATAGCGGGGGTTCTTTTAAGTCTGTTCCGCCTATGATTCTTCCTCTATGGGTTTGTAAAAAATAGAGTTCGTCTTTTACAACCATTGGGCCTAAAAAATTACGCAAAGGTTCGCTAGCTGCAATTTGATGTCTGTATGGTTGCAATGGAAGGTTTAATCCGACTAATTGCCCTATATATTTTGCTCCGTATCCAGCCCCGTTTATTACAGTATTTGTTGTATATCTGTTTTTATTGGTAACTACTTCTTGAATTTTATCATTTTTTGCGTGGATTTCGTTTACTTCTTCAAATGTATTTATTTCTACTTTTCTCTCTTTAAGAAATATTTGCAGTGCGTTTATTACGTCAAAAGGATATGCACTTCCATCTGTATGGCACCAACTTGCTCCTACTACATCGTCTGTGTTTAAATCTGGCACAATTTCTTTTGCTTCTTTCGTTGATATAATAGTGCTTTCTACACCAAATGTATTTTGGTATTTTACGTATTCTTTATACTGAGCAAGTTCTTTCTTATTGCTTAAAAGCCATAGATAACCACCTTGTTCAAAATGAATGGGTATTGGAAGGTCGTTATTCCATTTTTTCCAGAGCTTTACGCTTTCCTTCATTAAAACGATATGTTCTTTTGTTGTAAATTGTTGCCGTATGCCTGAGCCACATCTTCCTGTGGAGCCTGATCCTAAGTAGGATTTTTCAAGGATAGAGATATTTTTAATACCAGATTTAACGAGATAGTATGCGGTGGCAAGTCCTGTAATGCCTCCCCCGATGATTACAATGTCCCGATTTTTCATTTCTTTACCTTTGAAAATATTCCGAATGGCACAGGAGTTTCAGGTGGACGTGTTGTAGGCATTTCTATTTCATCAATTCTTTTTTTTAATTCTTGTGCAAGAATTTTTTCTGTCAGAGGAATGCATGTTTTTCCCTGGCAAGGCCCTGTGCTTAGGTGTAAATATTTTCGTAGTGATTCAATATCTTTGTATCCTTTATGGATTGCATCTTTTATTTCTTTTAACGTAATATCTTCGCATCTGCAGATAATAATTTCTTCATCCTTCATTTTACACCTCGATATTTCTTACTTCATACACAAGTTCCGGATCGTTAAACTGTACTGTGATTATTGCAGCACTTGTGTCTTTTTCTGGCAGGATAATTTTTGTTACTGTTCCTTTTCCTATTTTTTCGCCTTTTCTATTTAAGAGATTAACTTTTTCTCCCTTTTTTGGTGTCGGCAGCATTTCATATGGCAAACTTACTATCCCATTTCCATCTTTTATGTTTATAAGAAAGATTGCAAGTCCCGGGCAAATTTTGATGCAGTTTCCGCAGCCAATACATTTGTTAAAATCTATATCGGGAATGCTATTGATTGTTTTCATTGAGACTGCGTGTACTGTGCAGGATGTGACGCAGGGGTTACACGGGATTTCTTGTGGGCATTCAATGATAGCAACGGGTTTTTTTCTGATTCTTTCTACTGATGGAAAATTTTCTTTTATATCCTCTGTTTTTAAAAATCCTGTCTTTAAAAAATTACTCATATTGTGCCTCTTTCAGTCCTTCTCTTATTTTTTTTCCGAAAGGCCCGCTTCGTAATATGTTCAATTCTTTTATAGAAGATTCTCTTTCTTTTGTTGCATCTTTTCCCATTTTAATGAGTATCGAGTATGCAGCAGTTGCTCCTTCTATCATAGCGGTTGATGCTTCTTCTATTCCATCAATGTCTCCTGCTACAAATGTATTTTTAAGAGATGTTTCGAGAAACCTATTTCTTATTGGGACATACCCGCTAAGAGAGGGCACGTATTTTAATTGGCATCCCGCTTGTGCAAGCAATGTCACTGATGGTATAAGGCCAGTAGAGAGACATACTGTATCCACATCCCATGTTTTTTCTGTGCCGGGAATTTCATTGAATTTTTTATCAAGACCTACTGTCACTGCTTGTTCGACATGTTTGTTTCCATTTACTTCTTTAACCGTTGTGCTGGTAAGGATTGGTACATTAAAGCGTCTGAGTTTTGCTGCATGTACGAAGTATCCCCCGATGTTAGGCAGAGCTTCTATTACTCCTTTTACGTTGATGCCAGCTTGAAGCATCTGATATGAAACAATTAAGCCAACATTTCCTGCTCCTACCATCAATATGGATTTTCCTGGTTTTATGCCGAAGACATTCATTAATGTTTGTGCTGCGCCTGCACCGAATACTCCGGGAATGTCATTTCCTGGGAATGGTATCATTTTCTCTGCGGCTCCTGTAGCAAATATGAAATATTTACTTTTAATTTTTACAAATTGATTTTTTTTGAATACACCAATTGTATTAGGAGGATAGAAACCGAATACAGCACTGTTTGCAAAATTTTCAATATTTTCCTCTTTTATTGTGTTAATCATTTCAGATGCAATTTTTATGCCTCTTGTTCCTGCTTTCTCTCTTTCTGAACCAAAGAATTTATGTGTTTGCTTGATAAGTTGTCCACCAAGAAGTGGATTTTGTTCGACGATTAATGGCGACACTCCATATTTTTTAAGTGTAATTGCAGCACTTAAACCTGCTGGCCCTCCTCCAATGATGACTACGTCTCTATTTATTTCAATTGGAGGCTCGAAATGTTCGATTCTGTCCGGTTTTTCTCCCATTCCATCTTGTCTTTCAACAATCATTCTTTCTCTTACAGGAAGAATGCAGGTTTTTATGTTGGGTATGCCGTTTACTCTCATCATACAGGATGAGCATTTTCCTATTGCGCAGAACATTCCTCTTGGCCTATGGAGTTCAGTGCTTTTAGAAAATACATTCAAACCGTTGCGATACAATGCCATTGCAATCGTTTCATTTTGGTATGCTTTCATTTTTTTACCCTCAAATACAAAATGAATTTTTCCCTGTTTTTTGAAATGCAGAACCGGGTGTTCTTTGATTTCTCTCATCTTTTCCTTTCCTTATTCGCGGTTTATTATAAATAATTCGTTGTTTCAATTTAATAGTTTTATTTTGTTGCTATTCTTTTTCTAATGCATCTATTGTATATAGATTTTCTGCATTCCACAGAAACCAATCGGTAATCCCGTTATCATAAACTGCCTTTTTTTCTAGCTGTACCTCATTTTTCCCGTAAAAATGGTATAACGAAAAATCTTGAAGATACGGTATAAGTTCGCATTTTGAATCGATTGCTTTAAGACGTTTTATTCCATCCTGAAGGGTCTTAAGAATTGTTTCGTAGGGATGAGCATCGGGATCTTTGATGTCATAGCTTCCTCGCGCGTAATGTGAGGGGTAAACCATAGGGCATAAATAATCAGCGTAGGTAGCTATTTTTTCAAGATTTTGACCTATTCCCAAATCATCTGTTGCAGATAGCACCAAACCAAATATATCCACTTCTACTTTTACTCCGTATTTATGTATTCGGTCTGTTGCATATTTAAGGAACAACTGGATATTATCTTCTTTCGAAATGGCTTTTTTATTGGAAGGATATAAAAGTTCTATGCTATTTGACACGGCAGGGAAACGTATATAGTCAAACTGTATTTCTTCAAATCCCATTGAGATAGCTTCTTCTGCTATATCTACATTGTATTGCCATACTGTTTCTGAATACGGGTCAACCCAGGAAATATTGCTTCTATCATAATAGATTGCCCCATTACTTTTTTTGATTACGAGATCTTTTCTTTTAGCAGCAAGAAGTGGATCTTTAAATACAACGATTCTTGCAACAGTATAGATACCGTTTTCTTTGCATTGCGCAACAATCTTTTGTATATTGCTTATTTTTTTGATTGAAGAATTGATATCTTTTGAAAGCGGCACAGTTGATTCATAGGAGAGGTAGCCCGTTGCATCTTTTATATCTATGATGAATGTATTTATTTCAGTTTCTTTTGCAATTTTTATATAATTGCTAAACCGATCTAAACCTGCAGTCCATCCTGTTATATACAGTCCTTTTAGTGTTTTTGGTCGTGCAGTACGGTGTATCTTTATTGTTCCTCCATTTTTCAATATATCCATTGCTCCCCATTCTTTTTGAATGGGGAATGGTGTTTGATGAGAGGTGTAGTTGGCTTCGTTTAGTGTTTCTGCGGTAGAAAATATAAATATTAATATAAGCAGTACAAATAGATTTTTTTTGATCATACTTCTGAATTTCATCTAACCCCCATTTCTCTTAACTCTTTTTCCGAAAGTCCAAAATAGTGACCAATTTCATGCATTAATACTTTTTTAACTTTTTCTTTAAGTGGTATTTTTTTTCTATTTGTTTCATGAAGGATGGGGCCGATAAACAGTATTATACGATCTGGAAGTACTCCTTGATATCCTGGCCCTCTTTTTCTAAGGGGTATCCCTTCGTATAATCCAAGCAAAGTGCCTTTTTTGTAAAGATGTACTCTTTTTAACATGTCTACTGTTGGGTAGTCCATAGTAAAGAATTCAAGATTTTGAATGTGTTTTTTAAAGTAGTCAGGTATTTCCTCCAAACTCTCTTTAATTATTTCTTCAAATTGTTCTTTCGTGATTTCCATGCTTATAGTATAATAAAATATGGCAAGAATTAAACTACTTTTATTTTATTTAATTTGTATAGGACCTGAAAATTTTTTAAAAATGTTAAAGTCGAGTATCTATGAAAAACGCATTATTTATTACTTTGAGCTTTCCTTTAATAGGGTAAAGTTTATGGAGCCGAGAGTAAAATCAGAAAGCAAAATATTTTATTCTTTTGATGAGTTGCCATCCTTTTTGAAAGCCAAGATTAAAAAAAATCTGGGATATGAAAAACTCCGTATTTTTAAATACAGACTTTCTGCGACAATAAAACTTGTCGTTTCTTTTGTCGATGGCGAATTTGCTTCTTACTGTTTTTTGGCCTGCTCTGAAGAGCAGTTTTTGCTATTTAGATTGGGAAAAAGCGATATCTATTTTTTTGATTGCTTTACATTTCCAGAATTTCGCGGGTTGGGTTTAATATACGATGAAACAAAATATGCTATAGATATATTTAAGGAACATGGATATTCAAGGGCTTGTGTTGCAATAGATTCTTATAATAAGAATTCAATTTGTGCGTTCAATAAAATAGGTTTTTATAAGACAAAAGAGTATTGGTTAAGGAAAATTTTTTTTATTAAAAAGATCCTTGTAAAATAAATTATAATTTATTTTACAAGGATCTTTAACTGGAAGCATCAAAAAAATATTCTTTTTCTGTTATTTTTTATTTGTATTGATGTGAAACAGTTTATAGAAAGGGCAGAAGCCATTAATGCCCGTAAAGATGAGTACAAATCCAGCAGACCAGCCAATAATTCTAAAAGTATTTGGAGATAAGGCAATTATCCGAGCAAATAGGTATTTTGCGGAAGGAGACATATAATATCCTGTATCGAATAAATTTTTGATATTTGTTATCTGAGTGCCAAGATAGAAAATTAGAATACCTATTGCTACTCTTGCAATTCTTTCGACTTTATTAATGTTTATTGTATCATTGTCATTATTCATTTTGATGGTTTTTTTGGTATTTTCTTTGGTTGTTTATATGGAAGCGGCACATAGTATACAGATGGTCTTAAAGTTGGATTTTGGGGGTATAGATTCATTAGCAAGTAAACTTCTTCTGGCATATTTTTGGAAACATTCAATCCTAATTTTTCTGCTTCTTGATACGTAATGGGATAATCATGAGTCCATTTGCCTTCTGTCAATATTTTTGTAATTTGTTTGGCTTTCTTTTCAGAATAGCCATTTGAGATGAGTATTGTTTTGACAAATGTTTTTACCTGGCGCTCAGCTTTTTCTGCCATATCTGCCAAAATTAATGTTTCATCGTCTATCTTATTTTTATTTTTTTCCTTTAAGACTTTCAAAATGGAAGAAGCAGGATACTGTCCCAGTTGTGGATCTACGGGGCCTAAAACAGCGTTTTCATCCATTATAATCTCATCAGCGGCAAGAGAAATCATTGTTCCTCCGCTCATTGCATAATGGGGAATAAATACGCTGACTTTTCCTTTGTGTTGTATTAATGCATGAGCTATTTGTTCTGTTGCGAGTACCAATCCTCCTGGGGTGTGCAGGATAATATCTAGAGGCATTTTATTTGGTGTTAATCTTATGGCTCGAAGTATTGCTTCCGAGTCCTCTATATTTATGTATTTCAGTATTGGGAAGCCGAGCAAAGCCATTGTTTCTTGTCTGTGAATAAGCGCGATAACTCGTGATTTCCTCTTTTTTTCTATTTTGTGTATTAATGAGAGTCGTGCACTTTCCAGATTTTTTTGCCTAAACCAAGGACTGATCAGCGCAAGAAGTATAAAAGACCAGAATAAAATGGTAACAATGCTATTTGTTTCATTCATCGCGCCCTCCTTTTTATTATTATATAACAAGATTGCAGATTTGCAATGAGGGATGATGTTTTGAGGAAGTATTTAAAATGGCGTGCATCGTATTTTACGAAGTTTACGTTAGGAATTGTTGTTTTGTAATATGTGAGTTTAGATTTTTTGTTTAACTTACAGATTTTAGTCAAAAGAAAAAAGTTTTATGTAAAATATTGTTTGTATACTTTAGTATGAAGATTTAATGCAAATAAAAATGCCTCTCCTTGCGAGAGGCATTTTTATTCTATTTTTAGATATTAATATCCCGGATATTGTGGAGCAGATGGTTTTTCTTCTTTGGGAATGCTTGTAACGATGGCTTCTGTACTTATAAGGAGTGATGCAATGCTTTCTGCATTTTGTAGAGCAATTCTTACAACTTTGAGTGGGTCGATAATGCCCGCCTTGAACATATCTTCAAATTTTCCTGTTTCTGCATTAAATCCTATGTTCTTCTTGGATTCCAATACTTTATGAAGTGCAATAACTCCGTCGTATCCTGCATTCTGTGCAATGAGTTTTATTGGCTCCTTTAATGCTTTTTTTACAATTTCAATACCTGTTTTTTCGTCTCCTTCTGCTTTAATTTTATCAAGAGCAGGGAGTGTATTTAGATATGCTGTGCCTCCGCCTGTTACAATGCCTTCTGCAAGAGCTGCTTTTGTTGCGGCTACTGCGTCTTCTACTCTGTGTTTCATTTCCTTCATCTCTGTTTCTGTAGCGCCGCCTACCTTAATGATTGCAACGCCCCCGGCAAGTTTTGCAAGCCTTTCTTCTAATTTTTCTTTGTCATAATTTGAAGTGGTTGTTTTAACTTGCTCTTTAATTTGGTTGATTCTTGCAGTTATATCTTTTTTGTTTCCTTTTCCACCGACAATTGTTGTATTGTCTTTATCTACTTTTATGGTGTCTGCTTTCCCTAGCATATCAAGCGTTACACTTTCGAATTTAAGTCCAAGATCTTCTGATATGACTTGTCCTCCCGTAAGAATTGCAATGTCCTGAAGCATTGCTTTTCTTCTGTCGCCAAATCCAGGTGCCTTCACTGCTACGCAAGAGAAAGTCCCTTTTATTTTATTAAGTACCAGTGTTGCAAGGGCTTCCCCAGTTAAATCATCTCCAATAATGAGGAATGATTTACCTTTTTGGACAATTTTCTCTAAAAGCGGCAAAAAGTCCTGTACTGAAGATATTTTTTTATCTGTGATGACTATGAGAGGATCTTTTAATTCTGTTTCCATTCTGTCGGGATCAGTCACAAAATATGGTGATACATATCCCCTATCAAATTGCATGCCTTCGACTGTTTTTACATCAATACCTACTGTTTGCGATTCTTCGACTGTGATAACACCATTTTTACCTACTTTTTCTAAGGCGTTTGCGATGGCAGTACCTATTTCTTGATATTTTGAAGATACTGTTCCAATTTGTGCGATTTCTTCATTTGTGCTGATATCTTTTTTAAGATGCTGCATTTCTTCTACTACTGTTTTTACAGCTTTATCCATCCCCTTTTTAAGGAGCAATGGGTCTGCACCGGCAGTAACATTTTTTATACCTTCGTTGATCATTACTTGCGCTAATACTGTTGCAGTTGTCGTGCCATCACCTGCGATATCTTCTGTCTTAGATGCCACTTCTTTTACAAGCTGTGCACCAATGTTCTCATTTGGATCCTCTAATTCAATTTCTTTTGCAATAGTCACACCGTCATCAGAGAGTACCGGAGAACCAAACTTTCTCTCTAATGCTACATGTCTTCCTTTTGGCCCAAGTGTAACTTTTACTGTATTTGCCAATTTATCGACACCATCTTTTATGGCTTTTCTTACATCTGTGCTAAATAGAATTTGTTTTGCGTCCATGTTTTGCCTCCTTATTTAAGAATTGCTAAAATGTCGTTTTCGGAAAGGATCAAATACTTTTCCTCTTCCAATTTTACTTCTGTTCCCGCATACTTGGAGAAAATTATTATATCTCCCTTTTTCACTTCGAGAGGAACTTTTTTCCCACTATCAAGCATTCTACCACTGCCTACTGCCACGACTTTACCTTTTTGTGGTTTCTCTTTCGCTGTGTCTGGCAATACAATGCCTGATTTTGTTTTTTCTTCAGATTCTTCAATTTGTACTACAAGACGATCGCCAATTGGTTCAATTTTAGCCATACTAAAACCTCCTTTTCCGTTATATTTATTGTTTTTAGCACTCTATTACCTGGAGTGCTAAACATATTATATAAAGTTTGGTTTCCATGTCAATACTTTAAAATAAAAATTTTTAAAATGTTAATACATACTTATTGGACCAGTGAAAATATTTTTGTACGACATTGTCTTTTTAAAATAGATTGAAACTCAAAAATTTTACAATAAGTTGAAAGCAATATATTTTTTTATATAATTTACATCCTTATTTTCTTTGAAAGTTTAGTGATATTTGTTATTATATGGGCGAGTGGGCAATGAAAAAATGAAAAATGCAAATATTGTATCACATAGTGAGAAAGAGACGAGAATGATTGGCAAGAATCTTGCAATGCATCTTATTGATAGCAGCACTAAGAAAGGAGTGCTATTCCTTGAAGGTGAATTAGGTGCTGGTAAGACTGTTTTTGCAAAAGGATTTGCTGAAGGATTGGGCATCGAAGAAAATGTTGATAGTCCTACATTTGTTTTTATTAGAGAGTATTATTCAGGAAAAGTACCTTTCTATCATTTTGATTTGTACAGATTGAAGGATCTTGAGGAGATTGATGAATTGGGATTTTTTGAATACTTTGACAGGGATGGATTTATTCTTATTGAATGGGCAGAAAAAGTGAAGAATTATATCGAACCATCTGTTGAAATCCGCATAGAGAAAGCAGGGAAGAATAAAAGAATTCTTTCTATAGAGATATTAGAACAAGGAGTGAATATTAATGAATGGACTTTGTATTAATAATGCGTTTTCTCCTACGATGATTGTATTTTCTTCCAAGGAAAAGTTATTTTTTTCTGTGGCAGAAAATCCTCCTTTAAAGCAGCCAAATAATATTCTTTATGTGGTGAAAAGCATGATGGAGCTTTTTTCTTTTTCTCCGGAGGATATTGATTTTATATCGGTTGTAAAAGGACCTGGTAGTTTTACAGGGACGCGTATTGGTGTGGTAGAAGGGAAAATGCTTGCTTTTTTGCTTAATATACCCTTAGTTGCTTTAAATTCACTTGAGCTTATTGCGTCGGGGTTTGAGGAAGAAGTGATACCGGTTCTTCCTGCTGGGAGAAACGCATATTTTGTCTCTCGTTTTAATTTTGGAAAACGAATGGAACAGGATTTATGCATTAATCTGGAGGAATTGTTGCAAATTGAAGCCACAATTATCACTCCTGTGAGCTCTTTGAAAAATGTTTTAAAGGGGAAACGAGTGATTGTGCATATTCCAACGTTGAATGAATTTGCAAAAAAATCTTTTGAGAAGTTTACAGAAGGAAGTATAGTAGACGATCCTCTTTCTCTTATTCCCACATATCTCCGTTCTGTAAATTTGATATTCAAAGGGGAAAAATGATTGGGTTAGCTCTACATATTTCATTAGCAACGACAAAGGATTTAAGAGCGATATATCAAATCGAAACTTTATCTTATCCCGATCCCTGGCCGAGAGAAGTGTTCATAATGGATTATCTATTTAATAGTAATTCAAGATACTATGTTGTGAAGTTTTTAAATAAAATTATTGGGTTCTTTGGTATATGGATAGAACCCGAGAAAGTACACATTATAAATATTGCAGTGCATCCTGATTATAGAAGGAGAGGTGTTGGCAGAAAGATGATAGAGTTTGTAATAAAGCTTGCAACGAAGAAGCGAAAGAAAGAAGTGTATCTTGAGGTACGAGAAACAAATATAGCTGGCCAGGAATTGTACAAACAGCTGGAATTCGAGTTTAGTGGCATAATTCCTGATTATTATAGCGATGGGGAGTCTGGGCTTATAATGCGAAAGGTGTTAAATGATCATTCTTGGGATTGAAACATCATGTGATGATACAGCGGTTGCTGTTTTAAACGAGAAAGGAAAAATATTAAGCAACGTCCTATCGTCTCAGGATGAATTTCATAGGGATTTTGGAGGAATAGTTCCTGAAATTGCATCGAGAAAACATGCCGAACTTATAGGATATGTACTTAAAGAAGCCCTGAATCTTTCCAGTAAAACATTAAAAGATATTGATATTGTTTCTGTGACTTATGGTCCGGGGCTTGTTGGTTCTCTACTTGTGGGCGTTGAAGCGGCAAAGGCAATTTCATTTAGCCTTAACATTCCTCTTGTTGGCGTAAATCATCTCGAGGGCCATATATATTCGCTTTTTCTTGAAGATTCTCCTCTATATCAAACGAGTAATCCTTTTCCACTACTTATTCTAATTGTATCTGGAGGGCATACTGAACTTGTTTTGATGAAGCAACATCTCTCGTATCAATTGATAGGGAAAACAAGAGATGATGCAGTAGGCGAGGCGCTTGATAAGTTTGCACGGGCTTTGGGGTACAGTTACCCGGGAGGGCCTGCTATTGAACGGCTTGGTAGCAAAGGAGATCCTCATTTTTACCGTTTTCCTCGTTTAAATTTTAAAGGTTCTCCGTATGAATTTAGTTATAGTGGATTAAAAACTGCAGGGATTTATTATTTGAATCAGCATAAAAATGAAATAGAAAAGCATATCAGTGATATTGCTGCAAGCTTTGAGGAAGCATTGACTGATATACTTGTTCAGAGGACACTCCGCGCTGCAAAGGACTTCAATGTCAAGGCCATTGGCGTAGTAGGAGGGGTATCGGCGAATAAGAGGCTCCGAGAAAAGTTTGCAAAGAAATCTGCCATGGATGTTTATTTCCCTGGGCCAAACTTTTCTATGGATAATGCTGCAATGATTGCAATGGCGGGTGCTATGCGATATAAAGCGGGACAAACAAGTGATCTTCGTCTGGATGCTGTATCAAGGCTTAAACTTGCATAAAATTCTATTTTTGTTAAACTATTGCCTTAGTTGTGTTAATTTATGAGGAGGTTTAATGAGAGTAAAGACATTGAAAGGTGCCTTTTTAACTGTCAACCGTGCTTCAAAAAAAATATTAAAGGAGAAGATAAGAGAAACTAGAGTTCTGGATGAGGAGAACGGTATCTTTTATACAGATTATTCTATTTTTCTTGTTCACTTTGTAAAAACGGTTGATAAGAAGTTCAAAAAGGCATTTCCTGAGATAGCAAGACAAATTTTCTGGGACGAAGGAATTAAAATAAGCAAAAAGATGATTTTTCAGTTTGCACGTATTAAAAATAATGACAAAAAGAAGCTATCTATACTTTTTGTTTTAAGTAATGGAAATATACTTCAAATTTCTCCATTGTCGCTTATAAGTTTTTGTGAAGGGGCAAATCTTATAACAGATGACGGAGGGGTTTATTATTTTTTCCCTACAATTTTTCTTACGCGACTTGTTGGAAATTCGGCAAAAAATGAGCTTATTGCGAAAAACAAGCTTTCACTTGTAGCTCAAATTAATGGGTTAGAGATGGATGAATTAGAAGACGTTGACGAATTAACTCCTGTTTCAATGCGTGATTTTGATATTGATTGGATGGGGGAACTTCTTCGCACCTTAAAAGGTATAGATATGCGGCTTGAATCAATCGAAAAGCAGCTTAAGGAGAGAAAAAGCAATGAAAAAAATTAGTAAGATTATATTGTTTTCTGTCTTTGTCCTTTTTTCTTGCTCATTGTTTTTTATTCGCTCCTATTCAATTGTTGATGGCGCTGATGTAACTCGGGTTTTTTCTGTAAAAACTCTTACTGTCAATGAAATACTGATCAAAGCAGAAATAGGCATAGGAGAGAATGATGTTGTAATTCCCGGACTTGTCGAAACACTTTACAGGGGCGAAATTGTTATTGGGCGAACAAGACCTGTACATTTGATGGTGGATAGGAAAAAATTGTCATTTTTTACAGAAAAAAAGACTGTTCAGGAGCTACTCAATGAGAAGAATATTGATATTGGAAACAGGGACTATGTAAATTTTGATCTAGAAAGTAAAATTTATGATAACCAAGAAATTATTGTAAAGCATTATGTAGAAGTTGTTAGAAAAGTCGAAGTTGTTATTCCATTTACAGTAGTTTATAGGGAAAATCGACTTCTTGAAAAAGAAAAGGTTGTAAAATTTAGAAATGGTGCGGATGGAATACTTGAAAAAGAATTTTATACTGTTTATTTTGGCGGGGAAAAGATTACAGATGAATTATTAAGTGAAAAAGTTGTTAAGCCAGCAGTATCTCAATTATATGAAGTAGGACAAGCTTCTTTTAATGGTGAGTATTTAAAAAAATATGCAATGGTTTCAACTGCTTACTCTCCACGTGTTATAGAAACAGATGGTAATCCCTGGGTTACAGCAACTGGATTAAGGAGCGGAGTTGGTGTTGTGGCTGTAGATCCCAATGTGATCCCATTGGGAAGTCTCCTTTATATAGAGGGATACGGGTATGCTGTTGCAGGGGATACCGGTGGCGCAATAAAAGGGAATATCATTGATGTCTTTTTTTATTCAACAGAGGATGCATTACAATGGGGTAGAAGAGCAGTTACCGTCTACTTGCTTCCAGGCAAATGGAAATTTCCAAGCAGATTAGATTACTGATAAAAAAATATTCTCTTTACCCTTCAAAGCGATTGGGGCAGAACTTTCTTATAGATCGTTCTGCCATTTTTTATATTAGAGATGCAATAAATCCTGCGAGTGACAAGACATATTTAGAGATTGGTCCGGGATTTCTTTTTATTACGAATTCTGTTGCAGAGAGAGCAAAAAAAATTATTGCGATAGAAAAAGACAAGCGTTTTGAACCATATTATGAAGATGTCTGCTATGAAAATATTGAAATTGTGATGCAGGATGCGTTAAAGGTTGATTTTTCACAGTGGGATGTTGAAGAATTATTTGGCAATATTCCTTTTAATATATCTTCCCCTCTTATTGTAAAAATTGCAAAAACTAAGACAATAAATAGAGCAGTTTTGTTGTTTCAAAAAGAGTTTGCTAAAAGACTTCTTGCTAGTCCGGGCAATAAAGATTACGGGTCCATTACTATATTTTCAGACTTCTTTTTTAAGAAACAATTCTTGAAAACATTTCCCCCTCATTTTTTCTATCCTATGCCTCTTGTGAGCTCTACGCTTATTAATTTTGTGAGGAGGACAGATATCCGATCTGTAAACGAGGACTTATTGTTTCGTGTAGTTAAAGGAGCATTTTCTAAAAGAAGAAAGACTCTATTTAATGCATTAAAGGAAGATTTTGATGGGGATATTTTAAAAAATGCAATTATTAATACTGGTTTGCCCATCGAAATTCGTGGGGAAAATCTTTCTCTCGAAGAATTTATTCGTGTTTCAAAGAATCTGTATTGAGAATTTGACGATTTTGTAGTAGAATATAAAAATTTTCTAGTTGGAGGTATTTATTATGGGCTATAAATTAAAGGAAGGTATTTTTTATACAAAGTCAGATGAGTGGGTAAGTTTAGACGGGGATATCGCGACAGTTGGCATTTCTGATTATGCCCAGGATAAGCTTGGGGATATTGTATACATTGAAGAAGTAGCCAAAGGAAAGAAAGTGAAGCAAAGTGAAGTATTTATAACAATCGAATCTGTAAAAGCTGCTTCAGATTTGAATGCCCCTGTTTCAGGAGAAGTAATTGAAGTAAATGTAGATGTTGTTGGTACTCCGTCAATCATCAACCAGGACCCTTACGGCAAGGGGTGGATAGTGAAGATAAAGGTTAAGGATCCTAATGAAGTAAGTAATTTGATGAGCGATAAGGAATATTCAGAATATCGGAAAGAGTGATAAAATGAAATACATCCCGAATACAGATAACGAGAAAAAGGGGATGTTAAAGGAAATAGGCGTTTCTTCTTTTAATGAACTTATAAGAGATATTCCTGAAAATATAAGATTGAAAAGAGCTTTAAGTATACCCGGGCCTTTTGATGAGGAAGAGATAAGGGAGTGGGTACACTTGATTGCCGAGAAGAACGTGAATTTTTTTTCTTTTAAACCTCTTATCGGGGCAGGCGCGTATAGACACTATATACCGGAAGTTGTTAAGGCAATTGTTTCAAGAGAAGAATTTTATACATCTTATACGCCTTATCAGCCAGAGGTTAGTCAAGGAAATTTACAATCTATGTTTGAGCTTCAGACACATCTTGCAAGACTTACTGGAATGGATGTTGTTGTGCCTTCCCTTTATGATGGAGCATCTGCTGTTGCCGAGGCAGTGCTTATGGCGGTAAGGATTACTCATAAGAATAGAATAATAGTTTCTTCTCTTCTACATCCGCATTATAGAGAAGTAATTAATACTTATACTGAACCTCATAATATAGAAATTATTGAGCTCCCGTTTGATAAAGGATGTACTGATTTTTTTGACCTGAAGAATTTGTTAAATGCTAATACAGCAGCGGTAGTTGTACAAAGTCCTAATTTTTTTGGGGGCATTGAAAATATTGCTGCTATTGCTTCTGAAATACATGATACTGGCGCCTTACTTATTCAGTCTATTGCAGAAAGTATTTCTTTGGGATTGCTTATTGCGCCTGCTGATATGGGCGTGGATATTGTTGCCGGGGAATCTCAATCGTTTGGTATGGATTTGAATTTTGGAGGTCCGTATAACGGATATCTTGCAACTAAGACGAGGTTCTTAAGACAATTGCCTGGCAGGATAGCGGGAGAAACGGTGGACAAGAACGGGAAACGTGCTTTTGTAATGACAATGAGAGCGAGAGAGCAAGATATAAGGAGGGAAAAGGCGACATCTAACATTTGTTCAAATCATGCGTTAAATATTGTAGCCGCAAATGTGTATTTGTCTCTTTTAGGAAAGAATGGGTTATATCAGGTTGCTCTACTTAATACAAAAGCTACTCACTATTTACAAAGAAAACTCGCTGAAACAAACAATTTTGAGGTTTTTGAATACCCTTTCTTTAATGAATTTGTTGTAAAGAGCAAAATAGATATTGGTGAAGTGAAAAATAGATTATCCAGTAAATCATTTGTTTCGCCACTTCGTGTTGATAAATTCTATAAAAAGTGTGAAAATTACCTGTTATTTACCGCTACAGAAATTTTTAAACGGGAAGAGTTAGATAGGATAGCTGAAATACTTGGGGTGTCATGTTGAAACTTATATATGAGAAAAGCGTAAAGGGAAGAAAGGGTTATTTTTTAAGGGAAGATTCGTATAAAGAAATTTCTCTTAAAGATTGTATTCCGGAGTATGCTTTATCACGTACTAAAAAAGAACTTCCTGAAGTTTCAGAAGTGGGTGTAGTACGGCATTTTACGGCACTCTCCAAACTTAATTATGGGTTGGATGACGGTTTTTACCCTCTTGGTTCTTGTACAATGAAATATAACCCAAAACTTAATGAGCATCTTGCTTTACTTGATAATTTTATCTATGCACATCCGTGTGTTGATGAAGATTTTGTTCAGGGGAGCTTGCAGGTAATGTATGAGTTAAATCAATATTTGTCTGAGATTACCGGTATGGATCAATTTACTCTTTCTCCCGCTGCTGGTGCTCATGGTGAACTTACAGGGGTATTGATTATGCGTAAATATTTTATGGACAGGGGAGAACTTCGCCATAAAATGCTTATTCCTGATTCTGCTCATGGAACTAACCCTGCATCTGCTGCTATGGCTGGCTTTAACGTGGTCGAGGTGAAGTCGAACGAGAGGGGAGGCATTGATTTAGCAGAGTTGCGTAAATTAATGGATGAAGATACAGCAGGATTGATGCTTACAAATCCTAATACAGTTGGACTTTTTGATGAAAATATAGAAGAAATAGCTAAAGTTGTGCATAGTAAAGGCGGGCTTCTTTACTACGATGGAGCTAATCTCAATGCCTTGCTTGGCATTGCGCGACCGGGTGATGCTGGTTTTGATATTGCTCATTTAAACCTGCATAAAACATTTTCTACTCCGCACGGAGGAGGAGGGCCGGGTGCTGGACCTGTTGGAGTAAAAAAACACCTCATCCAGTATTTGCCGACTCCTATTGTCTCTTATAACGGGGGGAAATATTTTTTTGAGGATGTAGGTGAAAAGAGTATTGGTCGACTAAGAGCTTTTTTTGGTAATTTTTCTGTGCTTCTCAAGGCTTATATGTGGATTCTTTCTATGGGAGATGAAGGGCTTAAAGAAACAGCCGAAACAAGTATTATCAATGCAAATTATGTTATGAGTAAGTTAAAGAAATTTTATAAGCCTGTCTACGATCGATTCTGTATGCATGAATGCGTACTTACAGGACGGGAATATAAGGAGTATGGTGTGAAAACGCTTGATATTGCAAAAAGGCTTATGGATTATGGTTTTCATCCTCCTACAATTTATTTTCCTCACTTTGAGCCATATGCCAAAGAAACTATTATGATTGAACCAACTGAATCAGAGTCAAAAGAGAATATTGATCTATTTATTGACGCAATGATTAAAATAGCTGAAGAGATAAAGACAAATGCAGAGATTGTTAAACAAGCACCTCATACGACGCCTGTTAGTAGACCTGATGAAGTGCTTGCAGTAAGAAATCCAACATTAATATTTAAGGAAATAAATGAGGATAGATAACTTAGAAAAAATTATTCAAGATGTAATACAGTTAATATATCCTGGCATTTCAAAAATTCCTGATGTGCTACTTGCTCCTTCGCCTGAAGGGTTTGGAGATTTTTCAACGACTGTTTCATTTGATTTAGCCAAGACATTGCACAAATCACCATTTTCCATAGCCGAGGAAATTTCTAAACATTTAAATTTTCCTTATTTTACATCAATTTCTGTTGCAAAGCCTGGATACTTGAATTTCTCTTTTACACCATCTGTGTACAGGGATTTCTTGCAGGAGTTAGAGGAAAAAGGCGAGAAATATTTTTATAAAGAAAGAAATGGTGTGAAGGTTCAAGTAGAATTTGTCAGCGCAAACCCTACCGGACCTCTGCATGTAGGAAATGGACGAGGCGGCATTATCGGGGATGTTCTTGGCAATTTACTTAAAATAGAAGGATTTGATGTAATAAAAGAATACTATGTAAACGATGCAGGGAGCAAGATGAACCTTTTTGCAAAATCCATTGCATACTACTATATGGAAAAATTAGGAAAAAAAGCAGAACCTGTTGAAGAAGCGTATAAAGGTGCTTATATTGAGGATATAGCTACAGAGATATTAAATGATTATGGCGATAGCTTGCTAAACGGAGAAAGCCATCCACTCATCGATAAAATTCAGAAGATAAGCGAAGAAAAGATGATGCGCCGTATTAAAGAGGTGCTTGAAAAATTTGGGGTAGTATTTGATAGCTGGTTTTATGAATCCTCTTTATATTCCAGCGGCGAAGTGGACAGGGTAACTGAAATTTTTAAGAAGTCTGGATATACGTATGAGAAAGATGATGCTCTTTGGTTCCAGTCTACTCTGTTTGGTGATGATAAAGACAGAGTACTTGTACGAGGGACAGGAGAGCCTACCTATACTTTAGTAGATGCCGCATATCATAAAAACAAGTGGGACCGTGGTTTTAGAAAAGTCATTGATGTTTGGGGCGCTGATCATTTTGGGCACATTACTCCGATGAAGGCTCTCATTCAAGGGATGGGATTACCTGAAGGTTTTCTTGACATTGTCATATATCAAATTGTTCATCTTTTTGAAAACGGAAAAGAAGTGATGATGTCAAAACATTCAGGTACTTTTGTTACTCTCGAAGAGCTCATTAATGAAGTGGGGAAGGATGCTGCTCGCTTCTTTTTTCTTTTAAAGAGCAGTGATACGCATCTTAATTTTGATTTAGATCTTGCAAAGAGAGAGTCTATCGATAACCCTGTATATTATGTGCAATATACGTATGCACGCTTAAAGAGTATTTTAATAAAAGGTAAAGAAAAAGGTATTCGGTACAGAGGTATTGATGAAGCAGATTTATCGTTACTTGAGAGTAGTGATGAAAAAGCTCTGTTAAACCATTTTATGTATTTAGAGAGAGAACTTGAAAATGTAGCGAGGAAATATTCAGTACATAGAATACCTTTTATAACAATAGAACTTTGTAAAAAAATCAATACTTTTTATCAGAACTATAATATTCTTTCTTCGGAAAGGTATGTGCAACCAAGATTTTCACTTGTTTATAATGCATTAAATGTATTGTCGTTTTTAATGGATCTTATGGGAATTGAGAAAAAAGAAAGGATGTAAGGGGAAAAATATGAAAACCAATAAGATAGAAAAAATCCTTTTATTTTTTATTGTTTTATCTATTATTGTTTCATTGTTTCAGGTAACTATAAGGGTTAATGCAGAGAGAAAGGAAAATACAATTGATGTGTCCCTTGATTATCCAGATTTCTATCTGTTCTCTGCAACAAATGGGCAAAACGTTTATGATGTCATTAAAGAAATGAAGGAAACAGGCGCTACTTCAGTTGCTGTTGTAGAAGATTGTATTGAAACTCTTTATGGCGAAGGGAAAATAACCTTTTTTAACGGTAGCGATCTCCTTGCGCCTTCTTTTAATAATATTTTAAGGAATAAACTTGAGGTTGATAAGCATAGAGATATAATTCAACCCTCTTTTGTTGTTGTACTGACCGAGGACAAGGATTTGGCAGAGAGAATGCTAGACAATCTTTCTGAAGAGACAGGATTTATTGATGGCGATGGAGTTTATGCGGTAATTATTCATTCTGACATTTTAACTGCTGTTGAGTATGGCGTTGGTTTTGATAATGAAAAGATTGAAAAAATTAAAGATATGGGCTTTCAAGTTGTTTTAAGGCCTCGATATTCTCCTGGCAACAGAAATGTTGAAACGCTGATCAGCACAATTGAAGAGTTTAATATTGAATCAGTGATGTTTTATGGAACTGTCATTACCGGTTATCCAGATAGGATTGACGAGCTTGCGGACTTATTTAATGAGAGTCGTATATTAACTTATATAATAGAGTCCCCTATTCAAAAAGGTATTTATAATCAAGAAGGACTTTCCGCTTTTATCCAGAAAGTACACTACTATGTAGTAAGGGTATATTCCATATATCCTGCAGAGCAGGTAAAACTTACAGCTGTAGAAATTTTTAATAGATGGTTTCGCTCCATTCCAGACAGGAATATCAGAGTGATATATGTGAAACCTATTATTGGGATCGGGGCAAGCTATGAACAAAATCTTTCTACAAATAAATATTATATTAATAAACTTGTAACTCTATGGCAAGAGAAAGGGATGGAATTCGGGATGCCGCATCCTATTGATGAAGTGAGTGTAAATTGGATTGTGGTATTTTTAATCTATCTTGGTGTAATTGCTTTATTTGTGTTGTATATAAAAATTATTTTGAACCTTTCACAAAAATCCACACTTGTCTGTTTTTTTGTCCCGTTACTAATGGGGATTTCTTTACTTTTTTATTCACAAAATATGATGGAAAAATTGACAGCACTTGCTGCTGCGGTTTTGATCACAGGCTTCTTTTCGCTTATCATGTTTTTGGCTGTAAAAAAGAGTTATGGAGGGAGAAAATTTCATCTTCCAGACATTATGAAAAATGGATTTACAATTTCATTTCTTATGCTTATTGTATCACTTGTTGGAGGTTTATTGGTTGGGGCGGTACTGTCTGGCAGTTCCTATCTTTTAAATTTAGATATGTTTCGGGGGGTAAAAGTGCTTTACCTCTCGCCGTTTATTTTTCTTATTATAAACTATCTTTATGTATTTGGCGCGGATTTTGACAATGAATATATCTCTGGAACGCATTATAGCGTGGTTGATGAAATGAAAAAAGTTTGGGATATTACAGTGAAAGGAGGACATGTTGTTGTTATTGTCCTTATTGCAGGCATCTTTCTTATGTATATTTTACGATCTGGGAATACGGGTGTAACTATTTCGTCGCTTGAACTAAAATTCAGAGCATTTTTGGAGCAGACGATTATAGCACGTCCCAGAGTAAAAGAATTTTTAATAGGATATCCTGCTGTGTTTCTTATGGTCTTTGCTGCGTATTTAATGCGTAAAAAATGGTTATTACTTTTTTCTTTTCTTGGGATAATGGGTTCAATTTCTATTGTTGATACATTTTCCCATTTGCGTACAACTTTTCTGATTTCTTTTTATCGAACTTTATGGGGTTTTGCATTCGGGATTTTTCTAGCGATAGCTGCTGTCATTATTCTCTATCCATTTATCAAAAAATACTTTATTAATGAACGTTAAAAAATATCTTAAACAGGGTGCCGTACAAGCATCTATAATATTTATGGCTTCTGCTTTTATCAGCAGATTACTGGGGCTTTCTCGAGATATATTATTCAGTGCTTATTTTGGCACAACTCATGCAGCTGATGCTTTGAATGCGACACTTCCCATTACTTTTGTTGTGCAGAATATTGTTTCAAGTGCAATAGCGCTGTCTTTTATCCCCTTATTTATTGAAGCTCTGAACAGAAGTCGGGAAAAGACTGTCAGGGATTTTAATGTTGTTTTTAGTTATTTTTTAGTGGGTTTATTTTTTTCTATGCTTTTACTGGGTGTATTTTCCTTTCAGATTGTGCATGTACTTACTCCTGGATTTACCGAATATTCTCTTATTAACCTTACAGCAAGGCTTGTAGATTTCTTTGCTATCATTTCTTTTTTCTGGGCCATTACAAATTTTCTTTATGCAGTTTCCCAGGCACATAAAAATTTTCTTATTACTGCACTTGTTCCTCTTATTCTGAATGTGTCAATAATAGCTGGACTTCTTTTCTGGCACAATTCTTTAGGAGTATTTTCATATACTGCAGGTATGTTAATAGGTTCTGTGATTCAAGCATTTGTAATGCTGTTTTATACGAGACGTGCTTTGTCCATTAAGTTTTCCTGGAATTTTAATCCGAAGGGGACAGTTCTTGGTATGTTAGTTATTCTTTCGATGCCTTTAATTATACAGCAATTTTCTGGATATGTTGTGACAGTAGTGAGCAATAATATTGCCTCTCATCTTAGGGAGGGAAGCATTGCATCTCTTGGATATGCGAATAAACTAAGACAATTTGCTCTTGGAATACTTACAGTGCCACTTGCAACATCCTACTATCCTTTTCTTTCGGAGGCTGCAGCGAAAAAGGATATGAAAGAGTTAGGTAATATTTTTTCAAAAAGTATCCGATTTGCATCTTTTTTTATCGTTCCTATTATGTTTATATTTATTGTATTTGATAAGGCTATTGTGACTATTGTTTTTCAACGGGGTGTATTTGGAATGGAGGCAGTTGCACTTACTGCACTACCTTTTCAATTTTATTCTCTGGGGATATTTGCTGCAATGATTACCGTTGTTTCCATGCGTGTTTTTTTTGCGATGAAAGATATGTGGACGCCTACTATCATTTCTCTTGTAGTAGCTGTTTTTGATATTGTAGTTATGTTAATGCTTGTAAAAGTTTATGCACATGCAGGTATTGCACTTGCAGTAAGTATTGGATTGTATCTGTATATGTTTCTTCTTCTTTTCTTCCTTCGAAAAAAGGTAGGGTCTCTTGGTAGCAAGAAGATTGTTATTTCTATCTCAAAATTTTTAGCAGGTTCAGTTATTGGAATTATTATAATGTATTATTCTTTTAGAAGAATCGAAAGTTTTTTGCCTGCGATAAACTGGTATGTTGCGATGAATTTTTTTGCTTCTCTTATCTTATTCTCACTTGCCTACCTTATAGTATTGTATCTATTGAAGGCAGATGAAATGACAAGCGCATATTTTGTAATGAAGAAACTCAAAAATAAATTGAAAGGGCGTTGAAGTTTATTTTATTTACAAAGTGCAAAGGCAAAAGGGAAAGAGTCTCTTTATATAGTATTTACAGCATAAGAGTAATGATGATTTTTTGGAAAAAATGATTAAAAAAGTTTACTGTTGAACAATTGACAGAGGAACTTAAGCTTTTTTTATTTGTACAGAGTAATATACATAAGCTATAATCGTAAGAAAGAAGGCTAAGTACATTATTCCTTTGTACGTGCCTGTAAGAGTTACAATAATCCCTGCTACGAGGGGGCCAAAAATATTTCCAAGACTTATTGCGGATTGAATTAGTCCTGATGCTGTTGCTTTTTCTTCATTTTTTTCAGTAATTTCTTTTAGTGAGCCCGTAAAAAGAAATGACCATGCAAATCCTGTTGCAATCATTGCTGGGATGATCCAGAGGTAATTAGGGACAATAGTAAAATATAAAAATATTGCTGCGGATAGAATAAGCCCCCATCCTATCGATTTTTTTCCTGGAATTTTATCCATAATAAAATACATTACCAAGAATTGTGTGGCGTAGTTAAATGTAAATAAAATTCCCTTCCAGTAATTGTTTGCTCCTATCTGGCCCAGGTATAGCACCCAAAAAGCCCATATCCCTGTAGCACCCATATGTCTTAAAAATAGGGGGATGTATATATGTTTGTTCTTTTTAATTATATTGATCGGGAAAAGCGGTATGTTGATTGCTATATATTCCTCTTTTTTGATGCCAGCTACAATAAAGATGAGCGAGATAAAAAATGAAATTCCACTGATAATAAATAAATATGGTAAACCTAATAGAGTCGCTACAACGCCTGATATGTATTGAGCAATAGCAGAGCCAATTGCTCCAAATGATGAGAATTTTCCCATTGTGCCTTTATTTTCATATATATATGCTGTGAGTGCTCCGGGGTAAATACCTGCAGTGGCACCCCCTAAAATTCTAATGAGAAGTAATTCGGTATAATTGCTGGCAAAGTATCCAAGTGTAAAAGCGATGGAAGATGCGAGGAATCCAATAATTATAATTCTTCGTCTACCTATTCGGTCAGCGATTCTTCCAAAAAACCAGGAGGAAAGGAAAATGGTAGCAGAGAAGAATGTAGAGAGAAGCCCTATCTCAAATTTTGTTGCGCCAAATGAGTCTGCAAGTTGTGGAATAAAAAGATGGGGTGTAAAGAGTGCAAGATTTGCAAAAAGTTGGCTGGTAAACCCTACTTTAACTTCTCTTTTCATCGATTATTTTGTAATTTCGCATATTTATGTAGAAGAACAAAACTCCAGAGAAGTAAAAAACAAACATAAGAAGAATAGGTAGCGTATATCCAAACCGTCCTATAAGGATACCCGAAATGGAAGCAGCAATTCCCCAGGAAATATTCCATGACATTTCTGTAAGGCTTACTGCTGATGCTTTGATGTCCTCGGGAACCAGTTCCATATAAGTGTTTTGATTAATAGGTACTGCCGCGTTCATGAGCGCGCCTCTTGTAAAATATGATGTAATGGCAAGGTAAGTTTTTTTAGTAAAAGCAAGAACAAGAATGAATGGCAGCGAAAGAGCCTGCATGAGAACAATGGCTTTTATTGCCCCAAAACGCTCTTTAACCACAGGGGCTATTAATGTCCCTGTCGCCGTGACAATACTTCCGATGGAGAAAATAATCCCTATAGAACTTATAGGGAGTTGAAATTTGTCTTTGAAGTACAGGTTGAAAAACGGTATTACAAGGCCAGCTCCGGCACCTAACATGAGATTGGTGACTGCGAATATAATAACTATTTTCAATTTTTTATAATCTTTTTTTAATGTTTTAAAAGGTTCAAAAAGCATGTTGAAGTTAATTTTTTTCTTTGTCTTTTGCCAATTTTCATTCAATTGATACAGAAAAAAAGAAGATGCAAAGAGGATTATAATACCAGTGAATAGAGTGTATTTCATTCCTATTATTTCTGATTTACTGAGGATACCAGGCAAGAAACCGCTAAGAAGTGAGCCGATAAAGTCACCTATAATAAGTGCCGAAAAAGAAAAGCTGAATAAGTGTGTGCGTTCAAAACTTGAGCTGCTTTCCGTGAGAAATGGTGCTTCAGAAACGATAAAAAAAGAAGAACCCATACCCTGGAAAAATGCCGCCCCCATCATTAAGTAAGGGTTCTTGGTGAGAATTAAGAGCAAGAGCATGATGGTCTCAATCCATATACCCAATATGAAGGATTTTTTTCTTCCAATATTATCAGAAATGATACCTGAGATAAAAATAAAAAAAGCTAGGCCCCATGGGAAAGCGGCGTTTATCATGCCTATATGTGTAGTGCTAATTCCTATTTTACGAAGATATATATTAAATATAACGAAGAAAATGCTAAATCCTATTGCTGCCAGGAGATTACTCATTAGATAAAGGCGGGCATTTTTTTGGACACTTTTAAGCTTTTTTAGATAAGACATTTATCTGTTTATTCCTTTTAAGGGAATTGTTCCGATTGAAGCAAGCGTAATAATTATTCCTGCGATGATGACGCCCAGTCCTATTGCAAGAAAAGCTTTTCTTTTCTTCATAGCAAAAAGCTCTGCTGCGAGTGCGCCAGTGTATGCTCCGGTGCCTGGCAGTGGGATTGCCACTAAAATGACAAGTCCCCAGAATCCGTATTTATCAATTAGCGGTCTTGCTTTTTTTCTTACATGGGTGAGATATTTATCAACGATGGTTATTTTCCCAGCGAGAAATATTATCAGTTGCCATATCAGAAAAACAATAGGTATTAGTAATATGTTCACACAAATTATTATTGCAGGGCTAAGAAAAATATTTTTATTGTAGTGTAAAATAGCCACCGGAATTGAACCTCTTAGTTCAATTCCAGGAAGAAATGTTATAAAAATTAAGTAGATCCATTCTTTCATGAAAATTATTCTATCAGAACTTGAATAATTTTCAATTATTTTTTAAGATTACTTAATAATACCGCTTAATTTACTACTATTTCCTGCTTTATCTATTGCTTCAATTGTGAACATTGTTTCTTCATTATATAGATAAAGAGGAAGCTCAAACGTTTTGCTTTTGAACACGAATTTTATATTGTGAACAGTGACTGCGGCATAATCAAAATTGTTATCCTCTACTTTTTATTCATACCTTAATGCTTCCACTGGATTCAGTAGTGAAGCTTTCCGTGCAGGATAAACGCCAAAAAATATACCGATGAGAACAGCTATACTAAACCCAATTATAATTGATGTACTTGTAATGTGTGTAGGTATAAAAGTCTGCGGAACAAGTAATGAGAGTGTTACTCCGATGATAATCCCTATTATACCTCCGCTTCCAGATATAAATGTAGATTCCATAAGGAACTGAAGTAGAACATCAATATTTCTTGCGCCTATTGCTTTGCGTATTCCAATTTCTCGTGTTCTCTCAGCAACAGATGCAAGCATAATATTCATAATGCCAATTCCTCCAACGATAAGCGCAATTGACCCTATTGCTGTTAGCATAAGGGTAAAAGTATCTGTTACTGTTTTCGCAAGATCTATATATTGTTGTTCGTTATTTATTGAGAAATTCTCCGTTCCATGACGTACAAGAAGAAGGCTTTTAATACGCGCTCCCAGGACATCCATTGGCATGTCATCCATTGCTTTTGCGTAAATCACCTGGACACTTTTTACTCTTGTATGTGCTTGAAGTGTTGTAATAGGCATCACAATAATATCATCTAAGTTCATCATCCCCATTGAACCCATCGGTTTTAACGCACCTATAACCAAGTATTTTATGTTATTTATCTTTACATTTTGGCCTACTGGATCTACATTACCAAATAAATTATCTCTTGTTGTGGCACCCAAAATACACACATTTCTGTAGCCATTAATATCCTGATCAGTAAACGCTCTACCCGAATCTATCTTGTAATTTGATACAAGGAATATATCAGCATTTGTTCCTACACTGGTTGTGGAAACTGTTGAGTTCCCATACTTCACATCAGTGCCTATGCGACTCTCTGGTGAAATTCGTGCATCGGGCAATTTTCTTTTAAGGTATTTTACATCTTCATACGTAAGAGGTTTTAGAACTGTACTTGTTCCTGACATTGCTGCTTTAAATAAATTTGTTTTTTGCCCGGGTGTAATTATAATTACGTCTGATCCGAGTGATTGAATATTTGAAAGAATACTGTATTGAGCACCATATCCAACAGAAGTAATAAGAATAAGCGATGCAACACCTACAATAACGCCCAGCATAGAAAGAAACGTTCTCATCTTATTAATTTTTAGAGAATTAAGCGACATTTTTATTATTCTTGCAATTTTCATTTCTTTATCTCCTCTGCATTTGCTACATGTCCATTTTCTATTTCTTTCTCTATAAAGCCATCCCTTATGTGTATAATTTTATGCGTAAATTGCGTGATAGAAGGGTCGTGAGTTACGATAATTTCGGTAACTCCTTTTTCTTCATTCAGTTCTTTAAGAATTTTTATTATCTCAAGTCCTGTTTTTGAATCTAAATTGCCCGTAGGTTCATCTGCAAAAACAATAAGAGGGTCATTAATCAATGCCCGTACTATGGCTACCCTCTGTCTTTCTCCTCCGGAGAGTTGCGCAGGAAGATGTTTTGCTCTTTTTTCTATTCCTACACTTTCCAAAAGTTTCATGGCTTTTCTTTCTGCCTCTCTAAGATTACTTTTTGCATTATATACGACAGGAAGAATTATGTTATCTAGTACAGTAAGATGCGGTAACAAATTGAACATTTGGAACACAAAACCTATTTTTTTATTCCTTATATTTGCAAGTTGTATATCGTTTAGTTTAGAAACATCTTCTCCTTCTAAGAAATATTTTCCACTTGTCGGCGTATCAAGACAGCCAAGAAGATGCATGAGGGTGGATTTTCCTGAACCTGACGGGCCTATTATTGAAACAAGTTCTCCTTTACTAATATTTATAGAAACTCCTCTTAATGCTTTTACACCTGTTTCACCAAGGCGATAAGTTTTTGTTAAGTTTTCTGTTCTTATAATTTCATTCATGGTTATCCACCTTTTTCTCTACCTAGTTTTTTATTTTCCGCCCGGCATCTTTATTCCCTCAACTTCGGTAAACACTGAGTTATAAGGTACTCTAAGGATTGTGTCTCCTTCAGAAAGACCAGAAATAATCTCCGTATAATCATCAGATGAGATACCTGTTTCTACTTCTTTGCGCTGTATTGTATCGTCGCTTTGCACTACATCTACATAATACTTCCCGTTCTGATAAAAAACCGATTCAATAGGCACAGCAAGCACATTGCTTTTCATTTGTGTAGTAATATCTACATTTACGCTTAATCCATCCTTTAAAGCTATTGATGAATCATCTATTTTTATTTTGATTTTATAAGCCTGCACGCCAGAAACAGCTGTTGTTGAGTTCCCTGTGTATTCTACAGTACCCTTAACTTCTTCATGAGGAAGTGCATCAAAGGTCAAGATAGCATCTTGACCTTTCTTTATATTCACTGCATCAATTTCATCGGAAAATGCTTCTGCTACAAAGTTTTTTGTGTTGCCTACTACAGCGATAGCACCCATTGATACTGTATCTCCCTCTTGAATACCTAACGATAAAATAGTGCCTGATATAGGAGCTGTAATGGTATAATCGTTTAAATTATCAAGTGACATTTGCATTGTATTGTATGCTTGTTCCATTTGTAATTTTGCTCGTTGAATTTCGTTGCTATTTACCGAAGTCTGAATCTTTGCGTTATCTAAATTTATCTTTGCTATTTTTAAGCTTGTCTCTGCTTGTGTTAGTTGTGTTTCTCTTATTTCAATGCTATCGGAAGAAGCAGAAGCACTGTTTTTTGCTATATTGAGGTTTTCGTTGCTAACAGTGAGTTGCGATTCGGCAAGTTTAACTTGATTTTCTGCTTGTTTTATCTGGTTATCTCTGGATATCTTTGCCTTCTTTGCCTGTTCATAATTTTCTATTGATACTTGTAGTGCTATCCTCGCCTGTTCTGCTTGATATCTTGCTCTTTCTATATCGTCCTCAGATGGGCTTCCATAATTATTTAATCTATCAAGATTTAACTCTGCAAGTTTTATATTGCTTTCGGTGAGTAAGATCTGGTTCTCGAGAATTTTAATTTCTTCATCTGGTGTATTCGGGTTATTTGCTGCTGTCTCTAACCTTTCTTTTGCAGTATCGTTATTAATTTTAGCTTGATTTAGTTGTTCTTCTGCTTGCTTTATGTCTTCATCTGTAGGACCTGATTCCATTAAGGATTTTAAATTTAACTGTGCAATAGCAAGCGAGAGCTCCTGGGAGTTTAGTTGAAGCTCGGCTATTTTTATAGAAATATCAGTTGTGTCGCTACTTTTTAAGGTTGAGAGGTTGTTTTTTGCATTCTCAAGGTTAATTTCTGCTTGCTTTACTTGTTCTTCCACTTGATTTACCTGTATATGAGAATTATCAGTTTTTGCAGCTATGTCAAGGTTTAACTTTGCTATGCGATATCCAGCTTCTGCTGATTCAACATTTGCTTCGGCCTGGGTAACTGCGTTTTCGGAGTTATGCAGTTGTGTAGCAATTTCATAATTGATTTTTGTTATATTGTAGCTGCTCAACGCATTCTGATAGTTGAGCAGCGGTACTGTTGAGTCAATTTCTGCAATCTTATCTCCTTTTTCTATCCAATCACCTTCTTCTGCAAAGAGTTGAATTACTTTGCCCGAAACTTTAGATACTATCGTAATTTTTGGATCAATAGATACACTACCTGAGAGATTCACGGCACTTTCTATATCTTTTCTTTCCACTTTTACAGTGGTTAAATCTTTTGCGGTTGTGGGACTTTTTGAGCCAGTTTTTATAATACTACATCCAGTCAAAGTGAATAATAATATTACACTTAGTAAGGAAAGCCATATTTTTTTCATTTTTTTATCACTTCTCCTCTTAAGGTATTTTGAATACCGTTTATTAGTGTAGATATTAAATGTGATGGAAATATGAATTTTTTTAAAACATTTTTGTTATTTGTTGGGGATGCGTAATTGCTTGTAGCAAGATTCTGCTTCTTTGAGTATATTCTCCTCATCTACTGTGAGAATTTCTTTGTTTTTCATTACTATTTTTCCATCAATAAGCACTGTATCAATATCGGATGGATACATAGAATAAGCGACAAGAGAATAAGGATCAGTAAAGGGTGTAAGATGTGGTTTTTTAGTATCTATCAAGATAATGTCTGCTTTATATCCTTCTTTAAGTAACCCTACATCACTAAAGCCTAAATTTTTTGTACCATTTACAGTTGCCATTTTAAGCAGTTCTTTTGCATTTAGCAGTTCAGGGTTTAGTGAAGTACCTTTTGCAAGAAAAGATGTTAATCTTGCATCTTCAATGAGGGCTAAATTATTGTTTGATGCAGCGCCGTCAGTGCCGATAGAAATAGTTAGTCCTGCATTGTACATTTTATTTATTAACGGGATTCCTGCGCCCATTTTCAGATTGCTTTGCGGATTTAGAGTAACACCTACATTATTATTCTTCAAAATATTTATGTCATTATCGTTCATCCATACACAATGTGCAGCGTTAACTTTTGCATTGAAGAACCCTATTGTGTCAAGTTTTTCTATTGGAGTTGTTCCATATTTTTTCTTAAATTCTTCTACCTCTTTCTTTGTTTCGTGAAGATGAGTTTGCACGAGGACATTCATTGTTCTTGCCTGATTGCTAATTGCTTTCAAGAATTGCAGTGTGCAGGTATAAGGGGCATGGGGAGCAAAGCTTGCCAATATTCTTCCATTTTCACTTTCTTGCCATCTATTTATAAATTTTTCTGCTGCTTTTAGCTGTAGTGTGTTTGTACCAATTTTTGAGGCAAGCCCAAAACCAAGGTTTGCACGGATACCGCTTTCTTTTACTGCTTGCGCAGATTTTTCCATGTGGAAGTAGAAATCTGCTACTGTAGTAACGCCAGCGCGTATTGATTCAACAATACCAAGAAGGGAGCCAAAATATATATCTTTAGCGGTTAGTTTATTTTCTATTGGAAAGATTGTATCGAACAGCCATTTTTGTAGAGGGAGATCATCGGCAATACCACGCATAAGTGTCATTGCAAGATGCGCGTGAGCGTTCACAAATCCTGGCATCACAATGTGATTTTTTGCATCTATTACTGTATCGAATTTATCTTTCCATTCTTTTTGTGGCCCCATATAAGAAATAAGGGAATCTTTTATTATAAGATCCCCTTCTTTGATTACATTTTTTTCGGTAAGTGTCAAAAATGTGCCGTTTCGTATAAGAATCATATGTTCTCTTTTCTTGGGAGTGATAAGGGGTGAGAATCAGTAATAATTTCTTCCTTGTTTTCTGCGAGAATTTTTTTTATATCTTTTGGAAGAGAGAAAATTCTCATGTGTGATTCTCCTTCGTAGAATTTTAATTCTCCTTCGATTCTCTTTTGTATTTTTTCGTCAATCTCTTTGATGTCTGCAGTTTTGGGGTCTTGGTCATATTTTTTTGAAGCCAGTACAAAACTCCATGTTGTGTCAAAACTTGGTATATATACATAGTAGCTTCTTACCACTGGGAATATTTGCATTAAAGTATTTCTTATTGCTCTATGCATCCTGTAAGTGACTGGTCTCAGCATTGATGCTTGTAGAACGAAGATACCATCTTCAGTGAGTCTGTCAAAAAGGAGTGCAAAAAATTCCTTTGTGAATAGTTTATACGATGGGCCTGCTTCAAAGGGCTCAGTTAGGTCGCTTATTATAATGTCAGTAGAATTTGAGGCAACTTGCGATTCGATAAATTTTCTTGCATCAGTATTTATGAGGGTTGTCTTTGGGTTTTCAAATGACCCTTTGTGCCACTCTCCTAAATATTTTTTTGCAAGGTCAATTCCGTCTTTGTCAATATCTACCATAAAGACTTTTTTTATGTCTTTATGTTTTAACACTTCTCTTAGTGTTGCGCCTTCCCCTCCCCCTAAAAGTATAATATTTTTGGGGTTTGGGTGGAGCAGCATTGCGGGATGTACAAGAGATTCATGGTAGATATATTCATCTTTTGCTGAAGATTGAACATCTCCATCAATAATTAGCATCTTTCCAAAAAAGGAACTTTCTACCAATTGAATGAATTGGTATGGTGTTTTAATTGCTACAATAGTGTTTTTTATCCCATGTAAATGTTCTTCGCCAGCGGCGAAAACATCATGGAAGTACAGATAGTTTTTCTCCATTTTCTTTCACTTTTTTACTAACAACCTCTTGAGTGTATCTCTCGTTTTTTTTCATTCCTCTTTCAATTTCTGTTGTTTGCATATATGTTGCACTTAATTTTTCTGCTACGTATTCGCAGGCCGTTTTAGGGTCTGCATCACCGCAGGTGTAAAAATCAAGAGCAGCATAACCATATTCAGGCCAGGTATGTATGGAGAGATGGGATTCAGAAATAACTACAACCCCACTTACACCTTGAGGAGTAAAATGGTGGAATGCAACGTCTAATACAGTTGCATTAGCGTATTCTGCAGCTTCTTTTAAAATTTTTTTTAACAATTCTAAATTGTTAAGTATTTCTGGATTACATCCAGAAACATCCATAAGGATATGTTTTCCTTCGGTGCGCATTTCAGCCACCCCCTTTGATAGATTTAATAAGGCAGAAAATAAATTACCTTACCTGCGAGTTTATAGCAGATTTTATTTTTTTTTCAATACTTATTCATACTTTTGCACCATTTTTTATGCCTTTTTAGATAGATATTTATTTAAAGTACAAGTATATTTTGAAATACAAAAAAAAGGAATAAAATAATCTTTGGGGGTGATAGAGATGTGGGAAATTAGTGTAAAAACCGAGAAGCATTCAGAGATTGCAGATATCACTTTCAAAGTGAAACAGATTGTAGAGGCAAGTGGTATAAAAAATGGTTTGTGCACCGTTTATGTACCGCACACAACTGCTGCAATTTTTGTAAACGAAAATACAGATCCTTCCGTTAAAGAAGATATTTTACAAACTCTTGACAAGTTGGTACCGTGGGACGATGCCTATTCCCATATTGAAGGCAATGCAGCAGCGCATATTAAAACGGCTATTATTGGGTCTAGTAGAACATTTATTGTTGAAAATATGAAAATTATACTTGGTACTTGGCAAGGTATCTTTTTTTGTGAATTTGATGGGCCGCGCGAAAGGACTGTCTATGTAGAAATTATTGGGCGGTAAAATTAAGTGTTAATCTATTTAGAGAAGGGAAAAGCAAAATATATTTCTATTCCATTTTTTTTAGTATACTTATGTAAACCTTTATAGATTTTTCGAAGAGGATTTTACCGAGTTTTGCATTTCCGTTTTGCGTATCATTTATAATCCCTGTTTTTGTGATTTTATCTTTCACCAGGTCTTCTGAAACATAATATGGAGGCAATATTTTTATTTCTTCTGTGAAAAGGTTCTTATGCACAAGATCAGGATGTAAATAAAGTATCATTGATACCTCTCCTCGCCCTGCATGACCTGCATGGTCATACAACTCTTCCAATTCTTTAAAGAGCCACCAGGAACCTACTGCAAAGCGAGATTTTTTGAAAATGGGGACGACACTGTCTATGGCACATCTGATCGGAGCAATATTTCCTCCATGTCCATTGACAAATAGAAAATTTCTAAATCCATGTTTGTAAAGAGATTCCAGGTAATCTTTAATTACCATTGTAAGGGTTATAGGTGATATAGAAATTGTACCCGGGAACATGTACGTGACAGAATGGCAATTTCCTACGCTAATTGTGGGCGCTACGATTGTCTTTGTTTTTTTTCCTGTTTCAATAGCAATTTTTTCTGCAGTGAAAGTATCAGTTCCAAGAGGAAGTGCATCAGAATGCTCTTCAGTTGCGCCAACAGGGATGATAACGGTGTGTTTATCTTTTAGATATTCTCTAACTTCTTTTGTTGTCATTTTAAGGAGTTCCATTATCTTCCTCCTCTTCAAGTATATTTTCTTTATCTAAGAGCTTCTCTGCTTTTTCCATGTCTATCTGGGCGACATGCACATTCCAGGCTCCTGCACTTCCCATTAAAGGATTGCTTAACATAGAAGATCCTCCAATGCCTGCACCCGGTCTTTTTACCATTACATCTATGCCGTTTGCTTCAAGAAGATTTTTTATGATATCTGCTTCAAATTGGTTTTCAGTAGTTGCGATGACAACCCATTTAAAATCTTCTTCTGTGATGCTTAACTTTGTTCCACAAAATTTACAATACTCTGAATTGTTCCTGTTTTCTTTCCCACATTTTGGACAAATTTTCATTTTTGCCTCCTTCTGCTAAAATTATAGTCAATAAAACAGAAATAAGAAACGAAAAGAAGAAACAAAAATAAAAGGCAGAAATAAAAACCGCAAACGAGAATGAAAGAGCAAATGGGAGCAAAAGAAAGTAAAGAGAAGGGAAGAAGAAAGTAAAGAGAAGAAATGAAGATAAAAAAGAACAAAAAGAAAAAACTAACCATTA